>CAISJV010000051.1 GCA_903885795.1 uncultured delta proteobacterium | reverse complement strand
TATTACCTTCCATGCACGGGTTTGCAGTTCAATAAACGATTCCCCATTGGGCATCTTTACAGAAGCAGGATCAGACAGCCATTTTTTCAGGAAGTCTTTTTCACAGAACATCAGTTCTTGGAAAGAAAGACCCTCAAAATCACCTTGGTCCATTTCCATCAGACCTGATTCCAGGTAAATTGGGGCATTGTGATATTGGTTGATGATCTGTGCCGTTTTATGGGCCCTGATCAGGGGACTGGAATAGATCGAATGGATAACGTGATTTTTAAGAGATAATGAAAGTGCCTGAGCTTGATATAAACCGACATCGTTCAAATCTATATCGCTTATGCCTTGGACTCTACGTTCCTTATTCCAAATTGTTTCTCCGTGCCTGATCAGAATCAGTTCCATAGGTTCTCAAGAAAGATCGCTCTATGATTTACATTACCTTGGCAAGCGGCGCGAGCTGATGTTGATGAATCACGATGGTCAGGAGATTGAAGGAATAATCGCAACTTCATTTTTCACTGCCAGATTTATTACTAAGGAACTCCAAGATGGTGGAATTAAACATATCGGCTTGTTCCATATTAACGAAATGGGCTGCATCAGGAATTATCCTCAGTATTGATGATTCAATTCGCTCTTTGATGAATTCCGCTGCCGATACAGGTGTCCCCTGATCCTGTTCACCGACTATAATAACTGTACGGGTAGAAATATCGGAAAGAGCTTCACGCAGGTCCAGATCACGGATGGCCGCACAGCATCCGCAGTATCCTTCTACTGACGTGTTCAGAATCATTCTGCGGATTTCTTCAAGCTCTTTCTGCAGACGCTCTTGACCGGGCTTGGTAAACCAGCGGTCAATTGTCGCATCTAATAGTACTGCCATTCCGCTCTTCCGGACTATTTCGATTCGCTCATTCCATATAAGAGGAAAAGGCATGTGTGATGTCGTGTCACAGAGGATCAAGGAGTACAAGCGATTGCCATAGCAGGCGCCCAACATCTGGCCGATCATTCCCCCTAAGGAAAGGCCGCAGAAATGGACTTTCTCCAGACCAAGAAAATCAATCAATTTCAAAGCCTCCAGAGTAAGCATTTCAATTGAATAAGGTCCAGTTGGTGCTGTTGATTGCCCATGACCACGACCGTCATAAAGAAGCACCCTATAACCAGCCTCAATCAATATGGGCACCTGAAACTTCCATATGGTAAAATCTGACGCCAGAGAATTTGAGAACATAACGACTTCTCCACTCTCGGGTCCATCGAACTGATATTTGAGCATGGTTCCGTTTACATTCGCCAGTGGCATTTCAACCTCGGAATCGGCAAGATATATCGACGATTGTTCCTATTACGCCTGTTGATAGCCTTTGTAAATGTCAGAAATCTGATATTCAAAAAACTCATAGAGAAATTATATAGATGCCAAAATCAACCTTAAGGAGGATTCATTATGGGAGCAAGAGGTATTGCAGCAATCGCTGGAGCTGTATTGGTCGCTATGGCTTTCGAGCCCACAACCAACCATTATGGTCAAAATCGCTTACGGACTTTTCGGAGCTGCGGCTGGATCAATTGTCGGTGAAACAATTGAGGCTGAGGCTGTGAACGTCAAGAAGCAGATCGAAGAGATGAAAACTTACCGCGAGTATATGGCCTTTAAAAAAGGTCCTGTACAAGCGGAAGCAACATCTTAATCAGCGTCCACTGCTGATCCCTTAGAGGGAGCCTCTGAAAGGAGGCTTTCTTTTTTGGCGGATAGTCAGGGCCTCTGTGGTTATGATTCGACTTTCCCTTTATGTCAAAGGCTGTGCAAAAACGAGTGTAGTTGGTTTTCAAAATTTTAAACGTACGTCATGTACATGTATTTAACGAACCTGACCGATAGAAATATTCTCTAGGCCAGGTGTTGTGCAAGGACGCATGTAGGCTAATTCCTTGTCGCACACATATAGACAAAGAAGAACCTTTAAATTCAAGGAATTTTTCTCCCCATGAAAATTCTCCTTTTCCCCTTTGGGTCTTAAGGGTAAAAGGAGAAAGGAGAAAAATTATGTCCGCCAAAATATCCCCAAGAAATGATTGAGGAGGTTAAATGGAAAGGAAGCCCTCAGCATCAACAGGAAATAAGCATAGAGGTGGTCGGGGTTGTTTGGACAGGAGACAGGTTTTTATAAGTGGGAAATTGCCCTTGGTTCATGATCATGCTGCAGCCTGTCTCTGCGATTGTGTTCCGAAGTAAACCATAGCAGGTGTCTTCCTGTCAAAGTTATTATGCCATCTCTTTTCGTTGTAGAATTTGAAGTAGCTGGCAAGTCCGCTTTTCACCTCCGCCATTGAAGAATATGCCTTCAGGTAAATGTCCTCGTACTTA
>CAISJV010000050.1 GCA_903885795.1 uncultured delta proteobacterium | reverse complement strand
GGCCTCCAACGCCACCTTGGCCTTGAACGCCGGTGCATGATTCCGTCTTGGTCTTTTGCTCATTTTATGATCCTCCTGGAATTCATTATAGAGCAATCCTCCCACTTATGCACCTGTCCAATTTTGCCAGACCCGCTCTCTCGGAATGGCACATGCTTGGAATAGCCGGAATCATCCGCCCCTTTCAGAGGCGGAGGTTGTGGCAACAGTCACCGGACTCTTCCAAAGGTACGCTACCCCCAGCCCCGTCATACTGAGTGACGTGGCGAAAAAATCCACACTTATCTCACTGGCAGACCTCCTGAACGAACCGGAAGAAAATCTTCCGTGGGTACTCAAAGATACTTTTTCTATGGGGGGGTCGAGCATAATTGTCGCGAAGCCGAAGGTCGGAAAAACAACGTTAGTGAGACAAGGCATGTTAAACGTTGCCCGTGGGGAGATTTTCCTTAGCCGGGAAACGACTAAGGGAGCTATTATCTACCTTGCCCTGTAAGAAAAGAGAAGTGAAATAAAGAGACATTTTAGGGATATGGGTGCAACCGGTGCGCAAGCTATTTTCATTAGTACCTCAATTGGCAAGGAGGATCCAATATCGGCTCTTCGGAAAATGATAGCGGAAGTTAAACCGGTATGGGTCGTCATTGATCCATTGTTCAAGTTTATCGCGGTTAAGGACGGGAATTCTTATAGCGAAATGTCCCGGGCCATTGATATCATTCATAATTTAGCCCGAGACGCGAATGTTCACATTACCGTGATCCATCATTCTACAAAAGGCGATCGGTCTGGTGGCGACGGAATCCTTGGATCGAGCGCAATATTCGGCGGCATCGATACGGCAATAATTTTGAAAAGTGACGGCAAAAACAGGAGTATCATGTCTATTCAACGTTATGGTGTTGACATCCCGGAAAGTGTCCTTGTATTCGACGCAACAACAAGAACGACCTCACTGGGGGCTTCGCAAGCGATGGCGACAGCGGTGACGCTGGAGCAGAACATTGTGAGCTTTCTGGTGCTTCAAACACAACCTGTCTCTGAGAATGCAGTGAATCAGCATGTCGCAGCCGATAGCGGGGCTCGAAGCGCAGCGCTTCGGAATATTGTTGCGTCGGGGACTGTTGTGAGAACCGGGGCGGGAAAGAAAGGTAACCCATTTTTATACGCAGCAAAAAAGGAACCTCCGGCACCTGATCCTACTTCAGTACCGGCAGCATCTGTCGTTAAGGAAAATCCGTTTGGGCCTTGTGATGATGGTCCGGATATTGACATATTGAATTTCGTTAATCCTTTCAGTCTTCCGGTAATTCCTAAAGGTAGTGAGGAATATCGAGAAATCCAAATTTAATGAGATTTTTCTCCTTTCCCCTTTGGGGCCCTGGGTTTCAGTGGGGAAAGGAGAATTTTAGGGAGGTTTTTGAGGATGTCTTTTTTTATCATCAGATACCGGCAAGAAACGGCTGGTAGACAAACTTGCGATGGTAGGTCATGGACACAGCAGCAATCATAGTGACCACCAGAGAATGCTACAATTATTTGATTATTAAGAAAAAAAGGATTTATTCAAGGGTAGGGGCAACCCACAATGTATTAAAAAGTAGATCACATGGACGAAACAAACCCGGAAAACCCAGTGTTGATCGGGGGGCAAGGGCATGAACAAGGAGCAACAAGACAGTATAGTCAAAAGGGCTCGAGTGTTTCTACGGCTGCCACAGGTACTGGAAATAATCCCCGTCTCAAAGAGTACTTGGTGGAGCGGCATTAGGGACGGAAGATTCCCAAAACCGGTCAAACTATCCGTTAGAACCAGCGCTTGGCTGCAAAGCGACATTGATGACCTCTGTGATCGACTGGCGGGTACGGCGACGCCGGAGGGGTAAAGCGAGAAAGGAGCGCGCCGGATTGACCAGAATGGATAAGGTCCAGGCTACGAAGCTATTTGAGCACTACGAGGGAAGATCTTTGGCGGCAGCATCCAAAATAAGGGATACATAGGGGTACACACAAAACAATATTTTAATAAATTAATTATATTAGATAAGATAGCTATAGTATGATATAGACCTCATCAATGCAACTATAAATCAGTTTGCGTTTTGTAATCCTTTCTGGCATAAAAGATTCATGAGCGCCAAACAGAAAAAGACCATGGCCATGATCTTTGAGAAGCCTACAAGATCAGATATTTCTTGACGAGAAACCGTTTTGATGCTTCTAGGGGTCGGGGCCATCATGAAAGAGGGCAAGGGGTCTCGTGTAAGATTCAAGTGCCGTGATTACAGTCTTCACGTTCATGCACCGCACCCGGGAAAGGTCATATCGAAAGGCACGGTAGAGACGATACGGGGATTTTTGACAGACATAGGAGTTGCACCATGAAAAATATTTTGCAGCATAAGGGGTACACCGGGAATGTTCAATTCGATCAAGATGATATGCTTTTCTACGGTCGCGTTATGGGGATGAAAAAGGCTCACATCGCCTATGAGGGAAAGACTGTTGACGATCTTGTGAAGGATTTCCGGGATGGAGTTGATGATTATCTTGATATGTGCGTCGAAGAGGGCAGGGAACCCGAAAAACCCTTCAAGGGCACCTTCAACATCCGTCTTGATCCCGAGCTCCATAAGCACTTGGTCGTGAATGCCCTTGATGAAGGTATGACATTGAATGCTTATATAAAAAGCGTTCTTCAGCGAGTCGTTTCCCAGGTTAACATCTGAGGCATCTTATGTAAATTGAAAGAACCGACATAGAAGTCACGGGTTTTATTTCTTCATGAGTGGTTGTTTTTTGGGGGTAGTTTTAGGGGTATCTAAGAAAAAAGCATATTGTAAAGCTAAACAATTACAGTGTTATAGTCTTAGAATTAGATAGACCCGCCGCCAAAGAAGTGCAAAACCCGTTAGAAATAGCGGGTTTTGTCTTGCCATTCGTCCAACGACTTGGCAGATAAGCCAGTTTTGGAGTATTTCTCCAAAATTTCTAAATTTATATTTTTTTAACCTGATATTCTCATATTTCTCCAACAAAACAGAAAGCCCCCTGACGTTCCGGTTTAGTCAGAGGGCTTTTTTAAGGGACACAGACTTTTAAAAGACGTGTCTTTATTTATCCGGTAGAATTATCAAACCTCGTTTCGTCTCAGCCAAGCTTCCTGATAGAGCCTGCCGATCGTCAGGAAGAGGGCCAGGAAGAACATCCCGAACATGAAGTTGGGCGCTGTCCCGAAATACTGGTCAATCTTGAATCCCAGATACAGGAAGAGGAAGGAAGCAAAGGCAATCACGAATCCCCAGCTGCTGATGACCATGATGTGCTGATACTGATGATACACGGGTTTTTGTGCGTTTTGCTGTGTTGCCATGATCCGTCCCTCCTTTCCTCGTCTTATCTTAATTAATGAGCTGTACTGCCGTTGAATTCGTCTACTTTTAGCCAACCAGATTCTTGATTCCTTCAATGACCGGATTGGTGAAAAGAGCGATCAACACTGTGTAGAGGGCGAAAACTCCGGCGACTTCTCCCGTGTACATCTTCTCATACTTGTGCTTCAGGGAGATGATGGTCATCCCGCCGATAATGAGGCATCCAAGCTGGAAGTAAGG
>CAISJV010000049.1 GCA_903885795.1 uncultured delta proteobacterium | reverse complement strand
CTGAAAATGGAGAATATTCATAAAGATAATCGTCTCCATGAGTTCAGTGAAATGACGATACCCTCGGTCATCAGAAAAATCAATCTCTGAAAATTGCGACTTTCCCCCCATATTCAATGCCATGGCACGATCGTCAAAGTCACGCTTTGTATTTGAATGAGAAACGCCCAAGCATCGGTTGAGCGCGTCTTGTTGATCGACTAACCATGCCTTAGTTGTGATAAAAAAATATAATGTTTTGAAAATTATTATCATGATAGCCTTTTGGATGCGGAAAACGTGTATATTTGTCGCATTAAACTTATCGGGGAGAAGAAACAGATGGATAATAAAACAATTTTTCTGAAGCGTGAGGAGTTATACAAAATGGTCTGGTCTGAGCCCGTATCCAAGCTTGCACGGGAGTACGGACTGTCTGATCGTGGTTTGGGAAAAATCTGCGAGAGGCTGGAAATTCCTGTGCCCAGCAGGGGATATTGGCAGATGAAGAAGAAAGGGTTGAAGATGCCTGTGCCCCCTTTACGACCGACTAAGAAATTAAATGCCACGGGCACATATATAAACAGAACGTCGAAGCCCCGGATGGATGCCGAACAAGACCACGAAACATGTGACTTAATCACGGCCGAAAGACTACCCGAGAACAAAATTACGGTTCCGCCTTCGTTGGATTCCCCTCATTCCTTGATCGCGATGACCCAGAGGAGCTTGATAGGGGCTAAGGTCGATGATAGAGGTTTGAAGCAGCCGAGGGCACGAGGCTGCCTTGATATAAACGTGGGGCAGGATAGTATTGATCGAGCCATGCTCATTATGGACACACTTGTCAAAGCCTTGGAGACCAGGGGGTTCGATATATCTGTTGCGAAAGAGCCGCCGTTTTCCACTTCCATATCGGTCATGGATGAAGTTATAAAATTCGCCCTCAATGAAGACCTCAACCGCACCGAGAGAAAATTGACCGCTGCCCAAATGAAAGAAAAAGAAAAGCACCCCTGGATGTATCGCACACAGGAATATGACTATTCTCCGAATGGGATATTATTCCTGAGGATTAAGAACGATGATGCCTTGAATATCCGCAAGACATGGTCGGATGGAAAGAACCAGCGGCTGGAGGACTGTCTGAATTCGTTTGTCGGAGGCCTGATCAAGTCAGCAATAGCCATAAAGCATCTGCGCGCTGAGAGGGAACGGCGAGAGCTTCAATGGCAGGAGGAACGGCGCCGGAGGGAAGAATCGGAGAGGATCAGGCGGGAGGAAGAGGAAAAAATGAAGGTCCTGGACAGGGAGGTTGCGTCTTGGCAGCGAAGCCAGCAGATCCGTTCATACATCGATGCTGTTAAGAAATGGGGGATTCAGAAATACGGAGAAATAAAACCCGACAGTAAGCTCCAGCAATGGCTTACGTGGGCCACTAAACAGGCAGACCGTCTTGACCCATTGGTCGAATGATCTGCCTCAGAGAGCGATTAATTAGACAAGGGTCACCTTTTTTATGTCCAATTGATATTTGGAAAATAAAGGTCATATTGAAAACAGCAAAGGGATTTTGATTGGCAAGGAAGTGCTCGTTTCAAAACGATTTTCATAGATTTGTCCGGTTATTTTGCGTCTCGATTTGATTTGTACTGAATGAGTGCGCGGTTCATAGAATAATGACTTACGGCGGTCCCAAAATACACATTTGGTTAATATCGAGAGGATATTATTTGATGAATGCAGGACATTTTATATATCGTTTGTTATGCTCCCATTCACATACCTAAAGGGGGGATCTGTGGTTAGGAACTCGTAGCGGCTAACCCGAACTCGTAAACAGGCGTTTCGATAAACTTGATCGGCTTTTTTTTCCCCCAGATGATCTTCTGAATTTTATCAACTGTCTCCGGGGCAAAATACTGTTCCCCCGTCTCCAAGCATACCTTGGCTGGAACATGCTCTACGAGGTAAAATTTCCCATCCATCTCTATCGTATACGTTACGTACTGCTCTCTATATGTTTCCTTGATTGCGCTTCCCATCGCTTTATTTCCTCCTGATCTTATAGTCGATCCATAGCTCTGTATCGGGCTCATAAGCCGTTATGATTTTCACAAGCGAACGATCTGGATAGCTACACTGTATATGCAACGGTCGACCTGCTTCCGTAAAGCCTAATATCAAGCAGCTTGGGCCGTACTTGTCATCAGGATAATCCTCAATGATCATGCTTTGTGATGCAATGGCCTCGGCTATCTCATGGACGGCGATTCGTCGTTTGATGGTCTGATCAACCGCATGTTTTGAATATTCATACTGCCCGGTTGCAGTCTTTTGCTTGATATCATCGATCATGGAATCAATTTTCCTGTTGCTGGATTTGTATCAAGAATCAGCTGATTTGTCAAAACCTGAATAAATAAGATGGATAGATCCACCATATTTCTTCATCGCCGAGATCGATGATTTGTGGAAAAGGAAGTAAAATAACAATCTATATACTCGAATAAGCTTAAGCACATTGGACGTTAAGATGCATTTATGAATCCCAAAGACCTCAATGTTCCTGCTGGTTATGCTGGACAATCCTACTTCCCATGCAGGATGTCCATCCATCGGATCGCTTCGGAATCGCTGATCTTGCCGAGGTAGACCTGCGTGGTTTTTAAATCCTGGTGCCGTAAGATTACCTTCGATACGACTTCCAGAGGCACACCGTTTCTGCTTGCATAAGTGGCCGAGTATCTCCGGAGATCATGGGGAGAAATACGGACATTTACTTTTTCTCCTCGCCGCCTGACAAGAGTTCTTGCTGTTGAATAACATATGGGAAATGGGCGGTCATCAGCTTGCAGGGAATTATCCTTGATATACTTTGTCAGCTTTTTTGAAACGTTCTCCGGCATATAAGCCAGTTCTGTTTCTTTGCCGGATTTCGGATTTCGCAGGGTAATGGTTCTATCTGAGACATCCGACACTTTTATCTTCAGCAATTCGCCAATCCTTAATCCGCATCTTGCCTGAAGTTCCAATATCAACCGGTCTCTCTGTCCTTTCGTATTATAGATCATCTCATCCACCGTTTCCCGTTCGAGAATCTTGCGCGACACCTGCTTTGGCGTTCGATAGGATTTTCTGAGCAACGCCGTGTTGCATGGATTCCTCATGTTCAGCGAACACCGGTCGATTATGAAGTTATAAAAGGATTTTAACTGGGCATATCGGAGTCTTCGGGTTGATTTTGCAAGATCCTGCGTTAGTGTTTCCAGAAAGGTATAGATTTCATCGGAACCAATGGAATCCAGCTCCCTCTGCGCGTGAATCATTTCAAACCGGCCAAGCACATGAACATAACTGTCAATGGTCCGTTTTTTATGGTTTGAATGGAGATAATTATTGAACAGTTTGATCGCTTCTTGCATTGTCATGGTCCACCTCCATAATTCTTTGCTTTGTGAGGTCTTTGGGAGTCCCGGGAATTATACCTCAGGTGGGCAAGATATGTTAAGAATTATGGGAAGTGAAGGGGAACACACTATCTATAATATGAGATCATATAGAGGCATAGTAACGTATTTTGTCGAAGAAAAAGCAATGCGTCAAAAGTCGCATGTTTCGACCGGGATTCAATAATCCCTCAGCATCCGGGGTTTATCGCTTTGTATTTGAAAGTCAGCATCTTAGCCCTTGGCAGACTAAAATGCACCTTATTGCCCTGTCTAGTTTTGGGGGAGCGTTAGGCTGTTTTCGTGATTTATATCCTGATGACCTTGGCCCCCCGGATCTTCCGTTCCTTGAGTTCCAGCAAAGCCTGATTCGCGTCTTCCAGGCCATATTCCCGGTATTCCGGTTTGATGGGGATGCTGGCGGCAAGATCAAGGCATTCCTGAATATCCCGTCGGGTTACGTTTGCCACACTCTTGATTTCCTTTTCCAGCCACAGGTGATGGGGGTAATCCAACCCCAGGAGGCTGTCCTTGTCTGCGTCTTCCTTCCGGATGGCATTGATAACCAGCCGACCGCCGCTTTTGAGGTTTTTCAGGGCGGCGATGATGGGCCGCCAAACGGGGGTGGTGTCAATGATGGCATCGAGCAGCTCCGGCGGGGTCTCCTCCGTGTCCCCCGACCAGGCGGCACCCAATTCCCGAGCAAATAGTCGTTCCTGCTCGCTCCGGGCAAAGACAAATACATCCGATTTCGGATATTGGTGACGGACCATTTTCAATACAAGGTGTGCGGAAGCTCCGAAGCCGGTCAGGCCCAGGGTTTGGCCGTCCTGAATACCTGCCAGCCGCAGAGACCGGTAGCCGATAGCCCCTGCGCACAGTAAGGGGGCCGCCTCGCTGTCTGAAAGTTCCGCCGGGATGGGAATGGCGAAAGCCTCCCGAACCTTGATAAATTCCGCGTAGCCGCCGTGAGCATCCCGGCCGGTGGCGCGGAATTGTTCACATAGATTCTCTCGATCCGTGCGGCACCAGGTGCATACCCCACAGGCGGAAAATATCCAGCCCACGCCGACACGGTTGCCGATCTGGAGCCGGGTTACCCCGGCCCCTCTCTCGACTACCCGTCCCACGACCTGATGACCGGGAATCATCGGGAAAAACAACGGTGGCGTGCGGCCTTCGATTTCATCAAGTTCGGTGTGACAGACGCCGCAGGCCCCTACCTTCAGAACAATCTCATCGGCTGTAACCACAGGATCAGGTGCATGACCCGGTGTCAGGGGGTGACGTTCAATTCGCAGGTCGCATATCTTGTCGATAAAAAGGGCGCGCATATGAGAATTATCTAATGAATTCCGTTCCCCGCTCCCTTACCACGATAATGCAGCGCGAGCATGGTGATGTCGTCTGATTGGGGTTCTGATCCGGTAAACGCCTTGACGGCCTTGAGGACGCAGTGAATGATCGTTTCCGGTATCCGCTGGTCCGGGCATTTGGCGATAGTCTCGATCAGGGTTGGGTCGGAAAAGAATTCCTGTTGGAGATTCATGGCCTCCGTTACCCCGTCGGTATAGAGGAACAAGGTGTCGCCGGGAGTCAAGATCATCCGGGAAGTTTCAAATTCAGCGTCTTCCATGATTCCCAGGAGGAAACCCGGCGGAGACTCCAGCCAGCTAATTTCGCCGCCTGCAGAAATCAGGACCGGGAGATTATGGCCGGCATTTGCGAAAAGGAGTTCCCCGGTCTTGAAGTTCAGAATGCCGCAAAATACGGTGACAAACATAGAGGAGTCATTGTCCTTGCAGAGTTCCTGATTAACTGTTGCCAGGGCCATGGAAGGGAAAACCGCCTGGCTGCAGATCCCTTTCATCAGGGTTTTAGTTACGGCCATGAACAGGGCCGCCGGCACCCCCTTGCCGGAGACGTCGCCGATGGAAAAGAATACGTGCTCCTCGTCAATCAGGAAGAAGTCATAGAGATCTCCCCCCACTTCCTTTGCCGGTTCCAGGGCGGCGAAGATTTCAAATTCCTCCTTTTCCGGAAAGGGCGGAAAGCGCTTGGGAAGAAAGCTCATCTGGATTGTATGGGCAATCTTCAGTTCGCTCTCGATCCGTTCCTTGGCGGCGGTGGTTTCGGCAAGGTTGCTGATATACTCCTTCAGGGCGTCCTTCATATTGTTGAAGGAGTTTGAAAGGGCAGCCACTTCATCATGGGACCTGACCGTGGGAACCTCCACTTCCAGGTTGCCCCGGGCGATTTCCCCCGCTTTGTCAGCAAGGACGCGGAGGGGCTTGGTGATGGTTCCGGAAATGGCGATGATGACGACCAGAAGGGCCAGAAACCCGGCGCCGCCGATTGCCATAATGATGACGCCCAGTCTGCCAATACTTGCAAAGAGCTTGTCTTCCGGGAAGACCACCCCGATTGACCACCCCAGGGAGGGCAGGGGGGCATAGTACATCCAGGCCTTCTGACCGGCGAAGTGATTCTGCAGGGTAACAAACCCTTTCTTCCCCCGGATCATGTTCCTGCCTATCTCTCTTAGTGCCAGGTCATTATTGGCTTCTGCAATGCTGAAGATACTTTCCCGCATTATGTAGTCCTTGTTCGGATGGGAGACGAAAACGCCATTGCGGGAGATGAGAAAGGAGAAACTGGATTGATGGGAGGAGATCTTTTTGATCGTCTCCATCAACCATTCCAGGGAGATGTCGGCAGTGACGACCCCGGTGAAGACCTGCTTGCCGTCTTTATAATTGTAGAATGGGACGGAATAGGTTGACATCATTATGTTTCCCGCACCCTCGTCGAAGTAGGGCTCGCTCCATACCGGCTTGCCCAGTTCTTTAGGGATCTGATACCAGTCCAGGAAAAAATATTGATATTCGTTATCTCCCAAGAAAGATGGAACAAGACCACCGTATTGACCCCGGCAGATATAAGGTGCTGAATACAATGATTTTCCGTCAAAGGCATAGGGCTCATAGGCGACGGCGGAACCGAAGATTTCGGGATTGGTTTGCAGGAGGTCGATGATCTGTTTCTGAAGTTCCGGCAGTGCCGGCTTTGAACTCCCCAGAGAGCGGGCGAGATAGGAAGGAACCTTCTCTACGCCGTTCAGGACAATCTCGATCTTGCTCACCGTGGCAATGGTGATGATCTCGGCATTCTTTTCCACATCGTCCAGGATCTGGTTTCGGGAATAGAAATAGCTGTAACCAAAGGCTGCAATGAAGATGCAGGCCGTACTGGTCAGGATGAAAAGGGACATCCGGAAGGCTAGTCCCCCCTTTCCGGACGCTTTGAGGTTATTCAAGGCAAGGGGCATAGAACTCACCGAAGGGGGGGATTGTCTGGATAAGACCGCTTTTCTGCAATTCTCCGGCTACCGTATTGTAATCCTTTGGGTTGAGGGCGCCGATGGGCACTTTGGGGTCCACTGGTTGCATCAGATCCTTCATTCTGGCAAGCATCCAGCGCTGATGGACCCGGTTGCCGCCGGCATGGGCGTCTTTGATATATTTCATGACGATGTCCGTGGCCTCGTCGAGATTTTCAAAGGCATACTTCCAGCCCGCGAGGGAGGCCTTGACGAACTTACAGCAGAGCTCCCGGTCGCGCTCATAGGTTTCTTTGAGGACATAAATACCATCTTCGGGAAAATTGAGGCCATACTGGTCAAAAAAGAAGGTGGTTAGCTCATCTTCATTGATTCCGGAGTTGATGATCGTGTGATACTCGTTGTACCACATGGCGGAAGCGGCATCGACTCCTCCTCTCAGAAACAGATTGACTGTTGCCCCCTGGGAAACGGATTTGACCTCGATGCCGTACTTGCGGAAAAAGGCCTGGGGTTGAGCCTGGAAATTTGGCCACATGCTGACTTTTTTGTCTTGTAAATCCGAAGGCTTGGAGATGCCGCTACCTTTTTTCGTAACTAGTATAAACCCGGAACGCTGCATGAGTTGACCGATATTGACGAGATGGATCTTTTTATCACGCTGCTGGATGGCTTCGGAGAGAAACATGGATGTAAAATCAGTCCGATTTTTGCTAAGCATCTCGGCGGCAGGAAAATCCGGACCGCCCTTGAGAAGCTTCATATCAATCCCGTGTTTGCGATAAAATCCCTTTTCGTAGGCGACATAATAGCCGGCAAACTGGGCCTGGGGAAGCCACTGGGGCAAAAAGGTCACGGCGCGGAGTTCGCCGGCTGCCGTGATTCCGGGGAGAAGACAAAGAAGAGATATAATTGCGACAATGAAGCTACGCTTTACCATTGCATCCGTACTTTTACACCCTGTCCGTTCAGATAGGTCTTCAAGTCCTGGATAGTATGGGTCCGGTAATGGACGATAGAGGCGATGAGGGCCGCGTCGGCCTGGCCTTTGGTCAGGACGTCTAGCAGATGTTCCGCCTTGCCGGCCCCGCCGGAGGCAATTACGGGAATCCTGACCTGTGATGAAACCAGCCGGGTCAGCTCGATTTCATAGCCTTCCTGGGTGCCGTCGGCGTCGATGGAGTTGAGGCAGATCTCCCCCGCCCCCCGGCTTTCCCCCTCTTTGGCCCATTGCAGGGCGTCCCGGCCCGTGTAGATCCTGCCGCCATGGATGACGATCTCATATCCCGAAGGGATCTCCGGGCGGATTGCAACCTTCTTGACGTCCATGCCCAGAACCACACACTGATTGCCGAAAGCCTTCGCCCCTTCTTCGATAAGAGCGGGATTCTTCACGGCTTCGGAATTGACACTTATTTTTTCGGCTCCGGCAAGAATAACGGCCCGCATGTCCTCGACGCTGCGAATCCCGCCGCCGACGGAGAAGGGGATGAAGATCGTCTCCGCCACCCGGCGGACCACGTCGAGCATGATGTTGCGGGCGTCCGACGAGGCGGTGATGTCATAGAAAACAATTTCATCGGCCCCCTGTTCGTAGTATTCCCGGGCCGCCTCCACGGGATCGCCAATGTCGATATTGCCTTTAAATTTGATGCCTTTCGTCAGCTTGCCGTCCCGGACATCCAGACAGGGGATGATACGTTTACTGAGCATCGTTTCCCTCCCAGCGACAGAAATTGGCCAGGATCTGCAAGCCCGGGGCGCCGCTCTTTTCAGGGTGAAACTGAACGGCCACCAGATTCTCGTGGGCAACGGCGGCGCAGAAGCGCAGGCCGTAATCGGTCCAGCCAATTGCCCAGCGATCATCCGCCGGGGCCGGGTAATAGGAGTGGACAAAATAGAACTCGGCGTCTGCCGACAGGCCCGCAAAAACCGGGTGAGGCCGGGAAAATTCGACGTGATTCCAGCCCATGTGGGGGATCTTGAGGAAACGGCCTTCCCGATCTTTCAGGTCTCCGGGGAATCGCCGGACGGACCCCGGAACGATGCCCAGACAGACAGCGTCGTTTTCTTCGCTGCCCTCGAAAATAACCTGTGTTCCCAGGCAGATGCCAAGGGTGGTTTTGCCGGAGGCCACCCATTCCCGGAGCCGCAGGTCCAGTCCCTGGCTGCGGAGATTAATCATCGCCTCTCCGGCTGCCCCCACGCCGGGAAAGATAATCCGGTCGCAGGCCTCCAGTACCTCCGGATCGTCCGTGACCTCACAGGGCTGGCCCAGATAGTGGAGCGCCCGGGCCACGCTGGTGAGGTTCCCCGCCTTATAGTCAATAATTCCAATCATTGTTAATTGATACACTCCTTAAGCGGGCAGGTCCTCCATCGCCATTTCATCCTGGATGTCAATGCAGCCGATGACGCTCTGGGCAGCAGGGCATCGCACCAGGTAAGCGGCGAAGGCCTCCTTTACGTCCTGTTTCCGGTCTTCCGCCACCTGCAGGTGATACTTCACCCGGATTCGTGTTATCTTTAGAACATTGCTAACGTTTTCAATGTCTCCTTCTACTTCGGCCCAGTAGCGAGCCTCCGGAGTCGCGATCTTTTTTCCGGCCAGCACCGTGGCCAGTGTCCCCATCATTCAGCCCGCTGTCGCCGCAACGATGTGATCCAGAGTGGCGGCGTGTTCCTCCTCCGGATCAATCTTGTAGAATTTCTTTATCCCCCCGTGGACGCCGTAATAGACCGGTTCGTTAAAGCCCTCGATCATGGCGCGCCGCGTGGGTCCCTTCTCCCGGACGATCCTGATCTTTGAAGTGTGAACGATCTCTCCCATAATCCGCCCTCCTCCTAGTGATGGGTTGTTAGCATGTCTTTTCCTGGCTCGTCGCCTGTAGCGTCCCTCTTCCGCGTATAAAGCTAAACTATTTTAAGGAAAAAGACAAATGCATTGTTGCTTTTCAAAGCAAAACTTAAACCTCGACAATGATCCTGGATTTCAATCCGAACTAAACACCATTCATGTCCGACGATGGACATTGGCACTGCACTTACATTCTGCGGTCAAATATCATCTTGACACACAAGATCCTTCTTCATATAGTCCCAAAGCCTAAAAGTAATGCCTTATCAATGGGAAAGGATGCGAATCATGAAACGGTGTTTAATGCTCACGATAATGTGTCTCCTTCTTACGGCACCCCTCGCCCTCGCCGATGGCGATGGCCCCACTCGCAAGATGACCGGTCCGGAGGCCGCGGCCTTCAATGCCCTCAAGAGTAACTTCCAGGGGGCCCTGCCCAAGACCCCCGCAAACTATACGCTCACAGTAAAATACGGGAACGATGCCGGCGAGATCATGCTGCCGGAGGCGATCAAGCCCGACCAGATGGCCCGGATGTCCTTCACGGCTACGTACACCCTGAGCCGTGACTATACCAGGCCGGGCAGCAGCGCGCCTCCTTCACGGACCGCGCCAAGGGAACCCCCGAGCAGCAGGCGCGACTCGCCGCCCTCGATGCGAAGGACGCCGAGCTGACGAGCGCCCGTAACAAGACCCGTGACAGTAGCGAGAAGGAGAGGATCCGGGCTGAGCTCAAGACCGTCCGCAATGAAGGGAACAAGCTGCGCGATCAGGTCATGGCCGACTACCAGGCATGGGTCGCCTCGGGGGGCGCAACGGCTGCGCTACAGAATGCGGAGCGAAACCTCCCCGCAAAGGAGCTCACTGTGCGGGCCTTCGTCAACCAGGAAGTGAACCTCAACGATAAGGCCAGTCCGTACAAACTCCCGGGATTCCCGCTGGCCTTCGAGCAGGGTGACGGTTGCCGGGACTACAACACCAGTTGCATTACGGTCCTCCTCGGTGCCTTCGAGAGAGAGAAGCGGATTAGCGGGTACACGCGTTACAACCTGAAAAATGTGAACCTCAGCTTACCCACAAAGCCCCGCGGCATGGCGCTCGTTGTTGCCGGGCCGGAGGAAAAGCCGCAAAGTGTGCGGGATTTCCTGGGGCAGATCGACCTGACGAAACTGAAAGCCGCGCTGCCTTAGTCTCGGCGGGGGGGGCCCGGCGGTGGGTCTTCGAAAGCAGTATTTTTACTAAAAGCTCTTTGACATAGGACACACTTTTGTTAGAGCTCCAATCGTAGAACAACCTCGTCAATAAATAATTTTATTCTGAAGAATAACCCTCAACTTGAGAAAGGAAATTCCTGTGAAAAAAATCAAACACGTTTGGATCATGGCTATTGTTTTCTTTATCTCCTCCGGTCTCGCAAGCGCCGCGTTGCCCGACAAAACGGGCTGCGTCGACCATCCTGTCTTCCCGACGCGGATGCCGGGATATAGTATTGAGAATTGTGACACGAAGGACTTTGACGTATTCAATTTCGAGACCGGAAAGAAGGACAAAACCGGTATCGAAGGGCGCATCACCAAACTGACCTACCGGATCGAGGATCGTTCCAAGGAAGCAAGCGGCCTCGCGGTCGTCCGGAACTATGGGAATGCAATTAAGAGCGTCCAGGGCACCGTCCTCTTTATAGACAAAAACAGCAACCGGTTCGTGAACGGGAAGCTTGTGAAAGACGGCAAGGAGATCTGGGTCCAGGCTGAGAAAGGCAACGGAAAAATTTGGCTCACCATCGTCGAGAAGGCAGGAATGGCTCAGGACATTGTGGCCAACGCGGATGCCTTCGGGAACGACATTAAGTCCACGGGCCACGCCACCGTCTATGGAATCTACTTTGACACCGGGAAGTCCGAGGTTAAGTCTGAGTCGCAGGCCGCTCTGCAGGAGGTTGCGAAGTTGCTTTCAGGCGACCCGGACCTTAAGCTGCTCGTTGTCGGTCACACCGACTCTATGGGACAGTTCGATGCAAACATGAAGCTCTCGCAAGCACGGGCCGAGGCCGTGGTCCAGGCACTCACCAGGAGTCATGGTGTCGCCGCGAACCGCCTGAAGGCTGAAGGCGCAGGGCCGATCGCACCGGTGGTCACGAACCGCACCGAGGAAGGGCGTGCTAAAAACAGGCGCGTAGAATTGGTGGAATGGTAGCGGTTGCGCCGATGATAGCCCCTGAGAGACGGAGGGTGTGGTGGCAGTGATCATGGACCCCATTATTAAGTAATAACGATTTATCTCTACGGCCAGGAGGATAAATACTCAATGATATCATGGATTATCATGTGACTCTGACTCCGTGAGTCGGGTTCGAATCCACGTCTCCCAGGCAAATGAAATAAAGTACTTAGGCGATCACTGCTTAAGTGCTTTTTGTTTTCCTGGCGAATTTTACCCTTCCTCTACCCACTTTTAAAAGTTCCATGAATTTTTTCAGACAAAAAAGCGGGGCAGCCTTCCTTGGTCAACCCCCGTTTCAACGCCAAATAACTTTTGACTTACAAACACACTTACCCTATGTACACCAATGATCAAAAACCTACTTCTTAATCAACCACAATCTCTGAATGGAGGAATATATGAATAAAACCAGTATTATTATAATCATCTTTATGTTTTTCCTTTGCAGCAAGTTTGCATTTGCCCAAGACAAGATGGTTATTATCTTCAATGATGGGAAATCGCAGAAAGTCACACTTTCAAAACCCGCTTACACCATAAAAAGTATCCATTTCAACAGTGATATCAGCACGAAGAAAAGCAGCAGCCTGATTGGTATTATAGCAGGCACATACGGGAAAAATTGCGGCGCTACATACGGGAACACAACCGAGCATCTTGCTCAGGATTGCAATGGCAAGAAACATTGTGTTTATGTCATTGACTCCAAAATCATCGGCGATCCAGTTTTAGGATGCAGCAAGGATTACATAGCTGAATGGCGCTGTGGTAACGATCAAGACGTACGCACCGCGATAGCTACTCCTGAGGCCGGTATCAGAAAGCAGATCACTCTGATATGCCCATAATAATAAGTACGCTTTGAAAGCAAACGTGCGTATGTATCTGCTATAAATATCGCTATCAATAAATAATTTCTATTAATCATTCTTGGTACGATCGTTTCGATCGTCTTCAGACCAGTTATTCCAGGGTAACATTGACATTTTACCTGACAGTTCATCTATCTTCACGAGGAGGGCGTGTTCCTTGGGAAGCTTCTGCTGACGATCAGTATCTCCTTACCTGATTTTCGCACAGGATCAGCATAAAATTGCTGGTGACCCGAAGGAACATGTGCTTGAAAAAAGTAAGGAAACATGTCATTTGTCATCATCGCAATCACCGAGGGATGAATATTCATGACCCAGACAAATCTTACGGACCTCCAGGGTCAGATCGAGAACATTACCTACTTCAACGAAGAGACCGGCTATACCATTGCCAAGGTCAAAGTCGCCGGGAACAAAGACCTCGTCCCCTGTGTCGGCAACCTGATCCGCCCCACTCCCGGGGAGGTCCTCAGCATGAAAGGCGAATGGACCAATCACGAGAAATACGGACGCCAGTTCAAGATCTCCTTTTCCCAGACGACGACCCCCGCCTCCGTTCACGGTATCCAGAAATACTTGGGTTCGGGCCTGATCAAAGGCATTGGACCGGTCATGGCCAAGCGCATCGTCGCCAAATTCGGCAAGAATACCCTGGAGATAATTGAACACAGCTCTGAAAGGCTTGCGGAAATACCGGGGATTGGCGAGGGACGCATTGGCATGATCCGGAAGGCGTGGCAGGATCAGCAGGAGATCCGGGAGGTCATGCTGTTTCTCCAGACCCACGGTGTCAGCACGGGATTTGCGGCCAAGATCTTCAAGCAGTACGGCAACGACGCCATCGGGATTGTCCAGGAGAATCCTTATCGCCTTGCAAAGGATATCTTCGGCATCGGCTTTCTCACGGCGGACAAGGTTGCGGAAAAGATGGGCTTTGCCAAAGAATCACTGGTCAGGGCGGAGGCGGGAATCCTTTATGTCCTGAATCAATTGGCCGAGCAGGGACACGTCTATGCGCCCCAACCGTTTCTCGTCGAGCAATCCCAGGCCATCCTGGGGATTGGCGCCGACATTATCGAAAAGGCCATCCTGAATCTGGTTAAAGAACAAATGGTTACGAGTGAAGAAAAACTTGGCCGCGATCACCAGGCAATCTATCTGTCCCACTTTTATCTGGCCGAATGCCAGGCGGCAGCAAGATTGAAGGCGCTGATTCCCGCCCCCAAGCAGACGCGGCAGATCGATGTCGACAAGGCCTTGGGCTGGGTCCAGGAGAAGCTGGCCATTACCCTGGCGGAAAAACAGCTCCAGGCTGTCAAAGCGGCGATTGAAAGCAAGCTCATGATCATCACCGGCGGCCCCGGCACCGGGAAAACGACCATTATCAACGCCATCATGAAAATCTACAAAACCGTCAAAACGACCATTTTCCTGGCGGCCCCGACGGGAAGGGCGGCAAAAAAGATGGCCGAATCCACGGGCCAGGAAGCGAAGACCATTCATCGCATGCTGGAGTTCAATTTCAAGCGCGGGGGATTCCAGAAAAATGAAAACAGCACCCTGGATTGCGATATTTTGATTGTCGATGAAGCCTCCATGATTGATATTGTCCTTATGCATTACCTCCTGAAGGCGATCCCCACCCGGGCAACCCTGATCCTGGTAGGCGATGTGAACCAGTTGCCGTCTGTCGGCCCGGGCAATGTTTTGCGGGATATCATTGCTTCGGGGGTGGCGCCGGTAGTCGAACTGAATGAAATCTTCCGCCAGGCCAAGGAGAGTTCCATTATTGTCAATGCCCATCGGATCAACGAGGGGCTCTTTCCGGAGACAAGAATCACACCGGATGCCAATACCCTGTCCGATTTCTATTTTATTCAACAGGAGGACCCGGAGAAGGCCCTGGAGACGATCCTGAACCTGGTAAAAACAAGGATACCGGCGCGGTTCAGATTGAATCCCATCAATGATATTCAGGTGTTAAGCCCGATGAACAGAGGGACCGTGGGCGTGACTAATCTGAACGCCGCGCTTCAACAGGCATTGAATCCCGGAGAAGGCGGGGTCTCCCGGGGGGGGAATACCTTCCGGATCCATGACAAGGTCATGCAAATTCGTAATAATTATGATAAAGAGATTTTCAACGGCGATATCGGTAGGATTTTTCATATCGATGAGGAAGATCAGGAAATCAAGGTTCTTTTTGATGAGAGACTCGTCACCTATGAATTTGCGGATCTCGATGAGCTGGTCACTGCCTACGCCGTGACGGTCCATAAAAGCCAGGGTTCCGAGTATCCCGCCGTGGTCATTCCCATTATGACCCAGCATTACATGATGCTCCAGCGGAATCTGATCTACACGGCCGTGACGAGGGGCCGCAAGCTGGTAGTCTTGGTGGGAACCAAAAAGGCCCTGGCCATAGCTGTGAAAAACAACAAGACGGAGCAGCGGTATTCGCTGCTGAAGCAACGATTGATGGGGAATTAACCCCCTCGCAAAGCAAAGAAAGGAGAATTCAGAATGCAGGCAATGTTTACCTTGACCCCGGCGGAGTCAAAACGGTTGATCGGCAAGGGTGTGGCGGCCCTGCCCGAGATTCAGCATGCCCAGAAGAACGGTTACCTCCTCGTAGGCAGGGGATCGACGAACGCCTACATTCTTGAGGAACTGCTCGGCAAAAAAATCAAGAAAGAGGGATATACGGCTGGCCAGGTCATTAAAGGGGTGCTGTGCGTCCTCGGTGCGGAGGAAAGAACCAAACCGGTAACCTTCCATAAGGGCTCGCCCTTACCGGTGGAGCCGGGAGCGGTTTTGGACAAACTCACCGCCGGCGATATCCTGCTGAAAGGGGCGAATGCCATCGATGCGGATGGAAACGTGGGGGTAATCATGGCCAGCCCCGTGGGTGGAACGATGGGACAGTTTTACATGGCCATGAAGGCCCGGGGGCTGGAGATCATCTATCCGGTGGGTCTCGAAAAGATGATTCCTTCCGTGGAGGCGGCGGCGCAGTTCGCAGGAACGGTGACCCTTGGCAAGACCATCGGCGCCCGTGCCGGCATGGCCTGTGTGGCTGACGGCAGGGTCTTCACGGAACTTGACGCCATTGAAACCCTCTTCGGCGTCTATGCCATCCATTTTGCCTCCGGGGGCTGGGGAGGCGCGGAAGGCTGTGTGACCCTGGTGGTGGAAGGAGCGGATGCCAAGGTGAACAAATGCATAAAATTCATTGAGCAGAAGATCAAGGGTGAACCACCGCTACCGGCAGCCAAGACCCCTTGCAAGACCTGCAATCAGGCCTGCAGTTTTCAGGGGAAGGAAGGGAAGCAACTCCCCGATTATCTGAAGTAAACAGGATTCCCGACGCCGCGGGAATGACGACTTTTGGACAAAAATATGGGGACGCCGTAAATAATTAACGGATTAAATAAGGCGTCCCCATATTCCCCCCGCAAACCCATCCCCTTGAAGGGGAGGGAGGAAATTAATTTTTTGAGAGAACGTCGATATTTGATGTAAGACTCACAAGCCGTCACACCGGCTTTCGCCGGAATGACCCATCGCGAATAATAAAAGAATGATGTCCCCTTATTTCCCGTAGCGGAACCCCTGCCAAGTTTGTCTCCGTTTGAGTTCCCCGTCGATGTTGTTGAGGACGCCCATCTTGTTGACGGCCCAGGCGGGACCGAGGAAAATGTCTTTATAGCCATCGGCGGTGAGCCGCTGGATGACCATTTCCGGGGGCAAAATCTCAAGAATATCGCAGACGGTTGTCACGTATTCCTCTTTGGAGATCATGGATATAGCGCCGCTTTCGTAAAGACTTCCCAGCTCCGTGCCTTGCAAGGCTAAAAGAGAGTGAATCTTGATGCCCTGGATCGGCAGGCCGGCCAGGATCCGGGCCGTCTCTAATATGTCTTCATGAGTCTCCCCGGGGAGGCCGACGATGATGTGGACGCAGAGGTGGATTCCCCGTCCTTGAATCCGACTGACGGCGTCTAAAAAGGTTTCCCTGCTGTGGCCCCGGTTGAGCAAGGTCAAGGTCCGGTCATGGATGGACTGAAGGCCCAGTTCCAGCCAGATATGACGGGTTTTTGCGTAATATTCAAGTAGATCGAGCACGGCAGCGGGAACACAGTCCGGCCGGGTCCCGATGGACAAACCCAGGACGTCGGGTTGGTCAAGGGCCTCGTCATAGAGGTTCTTCAAGTGTTCAATATTCCCATATGTATTCGTAAATGTTTGAAAGTAGGCGATAAATTTCCCTGCCTGGCGGTGAACGGTGTAGTAGGCCATGCCCTTGCGGATCTGCTCCGTCACCGACGGCAGCGGCCCCGCCTGGCGTAGCTTCGATCCCCGGCCGTCGCAGTAAATGCAGCCCCCAACCGCTGCCTGTCCGTCCCGGTTGGGGCAGGTGAAACCGGCGTCGATGGGCAGCTTGTAGACCTTGCAGCCGAACTGGTTCCGCCAGAAACTCTTCAGGTCGTAGTAACGCTTGCTGTTGTTCCAGAAGGCCGGTCGCAGTATAAGCCCTTGATTTATTTCAGACATGACATCCTTGGGATGACAAATTACGTGTAATTACCCACAGCGCGGCGGGCATGATGTCAATTATGATGGGCAAACTCCCCGGCTGCTCTCCATCCACGTCGAGGAGCACGGGCTGTTGAGAAAAGGCCTCCACCCTTTTCCCGGTCAGACTGGTTACTTCCTTTATCTCCCGAATTTTGCCATTGTAGAGCTTGGGAAGGTGCCGAAATACCCCGGACAGGGTCAGATCTCCAATCACAGTGATATGAAACAGCCCGTCATCGATGACCGCCTCGGGAGCAACCCGCATCCCCCCGCCATGATACTGCCCATTGGCCACCGCGACGTTCCAGATTTTTATTTCCTCGTCATAATGGTCATCTATCTTGAGGCGGATTGTCTTTTTTCCGTACAGAAGTATAGCTATCAGGGTTGACCAGATGAAAGATATAAAGGGGCCGAAGGCCTTGGTGGTTCTGTTGACCCGGGCGTCAACCTCCCCGCCGAGGCCGAGACTCGTGATATTGTGGAAATAACGGGTGCCGGGGGCGTCCTGATGGGTTCGGTAGCGGAGGCGTCCCAGATCTATCAAACATGCATGGCCTTCCTGGATCGTATCGAGAGCTTCTTCAAGTCGGTGGGGTATTGGTAAGGTCTTTACGAAGTCGCAACCAGTGCCGTTGGGAATGAATCCTAACAGAGCGTCTTTCCTGATCGGTCCATCTTCATCCATGAATCCGTTGACCACCTCATTGAGAGTGCCGTCTCCGCCGACACATACGATCACATCGGCGCCGTCAAGGAGATGCGACCTGGCAATGCGGGCGGCCTCCCCCGGTCCCGATGTCAGACAGGAGCTGAAGGCAGTCCCCAACCGGTCTTTGGCGGCGGCCTGAATGCGGGGCCACTCCCTGCCCGTGGCGCCGTTCCCCGAATGGGGATTGACGATGAAGACGATATTTTTAAAAGCCATACAACAACCCCAGTCCTTTTTTTACGACAAAGCCTTCCATATCCAAGAGTGTTCGTTTCATTTCCGGACCGCCACCATAACCGCCCAGGGCGCCATCGGAACGGATCACCCGGTGGCAGGGGATGACAATGGGAAAGGGATTGTTCGCCTGAGCCGTTCCCACCGCGCGGGCGCTGCGGGGATTCCCTATATGCTCCGCAATGAGCCTGTATGTGCTGACGCTGCCCCGGGGAATGGTATGATCGGCGCGCAGGACTTGCTGTTGAAAGGGAGAGCAAAGGTCAAGGCGCAGCAGATCGAGGGAAAAATGAATATCCGCGCCGTTCAGGAAGGCCTCCACCTGATCAACAAAGATGTCTATTTCCGTACAGGAGGAGGCGACGGCGTCAGGGAAGAACATCTCAACTGCCTGAAGGGCTGAGATTTCCGGGTTGGATATCAGGATCTGACCGATTTTCGGCGCCCCTTGGTAGAGCGACCAAAGCACCGCCACGGGGCCAAAAGGGGTGGCGAGCATACAGAATGCCTGGGGATCGATTTTTATCTTTTTCATAAGTTTACCATTGCCAACGCTCCACTTAACCGGCGCGGATGAAGCGTAGCGGAATCCACGGCCGCGTTGATGTTTCTGAAGTTCCGGCAACACCGCCATAGGCGTCTGAGGAGTCGGCTGAAATGAATCACCAGACGATTAATCGTGATTGACATAGATCAATTTGCTTGTGTCGAAACCCAATGCGCCTGCTTTTGCTGCGAGGATAACTTTAATATCTTCTTTTATTTTTGGTTCTCTGGCCAGTATCCATAAATAAGATTTGTCAGGACCACATACGAGGGAATATTGATAATTTTCATGGTCAAGGTCAAACACGATATAAGAACCATAAAAGGGGCCAAAGAAAGAGACTTTCAGGTAGCCTTGATCTGATTTATTGACGAAATAGGCCTTCCCTTCGATTTCTTTCCATTTATTTTCTTTTGCGGAATAACCGCGATTTATTACTTTTAACCCACCGTCATCTCGCAAACTATAATTTGCACTTACTCGGGTCAAATCTCTTTCAAACGAATGATCCAGCCTTGCAATTTCATACCATTTCCCGAGATATTTCTGTGCCTTGAAATTATCAACGGGTTTCACATTTTCAGGTATTCCAACGCATCCAGTAAGCAACATAATCAATACTATTAATAACTTTTTCATTTCTGGTCCCTCCTGCCGGTTTGATGGTAAGGCATATTAAACTGGTTTGTCCTCATCGCAGTTCATTTGCACTAAACTCTCTATTAATTTCGATATTCCTCCGTTTCCAGTATCATGGAGGAAGAATTGTTTCATCTGCTATTTGGACATCTTCTTTGGCTGCGTGACCTCCCACTCCGCCACCGGGCCGGGAACAATGTGAAACAGGGGGTGCGTTTTGGGAGGATGAGAAGATGGTCCCAGTCCGGCGAGCCACGACGGAGCGCGGACTCGCAGTTTCTCTTTGAGGTGTGCCCACTCGTAATCGACTTGACCCCGAGTGACAACAATAGGTTCGGCGCAGCCGATAGCGGCTATTTTCGCTCCGTCGAAACAGTAACCCCGCCGGGTGGCTTCGGCATGAACGGCTTGCAAATAGGAGGCGATCGCTTCTAAGGGTGATGGAGAGTGACGGAAGCGAATTAGCTGGGGATGGCGGGTGTAACCGGATGTTAGCCCTCCCAGGACCGCTTGTGCCAGCAACGCCTCACGCCAGAGCGCGACAAGGCCGCGAGGGTCCAGGTATTCAGGATGTAATGTCCAAAGGCGCATGACTCGGTTCTTTATGTAGCCTCAGGCTAGGTCTGACGCCCACCCGTTTCTTTGGGCGTGATTCCCTCTCCGGAGACACTCCGGGGTATGGTTTCTGGAGTTATAACCACCGGTTGGGACATTGCCCCCCTTATTTTATCTTCGCAAATTTCGTATACAGCTCGTTGGCAAGGGTAGCGAATGCCGTGTTTGCCTTCTGTCCACTAATGTTGGTAACTATGACCATGGCAAAATCACGTTTCGTATCGAGCCAGATGTGCGCCAGGTTCATGCTGTTGGAACCACCGTGATAGAGCAGGGGATAAGGAGCCCAGTCAACGGTTAGCTCGCCCCACCCCAGGGCATATTTACCGCCCGGCGGGGTGCCGGGTGCGGCATCCTTCATTTCCGGCATGGTAAAGACAGGCGTGTGGAGCTTGCGTAGCGTCTCTGTCTTAACAAGGGCGGGTTTACGCTTTCCCTCGCCGGCATTCCATCCTGCCCAGCTGGCAAAATCAAGAATCGACATGTGGGCAATACCGGCCGGGCCCATGACCGATGGGACATCGCCGTTAGGACCGGCCAAGACGGCCTTTACCTGGCCATCGACGGTGAGATGCCCGAGCGGCGCATCGATCTTACCGAGCGAAGCCTGTGGTCCGAGACCGGCGGTCGGCAATTTCAAAGGGATAAAGATCCGTTCCGTTATCGTTTCGTCCCAAGTCTTTTTCCCGAGGCGTTCGATCATGGCGCCGATGATTACATATCCCAGGTTCGAGTAGGCGAATTTAGTGCCCGGAGCGGATTCCAGGGGCCGTTTGCTCCAATGCTTGACGAGCCAGTACCGCAATGCATCGAGGTCTCCCTCATGCTGGGACATTGCTTCCCCGTATGAATTGAAGACATCTTCATTGTCGGACGGGATGCCGCTAGTATGCGAGAGAAGTTGCTCAAGGGTGACGCGTCGTAACCGGGGGTCCATCTTTTCCGCAAGCTCGGGAAAGGTTTCGGCGATGGTTGTGTCCCAGCGCAGCCTTCCTTCCTCTACCAGCATGGCCGCCAATAAGGCCGTCATCGCCTTTGTATCTGAGCCGATGTGAAACCGGTCGTTTAATGTCACAGGAATCTTTGCCCCCACCCTCCGTGTGCCCACGGCGCCGGCGGAAATAACCTTTCCGTCTTTGACTACCGCCGCAGCGATGGCCGGCAGGTCATACCGGGTTAGATAAGGATTGAGCATGGAATCAAGCGATGTTTGCGCCATCGCGGTTCCGGGGACGAAGAAAATGGTTGATAAGATAAATGCTGCCAACAAATATCGACGGGTGCCGTACATGAAATATGTCCTCCTTATGATCTTTTGCAAATACATCGAAATCAGCCGCGACTGTGAGATGTCGCAATGATCAAAATTAATATTTGTATCCCCTAAGCGTTGCCAGTCAAAATATATTGCAAATCACCTTTACATAAGATAAGTTGCAAGTCAAAGTAAAATCAACGAAAAAATAACGAAAGAGCTTGTTTATATGGCGCTTATGGAGCAGGTTCGGGACATCCTCCCAAAGAAGGAGAAAATAAGTATTGTCCAATAATTACGATGTCATCGTGGTCGGGGGGGGGCATGCCGGGTGTGAGGCGGCCCTGGCGGCGGCCCGCATGGGGTGCGAGACCCTGCTTTTCAACATCAATCTCGACGCCATCGCCCTCATGTCCTGCAATCCCGCCATCGGGGGGCTGGCCAAGGGGCAGCTCGTCAAGGAAGTTGACGCCCTAGGGGGGGAAATGGGGAGGCTTGCCGACAAGACAGCCGTCCATTTCCGTCTCCTGAATGCCTCCAAGGGACCCGCCGTTCAGTCCACGCGGGTCCAGTGCGACAAGCAGCTCTACCGTCTGGCGATGAAGACCGTCGTGGAGCGGCAGGAAAACCTCCATCTCCGCCAGGGGCTTGTCGATGAACTGATTATCGAAGCCCGCCGCTGCGTCGGCGTCATCGACCAGACCGGCGTCTCCTACCGTGCGGGGGGGGTGGTGATTACAACGGGAACCTTTCTCAATGGCCTGATCCACATCGGGACTACAAAAATACCAGCGGGCCGGGCCGGAGAATGGGCGTCGTTGAAGTTGGCGGAAAACCTGAAGGTCCTGGGCTTCGAGACGGGCAGAATGAAAACCGGAACCCCGCCCCGGCTACGGGCCTCAAGCATCGATTTTTCCTGCCTGGAGCGTCAGGACAGCGATCCCGACCCCCAGCCTTTTTCCTTTTCCACGGAGGCCCTGCGGACGGAACGCCTGCCTTCGTATTTCAGCTACACGACTGCGGCGACCCATGCCTTCCTTCGCGAAAACATTATGGAATCAGCTCTTTATTCAGGACGGATCAAGGGGATCGGCGCCCGGTACTGCCCGTCCCTGGAAGACAAGGTCATGCGCTTTGCCGACAAGGAACGCCACCCCGTCGTTCTCGAATTCGAGGGCCTGGATACGGAGGAAATCTATGCGAAAGGTTTGGGCAACAGTCTTCCCCCCGAGCTCCAGGAACGGCTCGTCCACAGCGTCCCCGGCCTGGAGGCGGCGGAGATCATGCGCTGGGCCTATGCCATCGAATACGACTTTGTTCAGCCGACCCAGCTCTGGCCCACCCTGGAAACCAAACAGCTCCGGGGGCTGTATCTGGCCGGGCAGATCAACGGCACTTCCGGCTACGAAGAGGCCGCCGCCCAGGGACTCTGGGCGGGGATCAACGCCGCCGCCGCCATTCAGGGCAGGCCTCCCTTTATCCTCAGCCGCGCCGATGGCTATATGGGTGTGATGATTGACGATCTGGTCACCAAGGGCGTCGATGAACCCTACCGGATGTTCACCTCCCGGGCCGAGTTCCGCCTGATCCTCCGGGAAGACAATGCCACATTGCGCCTCATGGATAAAGGCCATGAATTGGGCCTGATCGGACCGGATCATTACGCCCGGATGGTGGAGCGCCGTGATGAAATCGCCAGAGAAATCGGACGCTTGTCGGAGGTGCGGGTCTATCCCGTTGCCGAGACCCTGCGGCTGCTGGCAGAGTTGGGGACGCCCCCGATCAAGAATCCAGTCTCCCTTTTCCAGATCCTGAAGCGGGAAGAACTTGCCTATGACGATCTCCGGCCCTTTGAAGGCTGGGCGCCCCTTCCCGATGCCTTTGTCAAGAAGCAGATCGAGATCGAGGCGAAGTATGAAGGCTATATCAAGCGGCAACAAGAGTCCGTCGCCAAACTGAAGTCCATGGAACTGCGCAAAATTCCCCCTGATTTAAATTACGATGCCATCCCCGGTCTCTCCAATGAATTGCGGATGAAGCTCGCCAAAATATGCCCGGGGACTGTCGGCCAGGCCGACCGGATTCCGGGGATGACCCAGGCGGCGATCAGCGCCATCCTTATCGCCGTCAAGAAGGGGGAGATGGAGGAAGCGGCAAAAAAGTCCGTTGACAAGAAAACGATGGATTGATAATTAACGCCCTCGCAGGATTGCCATTATAATCAACGAAGAGGAGGAGTGAACATGAAAAAAGCGTTATTGGTAAGAGTGTTGGCAGTGATCGTAGCCGTGATGTTTGTAGCCACCGCCGGCTGGGCGGCGGATCCGAAGGCGACAACCAAACCCGCCCCGGCTCCGGACAAGAAAGTAGAAAAGAAGGCGGAAAAAGCGGCGGAACCTATTGATCTTAACACGGCGACGAAGGAACAGCTCATGACCCTGACCGGTGTCGGCGAGGTGACGGCGCAGCAGATCATCAAGAACCGCCCCTACGCAAAAAAGGATCAGTTGAAATCGAAGAAGATTATGACCGATCAGGGATATGACAAGATCAAGGACAAGATTATAGCCAAGCAGCCGCCGAAAAAGAAGTAATTCTGTTTCAAAATCAAAGCGCTGTCTTCGTTGGCTTCGTCATCGGTTCCTCGACGTATGAAAAATACACCTGCGTCGCCTCTGCCTTGCCGCCTTGATTTCATCTTTGATTTAGAAATGGAATGAGAAGAATGGCCTTATTTTATGGGCGGAAAAAGCCGGGAAGTTAAGAGGTTCATTTTCGACAGCCGGAACGTCAAGGCCGTGAAAAGACATCCGAATCCGTATTCCATGCTGCGCCGGAAATTGATGGAAGAGGCTTCTTCAAAATACTTGGTCGGGCAACTGACCTCGGCGATGGTATAGTCGAGCCAGACAATCTGCGCCAGCATCTGATTGTCAAACACGAAATCGTCGGAATTAACATGGAGGGGAATTTTTTCCAGTAATGTCCGGGAGAAAGCCCGGTAACCCGTATGATATTCCGATAGTTTCGCTCCGATCAGGATGTTTTCCATCAGGGTGAGGAAGCGGTTGGCGACATATTTCCAGGGCGGCATCCCGCCTTTCAGGGCATAACCGCCCAAAATCCGCGATCCCAGTACGCAGTGGTAGAGGCCGTTTCCGATCATCGAGGCCATGGCTGGAATCAGCTTGGGCGTGTACTGGTAATCGGGGTGGACCATGATGATGAAGTCGGCTCCTTCTTCAAGGGCCAGGCGGTAACAGGTTTTCTGGTTTGCCCCATAACCGCGGTTCTTTTCATGGACATGAACCTTGGCTGCGGGAAGGCGGGCTGCGACCGCAACTGTCTCATCCCGGCTGGCGTCGTCCACCAGGATAACCATGTCCACAATGCCCTGCTCCATGACCTCTTCATAAGTCTTGACGATGGTTTTGGCGGCATTGTAGGCCGGCATGACAACGATGATTTTCTTGTCCTTGAGCATAAGCTTCTTTCTTAGCTAAGAATGACGAAAATCTTAAATACTGACTTTCGTCATTCCGGACTTGATCCGGAATCCAGTATTTTCAGGATTTTCTAGACCCCGACTTTCGTCGGGGTGACGGCGGTGGAGACTTTTTGCGAAACTGTCAAGAATCGCTTTATTTTATGGTGGTATATACCGGTGTGGCCCTTGTGTGTCAATGTGAAACAGGGTCAATATTCTCTCTTAATGATAGCCCCTTGCCGCCAAGTATCCCCACACGAATGCGTTGGGGACGATGGTCTGATGAACGGTGAATTCAGACATGAGGGGATACCAGAAAACATCCCAGTAGCTTTCCATGATCGGCCAGGTTTTCACGGCGGGATAGCAGAAATTGCCTGCCACTTGATGATCCGGAGCATCGGCCTTGGACCATTCCACGTCCACGGGGCCGAGTACGGTCAGACCAGGCGGAGGAGGCTGTCCGGTGAAGCGGGAATCGACGTGGAGGGCGTGGCGGGGGCTTTTATGCCCGACACCGGTCGTATAGCAGATATTCAGGGGGTTGGCCCCAGCTCCTGTCTGGGCAGCCAGGAGGATTGCCTTCAGAAAACTTTCCTTCCCCGTCAGAATATGGGCCTGAATCAGATACAGGGCGTCGGGAGTGGTGAACGCCCCGGCCCGGGCGGGTCGCCAGGGGTCTTTCGACCATTTGAATCCTGTTTTTCCCTGGGCGGTGATGCGCTGTGACGCCGCCTGGATGATAGACTCCCGGCATCTCTGCTGGAGTTGTTTATCCGCCTTCGGATTCTTTATGCGGCAGTAAACCCACGCCGCCTCCCCCTGATCGTGCTTTTCATGACGATAAACAGGTTCATTGCCTTTCCTGAAGACTGTTGTTGTGAGGAAAATATCATGCCATTTGCCTTCACCGGTCAGACCGAATAACTCCGCCGCCGCCAGATTCCGGGCATCATGGACCTGATGCGGGTGAACCCTCCTGTTGCCGCTCTTGAGATCTTTTTCCGCCCATTCCATAGCTGAGAGGGCGCTTTTTTCATATTCCTGCGCCTTTGTCGGGTCCCCCTTCCGGAACCAGCGGGCGACCCGGGCTGCCGCACCTGCATACAGATACGTGGACCACAAATCCGGGGCATAGGCCATGACGGACTGCGATGTCCCCCAGCTTGTTTCGCCGAAGCTCGGATGGCCTGATGATTCTATCCCTCCCCGGACGCCGCCGTCCGCTGTTTGAAGACGGCGGAAAAAATCAATTCCCCAGAGGGCCTCGTTGACAATATCGGGAATGGCATCCCGGGATTCCGGAATGTTGAGATTCACCCGGGAGAAATAATCGGGAAAGGTTTCGGCAAGGTCAAGAAGTCGCCTTGTCGCTTCCAGATGCTGGATTCGCCGGTCCCAGTCCCCGGCGTCGCAATATCCTCCCCATGATTGCGGAACCACCTCCGAGGTTTTTCCGGCGACGAGCTTCGAAAAGTTGTCTTCTCCCTCTAAGAAGCCGTTGGGTGTCTCCATGAGGGTGGTTCGGGAGGCATAAACCTTGACGCCGTCATCGGGATGGAAATTGCGGGGTCTTCGAAAATCCGTATAGGGCGGTCCCAGGGCAATGCCGCTGCGCTGATGGTATAGGCCCCGGGCGGAGATGGAGAAGGCTTTTTCCCAGACGCCCTTCCTGATTTCAAAAGGATATGAGCAGCCCGTGCCTTCCACGTAGATCCGGTATAACCCTTCTTGCTTTACATTGCTGAAATCCATCCAGTAAACGTTGACGCCGCTGTAATTTTTATAATAGGCATCCTCATCTTTGTCTTTGGCGGCCTTGGCAAGTTTCACTGTTCCCCGGAACACCTCTGCCCCCGACGCCTGATCGAGGACATAAAAGGGGGTTCCCTCCCGGAAATCAATGGGCCCGCCGCTGCCCGCCCAGAGGGAGAGAAAGGCAACCTTGACCGGGTCGTCGGGGCGGAAACCGACATGGCTCATATGGACGGCATCGCTCCTCATCGACCGGGGATCGTAGCGGAAGGCAATACCGGGAAGCTGCTTGCTTTTGAAGGTTAGGATATATTGATGGCCCATCTTGAGGGGGCGGGGAAGTTTCAGGTACAGGGTATGCTCCAGCGGGGCGGTCATAGGTTCCAAGCTTGTCCGTAGCAGATCCGTCGGCCTGGTCTTCCGAAACACGGCAACCGGTTCCAGGGGTTGCCCGTAATCGGGATCATCGGGTGAGGAAATCAGGTATTGGGTGCGATCATCGGCCTGGGTAAGATTCAAATTCTCCCCGGATAATTGATCGAAGCTCATCAGGTAGGCCTCTTTTGTCCCCAAAATAGCGCCTTTGACCTGGCCATTACGGACCAGCCAGGTGTTATCCGGGTCATTCGTCAGGAATTTGTCGTCTTTTTCCGTCCGATAGGGTTGGAGGGAACCATATTCTACATTCCCGGTCGTAATGACTATCCCAAGGAAGTCAGGCATCACGGGTTGGATTTGGGAGGTGAAGATGCTTGCCGGCTTAGGGGCCTCGACGGTCGGCTTCGACGTGCAGGCGAGTTGGGAAAAAACAACCAAGATGAAAAAACCCGCCATCCACCAATATTTTCGGTATCCCCTCATTCTTCAACCTTTCCCGCAATAGCCGGCGAATCCGGCTCTTCATGCACATCGCTGCCGGCAAAAAGGGGGAAATCTTCTGTCCCCGGGCAGACGACATCGTCAATAGCGACCCAGTAGCAGACACTGAAATTGACCGGTCTGATCGGGACAAACCTGAAAAGGGTGCCCTGGCAGTTATACTCGGGGAGGTCCATGCCCTGCAGCGCGGCCTGCTGAGGGTCGTTCTTCAGCGTTTCCAGGTCAAATTGGCAGGAAAAGACGGGGGTCCCCTTTTTCATGGAGACCATCTTCTTGTCCTGAAGCATTTTTACAAAGGCAATATGGAGAGGATCGGAGTGGAGTTCGATGTCCGGGAGGGTCTGGGCGTATTCCGACTCTCGGGGGGGAACCGAGTACGTCCTGATTTCATGGAAAAAGTACTGACAGACCCTTTCCTTAAAGTAGGGTTGGCTGACCCCAAAGGTTTCTTTGCCGATATAACACTGACCGGCACCGGCTGCCCCGGTAATAAGGCAGACAAAAAAAGTAGCGATCAAAAAAAGCAGAATATGTTTAAGACTTTTCATCATTTAGAGATAGCTTGGAGAATGTTTGTGCCATCATTACCATGAGTGCCTGAATCATAAACTTTTCGTACTGCTTCAATGTATTGGACATATTCTGTTTGCTCCATTCAGGGTAGTGACTTTCGTTTCTGTAACCCGACCTCCTCTATTTCAAGCATAACGTCAGAGATCAGCAGATGCTGTCGGCAGTCCGCCGGAACGATGGATTAAATCTCTTTACTATTTCTTCTCTGGCATAGCGGAAGAGTGGTGGCTTGTAATTAACCACTCTGAACCGTTCCAGCGGTAGGTGTAGGTGTAACGCCCGCTGACCACTGCCCCTGTCTTGGCAAACGTGAAGGTGTAAAGACCTGCATCAAACGCAGTGTTGCAACCAATCTCAATGGTTCTCAAGTCAATCTTGCCGGAGGGGCGGTTCTCCAGGAAGTGGTGGAAGTAATCCTCTTTTTCGGCTGGTGTGAGACGTGGTTTGTTTGAAACCGTTGGCAAGAGGATTGAACGTTCCGCATAGTTGGCGACCACCTTATGCGGGTCACCTGTCTGCAGCGCCTGATTCCAGCGATCGAACAGCGACGCGATTTCCGCTTCGGTAGTTGCCTTACAACTCTCTGTGCGTGCGCCCTGTGTGCCGGTATGCGCTGCTTGGTTTGAGGCACAGCCGACAAGACCGATAGCAATCAAAAGCAGGCTCAACGACTTCATCTTCATACGATTCTCCCATCAGTGTTGCCTGAAGAAACCTAAAGCATAACGGCGAGCGCGTAATCGCCACTGAACGGCAGGCATCACCGGCGGCGTAGCCGTCCGATTGACGCTTTGATTGGAAATCACTATCATGGTCCTGTGGCAAGTTGGCGGCCTCTGCGCTCGACAGTGTTTCTGTCACCAAGCAGTCAATGATCCCGTTTTTTCGGTAGCTCCCGACGATCCCGAGTATTTTCTCAGCCATTGGTCCCTCTGCCGTTTCCAACCCATAGACACCTCCTGTGCCTATGAATTACACAAATAGTACCCATATCCCTAGAATATTTTTGTTACCTATTACCCCGGTCGGTCAAATCGTGATCGGCTACAATTGATAATTTTTTCATCTCTGTTTTCACCCCCAAAGCCTAACGAAAGCTCACGGGGAGGTGTGCGTGCACGCCAATCGCATGCGGCGATTTGTTGTCAATTTTTATAAGTTATATGCAGACCAGCCGCAGCCTGCACCAGTTTTTTATCCAGTGTCCAGACAGGTACCCCGGTTAATACAGCGGATGTAATAAGATGGACATCCACATAGCCCATCCCTTTTCCCATTAAGCGGTTATTCTCTATAAATAACATTACTTCTTCATGTTCAGCTTCGATGCTCATTGGCAGCAATTGCAAAAACGAAAGGATGACTGCTCTATCCTTAAGATTCCCGCAGGCAAGTTCGCCTAGAATCAATGGGTGACATAGCACCCTCCCATCATTGAGCAGGTTTGCCAACTCAGCATTTCCATCCCGCAAATGTGAAACCCATACTGATGTATCCACAAGAACCACTGCTTATAATGCCCCTTTTCTTCTTGGTATCGATTCCAACTGCTTTTGAGTCCCACCGAGCATTGCAAGCCTCTTACCACTTTCTCTGGCAATGAGCGCCTCCAAACCGAGTTTAACGAGGGCAGTTTTTTCCTTAATCCCCGTCAGTTTGGATGCTTTGTCGATCAGGCTATCTTCGATATTCAAAGTTGTTCTCATGTTTTCACCTCACGCAATTAGGATGCCTGAGTATGTATCATTTATGCATATATGTCAAGTCACTCTCTGTAACGAAAAAATCAGCCGGAGCCGGGCGTGCCCTGCGATCGGCTGGATTGCCTGGTTGGCCGTTTTATTTTCTCGCTTCGACCAGCGACCCATTGATGAATTTATGGATGATGCTTGATACATAAGTCTGATAGGGTAGACCTTCGCTAACCGCTTTTTTTTGAAGCTCAAGGAGATCTCTTTCAGAAATCCGTATGTTCAGTCTCTTGTCTTTTCGCAGGGTATTGCGGGCGTACGCAATCAACTCTTTCTTTCTGCAAGATTTTTAACGGGTATCCATTCATCTTTCTCGAAGCTATCGAGTATTTCCTTTTCTTCTTTCGTTAACTTAGTCTTCATATTTTTCTCCAAGATATCTTTGTGTTGCCTTCCTGCTTGGAATAATGGTCTTCAGAAATAACTCTTCTTCATTCTCAACATAAGGTACAAGATAGGCGTAATTGGCAAGACTTATGACCATAATTCGTTGTCCGGGGTACGCCTGCTGGTCAGGATGTAGATAATCGTCTAATATTTCACCCCTTTCAATATAGAAAACTACATCCTCGAAACAGATGCCCCGTGACGCTTTGAGTGCCACGATCGGCTTTAGCGGCTTGTTATGCGCAGCTCCTCTATGGAAAGAGGGGGTCTAGTTTTATGAAGCATGCAATGGCAATTTGCGCAGACAGGCCTCAAATCTTGAATTGGGTTAACAATGTGTTCCTTACCGGAATCTGCAATCTGACGCAAGTGATGCACCTCTATATATTTTGAGCCAATGGCTCCGTATGCGTCTTCAAAGCTGAAGCCGCAAACAGAGCAGTTATACCCATAGTGCTCGATGCAGGCTTGCCTTGCGGCAGGACTTCTGTCATAGGTTTTGTACGTGATAACTTTTGATTTACCTTCTACATAGACATCGATGTCATGTTTGCTCACAGGGGGAAAAGAAACCTTTTCATTCCCTTGGATTAATGAAAATAATTCTTCTGCAATGTTCTGTGGAAGTGATATTCCGCCAGCTTGAGGTGTCCATTTGTATTCCTGATATCTTTGTTGAAGAAATTCCAATGAAACTATTGGCTCCTCAGATAACGCCTTAAACAGGAGGTCAGTTCTTAGAGCCTCTTTACCTGTTTTTGCCTTTTCTTCATCCCAATGTGGTAGAGGGTATGGATCGGATGTGACATAACCACAGCCAATGATGCCTTTGGGTTCAAGACCGAGCCTTATTAGAAAAAAAACGTCACCGATCTCTATCTTCCTGGTGTTGCCACAGCTCCAATACATATCGTATTGTTCGCCGTTATTGACGCGATAAATAGCATCTTGTTGATCGCTCCAATGCCAAAGACTAGGATTCCATGTATAGAGGTACGCATTCATTTTTCCTCCTGCATAACGGCCTGATCACCGGCGGCTGGAAGCCGACCGGTGGATTCTTTGGTTATGTTGATTCAATCTCCTTTAAGGCTTTCCCTTCTTTGTTTTTCCATGCAGTAAGACCGTTGGCATGACCACCGTGTACTACAGCTGCCGCCGCGCTGGGGCTGGAAAATTCCTCGTCATGAGTGAATACAAGATGGTCTTCAGAGACAAAAAGAACACCTTCATCTTTGAGCCTTTGCCGCATGTTAAGGGGCCATGGGTATTTTTTCGACGATGCACGATCTTGCAGTACGACTTGAGATCCCTTCAGGACAAGGAATCCATTCGGTGTGAGACGGCCTCTTGCTTTCAGCCCTTTTATTTCACAGTATAGCATTTCCTTCTCTGCGTCAGTCGTAGCTTTACTGGCAGCGGTTACTAATAGTTCAACACCAAGTACTGGCAGAAGCTGATATATCTTTTCCAAAAAAACTTCCATATCTTCACGATCTGACTCAGGAAGTTTTGCTCCACTGCTCTGGCCGTTCATGACAAGAGCTCGATTGACCTTTCGGACTTGTTCTATAAGTTTTCCTTCCAGATAGCGGATGTGGGCTTTCGTAAGGTTTTCGTCCTTGCTTACGAAATAGACGATCTGATTCCAGAAGTCCTTTGCCAGATGTGCCTTAATGCGATCTTTGATGTTTTCAGCTTCACCAACATATAGAGCAGGCTTGCCTGATTCTGGATCATTGCCCGTTAGGAAGTACACACCTGAACTTCCGGATTCTTCACGTCCGATCACGCCTTCAAATTCACTACGTGGTCCTGCGATGGCTTTGCCAGTCCAGTTTGAAATTTCGGCAGTTCTCAGCCGTTTCGGATCGCCATGTACCAGAAAAATCTTTATCGTTGCGCTTGACATGTCATATCTCCAATTACACATAACAACTTGATAAACCGGTTTTATTGTCTGTGAGCCTGTATCATACCCTTTTCAATAGCGTTTCAAAATGCCTGAAACAACCGCTTTAATTTACAAGCCCTACAAATTGCTTTTGAATCTTTCCGCCGTCTTCATGTTTATTAGAAAGGCAGTTATTTCCTCTTTTGGAATGGCCTTGAGGATGTAAACGCAGGCTCCGTAAAGGCACAGGCACGCCAAAATATTAAGGAACAGGGGGAAGTATCCCGTCAAAGAGTAGAGAAGAACCCCCAAAACGGCGTTCGCCAGGGCGACTTTTGCCCACCGGTTCCACCTGATGACGTTTCCGAAGTACTTGATCACGAAATAACCAGTCACGGATAGAAGAAAGATTTCACAAACGAGGGCTGTCACGGCGGACCCGAAGGCCGAGTAGTGGGGGATCAGTAAATAATTCAACGCGATACTGATGATTGCGCCGGCGGCGGTGTCCCAGTAGGCAAAATGGACGAAGCCGGTGGAGACGGCCAGGGATGTGAAGAAGAGGGAATAGAAGATCAGCACCCCCACCCAGGCAAGAACATTGAGCACGGGGGCCGAGGCGGTAAAGTTCTGTCCATAGAGGAGAGTGATCAGGTCATGGGAAATAAAGGGACAGATCAGGGCGCAGGGGATGAGCATTATGGCTAGTATCTCGATAGTAGAGGAAAATTCCGCCCGCAGATTTTCTTTCTCCGCAATAATCTTGGCGGAATAAATGGGGATCAGGGGGCCTACAATCATCGACGCGGCCATGGCCGCCAATTCGATAAACTTGTAAGCGGCATTGAAAATGGCCACGTCGTGGTCCGATTTCATGCTTTGGAGCATAAAGATGGCGGCGCGGCCGCCGACGATGGCAAAAAAAGAGGAAACACCCAGGGGGGCGGCGATTTTGATGATCTTCAGGAGCATTTCCCGGTTTATGGAAAAGACGGGCTTCAACAACTTGCAGGAGGCCGTGAAGGCGACGGCGAAATAGATGATGTTGGCTGTGCAGTATGACACAATCAGCCAGAATAATGAGCCTTTTAATAAAAAAACCGCCAGGGATAGGACGATGTAAGCGACGCCGTAGGCGAAGGAGGGATAGGTCGAAAACCAGGGGTGGTCATAAACCTGATACACCGGTTCAAAAAACCGGGAGGCTAAAAATGGCAGGGCGAAGGCGCCGATCACAAGGGAGAAAAGAAAATCGTTTCTCATCTGGTAGGCCACGATAATCGCCACGGCGGCGACTACCAGGCTGATCACCAGGCGGAGGAACAGATAGTTTCCCCAGTAAACGGGGGCCGCTTCCTGGAGCTGAGCGATGTCCTTTCCCAGGACCTGGGACATGCCGAAATCGGCGACGGCGACGGCAACGGCGAGAAAGGCCAAGACGAAGGAATATTGTCCGAAGAGCTCTGTTCCCCCCAAGCGGGCGATAAAAATGAAGACGAAGAAATTGGCGCCGAAACTGACGACTTTCCCGATCCCCTGGGCGACGACGTTAATCAGATAGCTCTTCAGCATCAGCCGGAGGCAGCTCTTAGCACCTTGTCAAAGGCGGTGATGACATCCTGCACATCCTTTTCCGAAAGGGCGGGGGATATAGGCAGGGAGATGGTTCGCGCCCCGATCCACTCGGAGTTGGGAAAGTCGCCCTTATGCCATCTGAACGTCTTGCGGTAGAAGGGATGGAGATGGACGGGGATGTAATGGACGCCCACGCCGATGCCTTCCGCCGTCAGGGCGTCGAGCACCCAGTCCCGCGATTTGCCTATGTGGTCGATATCGATCAGGGGGGTGTATAGATGATAAGCGTGTCGCGTATCCGGTTCCGGCGCGGCGGGAAGGATGCAGGGCAGATGGGCGAAGCTCTCGTTGTAGCGTTTCCATATTTCCGCCCGCCGGAGCCAGTTCTCCTCCACCCGCCGGAGCTGGTGAAGCCCCAGGGAGGCTTGCAGGTCCATCATATTGTATTTAAAACCGGCGAAGGCAACCTCATAGTGACGGTAGCCGGCGTCGGAAAACCGCTTCCAGGCGTCCTTGTTCATACCGTGGAGGGCCAGCATCTTGATGCGGTTGGCCGTCCGGTCGTCGTCCGTGATGACCATGCCGCCTTCCCCCGTGGTCATGTTCTTGGTGATATAAAAGCTGAAACAGCCCATGTCGCCGTCCGTTCCCGCCTTCCTGCCCTTGTACTGGGTTTCGATGGCGTGGGCGCAATCCTCGATGACCATCAGGTCATAGCTTCTGGCAAGGTCGAGGATCGGGTCCATGTCGCAACTGCGGCCGGCAAAGTGGACAACAAGAATGGCCTTGGTTTTGGCGGTTATCTTTTCTTCAATCTGGGCGGGGGAGATGTTCATCGTCTCCCGGTCGCAGTCCACCAAGACCGGGGTGGCTCCGCAGTGGATGATGGAATTGACGGTGGCGCAGAAGGTCATGGGCGTAGTGATGACCTCATCTCCCGACCTGACCCCGGTTGCGAGCATGGAGAGGTGCAGCGCCGCCGTACAGGAATGAACGGCCATGGCGTGACGTTTGCCTTTGTAAGCGGCAAAATCGTTTTCAAACTGATGGGCCCGGGGTCCCGTCCCGATCCAGCCACTCCGCAGGCACTGGACAACCTCGGTGATCTCTTCTTCGCAAATCTGGGGGGCCCCGAAGACGAGAAATTCCTCTTTAGGACGAACCGGGCTTCCCCCTTCCAGGGCGAGTCGGGTTTTCCCCTTACCTTGACGACGCAGCTTTAAGTTCTTCATTGATGGCCTCCCTTCGGAAGGAAGCGTAGAGCTTCCAGTAGATAAATTTGGCTAAATCACCGTTTTTATTAATGGACCAACGCGCCAGCTTCAGGAGCATCGGGCGGGTGTAACGATTGATCAACAGGTCCCCCAGGATATAATAGGCACGCTTTATGGGGTCGCTGGTCAGATGAAAGCCAAAGGGGACGAGTACTTTTTCCAGGTGGGGAAATTTCAGGTACCAGCGGGCCAGGGCCTTCCCGTCCTTTTTGGCGGCATTGAGATATTCCGCCTCTTCGAGGTGGTGATAATGATAACCGAGGGCCGCGGAGTTATAGATGATTTTCAGCCCGTGGTGGGACAATCGCTCCGAGAGTTCCAGATCCTCATGATACCGGATGCCTTCTTCAAAGAGGCCGTATTTCAATAAGAAAGAGCGTTTAACGGACACGTTGCAGGTATAGAAGGCCCGCCAGTCGAGTTCCTTTTTCCCTTGCCACTGTTCATAGTCGGCGTCAAGGTGCAAGGCGGCAAAAAAGGACGGCGGCACCTCCGGTGAGATGGTCATCCTGCCGAGAATGGCGATACTCTCCTCGGGATACTGGTCGTTAGATAGTTTATGCTGGCGGAGCAGGTCGGGGATGGCAATGGTGTCGTCGTTGATGATCAGGAGCAGCCTCCCCTTTGCCGAGGTGATGCCTCTGTTTCTGGCCGCGTTGGCCCCCGCATTGGGCTGAAAAATGTACACGATGGAGCAGGCTGCTTTGGCTGCAAAGGATTCGGTTATGGCCCGGGTCTGATCAGCGGAGCCGTCGTCGCAGACAACAATCTCATAGGTCTCGGCAGGCATGGTCTGGGTGATCAGGGCGGCGAGGCACCGCTCCAGGATGGCGCACCGGTTGTAGCTGGGGATGATTACAGAGATGTCAAGTTTGGAGGTATCCATGTCTTACCTTGCGAGATCGTCAATTATTTCGCGCATTTTTTCTGCCGTATGCTTCCAGGTAAAGAGCTTCGCCCGTTCCAGGCCCATCCTTGCCATTGCCGATCTTCGTCCGGGATCGGTGAGGACCGTAGTGATGGCGGCGGCGATCTCCCCGGGGTTTAGGGGATCGATAAGTATCCCCGTATCGCCGACAACCTCCGGTAATGACGTTGTATTTGACGTCACCACCGGGCAGCCGCAGGCCATCGCCTCCAGGCAGGGCAGGCCGAAACCCTCAAAAAGGGAAGGATAGACAAATACATCCGCCCGGCCATAGGCGAGGGGCAGGTGCTGGTCAGGTAGATAGCCAGTAAAAACGATATCTTGATAAAAGGGCGACGAATTGATCATCTCCATATCCGAGGCGGGCAGGTAGTCGCGGCGCCCGACGATGACCAGTTGATGTTCAAACTTTCCGTCTTTTTTAATCCTGTTGAAGGCGTCGATGAGGATATGGAGATTTTTTCTTCTGTTCAGCCGCCCGATATAAAGAATAAAAGTCTTGTTGATTCCGTAACTGCCTAGAATCTTTGCCGCCTCTTCCTGTTCTCCCCCGTCCGACAGGGGTTTGAAGGCGGGATTGACGCCGTTATAACCGACGACGATCTTTTCCGGTACCGCCCCGTATAATGCCACCATATCCTGCTTGGAAAACTCCGAGACAGTCAGTATCCGGTCCGCCCTTCTGATGTAGAAGGGGATGAGGAGCCGGTCTTTCACCCGTTCAAAGGTGGTAAAGCAATCGGGCAGGTGCTCGAAGGACAGGTCGTGAACGGTCATGATCAGCTTTCCCCGGTAAAAGGGAGGGCCGTAGTAGTTGACGTGGAGGATATCGATGCCGTCCCGGAAGGTCTGCCTGGCCAGACGAAACATCCGCTCCAAGGGAGAGCCGCTGCCGAGATAAGACAGGGAGGCATTCTTGTGGGCCCGGAAGCGCTCATGATAGGGATAATTTTCCCTGGTGATGTATAAAATGTATTCATTTCGAGCATCTATGGCCAGGAGGGATTCCACGAGGTTTCTCATGTAGGTGCAGTTTCCCGTACCTTCCCGCTCGGCCAGATGAAAATCAATGCCAATTTTCATGTTGATTGCCTTTCCCTTACCATGTCTCACCGTCTCTGACCTGTTGATAGAGTTCGACATAGTCCCGGGCCATCCGCGCCGCCGTAAAGTGCTCTTCCGCGTATTGCCGGCATGTTTCGGGCTTTACTTGGGAGATGTTGTCCATCGCGGCGGCGATATCCCCGGTGTTGTGACATAGAAAACCATTGACGCCGTTGACGATTTGTTCCGGAATCCCCCCTTCGGCAAGGCCGATGACCGGGGTTCCCGAGGCGAAGGCCTCGAGGATCACCAGAGGAAAGGCATCGAACCAGCGGGGGGTCTGGACCAGGGCCGTAGCCTTGAGGAGGTGCTGGTTGGTGCCGTGAATTTCTCCAATGTAGGATATCTTTGGAAACAGGGCGACGAAGGGCTTGATCATGGTGTAGAAATACAAGGATTCTTCAATGTTCCCGGCGATGGACAGTCTGCTTCCCGTCCTCAGGGCTGCCAGGATGGCCAGATGTTGTCCCTTGTAGCGGGCGATCTTGGAGATGTGGATGAAATGGGGCTCCTTCCGGAAACTGTATTGAAAACTATCCAGGTCCAGGCCGTAATAGACATGTTTCGTGGTGCTGCCGCAAAGCCGGGCATGGGCACGGCTGCATGCCACGAGATTTTGTCTTATGAAATCGGGGGCCGGAGGGATGCAGGTGGAAATTATATAGGGAAATTTTTCCGGATGGCGAAGGACATATAGATTCTGGAAGGACCAGTCGTGAATTATATCAGCAGGATGCGCTTTCAGATGGGCGGACATGGCCTCATAGAGTAGTTCCTCGGAGAGGATATCGGCCTTGCTGGTAATTCCGCTGGGCGCCGTGGCCGGATCATAGCCCGCCACCTCGACGGTTGTCCCCGAACAGTGGCTCCCCGGGGTGGCAAAGAGGGTAACCTCGTGTCCGGCCCGGACCAGCGCCTCCACCAGGATGTGAACAACCCTTTCAATCCCGCCGTAACCATCGGGCGGTGTTTTTTTGAAAATCGTGGAGACAATGCATACACGCATATGAGTCACCCTTGACGGCTTCGTAAAAAGATCCGGATGCTGCGTTGCACGGCATCCTTCGTCACTGCGGCGTACGCCAAGTACGCCGCAGTCCTCAGGTTCCGGGAGCGCATCCCGGAGGCCTGCCTAAGCAGGGCGACAGGGCGCTTTTCAGAAAAAAATGAGTCCTTGCCGGTGTGCACCATCAGGCAAGCACTTTGCGCGCCTTGCCTGCGGATCTTTTTACGAAGCCGTCCATTATGGCCAAGTTCTATACTTCTTGCGGGTTCAACATCATTTTTCTTTAACTATCACGTTTAATCTCTTTTTTCCAACGCCAAAAACGATAAATAACTGAACATTTCCTTGAATTTATATCGCCACTTGTCTTTCCCGGAAGCCATATAAACAAGCAGATAAAGAAAGGACCTCAACAAGAAACCGGTGGCAAAGATGAGATCAAAAAGGAAAAGCGGCTGTTTTGGATTAAATCGCTGGTATAGACGACGGAGATTCTCAATCCACAAATAAGAAAAGACGCCCTCTTCATGCTTCTTCGTACTTGCCCCCACCAGATGGATGATGACCAGTTCCGGAAGATAGAAGATTTTGTAACCCCTGGACCTGATTCTGCAACCCCACTCTACATCCTCCGCGTACATGAAAATATTTTCATCGAGGATCCCCACTTCGGGAAGTATCGTCCTCCGGACTAATAAAGCGGCGCCGCTAACCCAGTCGACCTCTGCGGCGGCAGCTTCAACATGGTAATTCAGGAAAAGACCCTTGAACCTACCCGGGAAAAGCTTTGATAGAAAAAATGAGTAACCGAAGATGGTTCCCAGAGACGGCTTGAAGCCCGCATCACCGACCCAGTGGGCGCCGTCGGCCTTGACAAGCCTGCAACCGCTTGCCCCTGACTCCCGATGGATATCCATGAAAGACAACCATTCCGTAAAGATCTGATTATCGGGAACCACGGTGTCCGAATTGAGGAGGAGGATGTAATCCCCTTCAGCTTCTTTCATGGCCTGATTGTTGGCCTTGGCGAAACCGAGATTTTCATTATTGCAGATCAGCCGGACGGTGGGAAATGTTGCTGCGACCATTTGCGGAGATCCGTCCGCCGAGGCGTTGTCCACGACGATGATCTCGTGGGCTATCCCCATTTCTTTCCGTAGCAGGGAGTCAAGGCAGTCTCTCAGCAGGGAAACGGTATTCCAGTTGACAACGATAATGGTCAGTCTCGGCATGTTCATACTGCCGACCTCGCGTTCTTTATCATGTTATGTGTGTACTGGGTGCTGAGACAGCTTCCCCTTTTCTGCCCATGAGACTGATGGCGCCGACAATCCCGAACATCGCATAGACAAGGGTGGAAAGATTCATGAGAATCTTGAAGCCGGGATCGAACAGACCATGGATCATCTGGGCAATCAATCCGGCGGTAATGCCGATGAGGACGCCGGATTGCCAGGTATTGACCCGGGTGGCCCAATGCAGGGCGACCATAAAAACAGCGACAAATATCCACAGAAAGGCCAAAAGCCCCGGTATTCCCAATTCACCCGCAACCAGGAGGTACAGATTGTGCACAACATGACGGTCTGATCTTTGAATCCGGGAACCACCGGTAAGATCATATTCGCTGAAGGCCTTTTGGAAATTGTTGATGCCGACACCTGTTACCGGAAACTGTTCAATGATGGAGATGGCCGCTTTATTCATCGGTATCCTGGACCGGGCGGAACCTTCATCGCTGTAGAAAAATCGCTTCTCAATCATTGAATAATTAGGATAGATGAAAAAGATTGAAAAGGCCAGGGCAGCGCTGATGATGATGACCGTTTGCGCCTGGAAAAGTTTTTTCCTGACGAGAAAAAGGAAAACAAGGGGCAGTGAAATGGGCAGGGTTATCCATGCAGCTCTGGAAAGGGTGGTCAGTATCCCCAACAGGCCAAGGGTGAAGGTGATAAAATACCAAACCTTCAAGGATTTTTTCTTTTCGACCATGAGGAGGGCCAAATTCAGGGGAAGCAGCATTTCGAAATAATAGGCCAGGTTGTTGGGATGACCGATCGTACCGGTGGCCCTGCTGAGCATCCCTCCCAGCCTCTGTCCCACAATGGTCTGCTCTCCCAGGAATTTCAGGCCGAGGGCAAGACCCGTTTTATACTGGATAATGGCCAGGACGGCTTGGGAAAATACACCAACGGTGAAAAAAAACAGCAGAATGCGAAGATACTTTTCCTCCCGAAGATTCATGATCACAAAGAAGACGGCAATCAGAACCATGATGCGGATGATCTCATAAAAACTGAGCATTCGGTCGGCGGCGTTCCATAGACTGAGGATTACGGTGAGAAAAAATAATACGTGTGATCCCCAAAGGAGACCATTGTATTCCAACAGGGGCTGCTGCCGTGTTGACCAGTATTTGTAGAGCAAGAGGAGAAACAGGACGAGAACAGTCACGTGAATGGCGGAAATATCTATACCCTGGGCGCCGCCCACGTGTTCTTTTCGGTAGAAAAAACCGAGGTTGATCCGCAGGGGGATGCTCATGGCAAAGAGGATGAGAAAACCGACAATTAGCTTCTCGTTGGAGCGGATTGTCACCATGGCAAAGAAAACAAGTATTGTCCCGAAAATGCCAAAGAGATACTTGAATTCCAGATCACTGATCATTGCGGCCAGAAAGGTGGACAGCAGACCTAACGTGAGGCAGATAACCAGCAGCAATGTGTTTTCTGCGGATTTCATTGCTGTGGCCCACTCGGAAGAGAGGATTTTCATGGAATCGCTTAGAGGTATTTGTAAATCTGCGCCGGAATGTAGAACTGCTTACTGTTTAAAATTGCGCCAATAATTTTGGCGTTGGTCATTTCCAGGTATTTTTTTGCGACCTGCGCCACCTCCCTGCTCGTTTTATCATGCTCAAGGATCATGATGAGACCATCGGTTTTACTGGCGAGAACCGAGGTCTCTGGATAGCGAACCAGAGGTGAGGCATCGAAGATGATGAAAGAAAACATGCTCCGCAACTGTTCCATAAGGTTCAGGAAGCCCGTCGACTGATAATCAAGAATCGGATTCGGTACGGAGTGGCCGGCGGGGATAAAATGAAAACAGGGGCCGGCGTCTGTTGCCTGTTCACGCTGGTATCTCTTTGTTTCGTCCAATTGCACATGTACCAGCGCCTCGTCCAGTCCCGCTGTCCCGTCTATCAGGTCTGTCAGTCCCTTTTCTCTGGAGACCCCGAAATAATTATGAAGAGAAGGGGTCCGCAGGTTTCCGTCGATCAGGAGGGCGTTTTTTGTAGAGTCGTAGGCATAAGCATAAGCCAGATTCGTGGCAATGGTTGAGGCCCCTTCGCCGCTGTTCGCAGAAGCGATGACGACGCTGTAGGAATCTTTTTCCTGAAAGGAGGGGAGATTGAGGATAGCCCGGTAGAATTGATCAAAAAGATGCCACATCAGGGGGAGTCTGGCAGCGGCTCTCGGGACGTTTTTTTCTCTGAACACGGTGAACATCCTTCTTAAATCTTTGATTTCGGCATCTTTCCCTTTGTTACCAGGGAATCCCTTTTTTCCGCAGGCGTTGTGTCAATGCTGTCAGTTGGTTTCCTGGCCGGAGTGATATCCTGCACCTGGCGAAGGGGGATGGTCATGAGCAGGGGGACATCGAGAAATGCTTGGACGTCGACATCCTCCTTGAAGGTATGATTGAAGAATTCCCGGATTGCGGAAAGGGTAAAGGCAAAAACGAGTCCAAGAAGCGAAGAAAGGCCGATAATCAGGGCGGAATTGGGGAAGAAAGGCGTCATCGGCGGAATTGCCGGACTGACGATCTTCACACTGGAGATCTTCTTGGTATCCAGATCGTCGGAAACGCGCAGATCTTCTGCTTTTTTCTTGTATATCTGATAATTGAGCTCAACTATCTCTTTCTGTCGTTCGAGCTGTCGCAACCGCATGGTCAGGCCGTTTATTTCTTCGAGTTGCTTTTTCTGTGTTGTCAACTCCCTGTAAAGAATGGCCTTTTTTGATTCGGCGACGGTCACTTCCGTATTGATGATGTTATTGAGACTTTCTGTCTTCTGTTTGCGAAGGCCGCTGAGCTGACGGTCAATGCTTTGCACTTCCGTGGCTTTGTGGGTGTATGTTTTCAAAAGTCGGTCTCTCTCAACCTTGAGACGAAAATAAGACTGGTCAAGGGCAGCTAAATAGACCAGCTTGTCGGCGTTGGGAGATCCGAGTTCAGGTGTTTCGATCCAGCCCTCGATGTTGGCAGACATTTTTTTTACGCTGCCGAGTTTTGCAACCCCCTGCTCGACAATGACGCGATTGGTTACATGGTCTGCTTCCAGCTCGGCAACACGTCTCAGGAGCAAATCCTTCTGGAGGGAAAGATTGCTGATGTTCGTCTGGTTCAGGAAGTTCTGAAGTTCATCTTCCGCCTGTTTCAACAACTTGTCGTAAAGTTCTAACTGTTCGAGATAAAACTGATAGGTCTTCTTGGATTCATGAACCTTCGTATGCTGATTGATGTATTCATCGACATAGGTATTGGCTGCATAAGCGGCAAAGATCGGATTCGTCCAGCGAAAGGAGAGATCGAGCATATCCGTATCTTCGATGTAAGTTACCTTCAGGGCTTTGAGAAGGGATTCAACATATCCCTTTTCATCATCTGCCTTGCGGTGCATACCGAACCATTCCAGGAGTCGGTCTCCAACTTTGGTGGCGAAGAAACCACGGTTTTTTGTCTCTTCGGAGTGACTCTTTATTCTGGCCGCGACCTTCTGGGCAAGATACTGACCTTTGATCATTTCGATTTCGTTGTTGATGTTGGCGGATCGTTCCTGAATGAGAACATTATAGTTCTCCGGCCGGTACTGCTCCATCCCTGCGAACTGGGCCTTGCCGAGCTTGACGATGATCTTGGCTTCTGCCCGGTAGAGGGGTGAAACGAACAGGCAATAGCAGGTGGAGAGAATCATGGAGGTAAAAAACACGGAGAGAATCAGCCGCTTGTTTTTAAAGAGGATATCGAAAAAGTCGCGAAGAGAGAAGGTTCTCTTGGTTTCCATGTCAACGGCTCCCGGCAAATACAAAACGCTGCATCAGTATCGTGACACCCCCACGGGTATCTTGTGGACTTCATACTGGAATGATAGGTTCGACCCCTGCCATAAGAGAAGCTTGCTGATATATTGGTCAACAAACTCATCTGCTATGGCGATGGCTGTTTTGGGGACAAAAATGACACTATTGCTGGGAAGAATGAAATCTTCCTCCGTTTTCGCTCCCAGAAGGACATTTTCAAGATTAATTGTTCGGACCGTCGCCTGGTTGTTTTCATTCCACGTGAGAACCTTGACTTTTCCCAGGGTGCCTGTGGGCAAGATATTTCCGGAGAAGGCGATGGCCTGAAGGACCGTCATCGGTTTGGACATGGAGATGGCGCCGGGCCGTTGTACCTCGCCGAACACGAAGATTCTGTTGCCCACAATGCTCTCCACGAGGACAGAGATCTGGATATTGTTGAAATCACGCCTGTATTCCCTGGCAAGATCGTTTTTCAGTTCGTCCACCGTTCTGCCTGCCGCCTGGATGCCTTTTAACAGCGGCGGGTAGATCTTGCCGTCCGGGGCAATGATACACAGCCGCGCCTGTCCGCGCGGTGAATTGGTAATGGCCTTCTGTAATTCCGTGATATGGGATGAAAACTTGTTGACGTTGACGGTGACCTGGGGATCGCTCAGGATGTCAGAATAGGCCTTGACAATGACACTTGCCAGCACGGCCGGTTTCATGCCGGCGGCCATGAAATCCCCCTTAATGGGCAGGGTGATCTTGCCGTCAGGCCGAATGACCAGGGTCCGGTTGATCTGGGGGTGGTAGTAAAACTCGACGTTCACCTCGTCATTGACGCCCAGGGAGTAATCCTCGGCCTGGGGAGTCAGGGAGATGTGATACATGACCTCGATTTGATCTCCGGGAGAAAGACGATATTTATTCAGGCCTTCATTGAGGCTGGTAATGACACTGGCCCTGATCTTGTTTTTTTCGATATCGCTGATCTGATCAATGTAGCTTTTTTTGCCGTCGACCGTCTGCTGATGGGTGCGAACAGGCGCACACCCAGGCGTGATAAGAGTGAGGAAAAAGACAAGCAAAAGAAGTAGCGCCGGAGAATGAATTTTCATGACCTCCAATAGATCCGTCTTACCTCAAAGCAGGCTAGCGGTTTCCCGGGTTTTCCGAAGAAACCGAATGTTCCCCCTGACAATCCATGCGGGTCACAATAAACATGAAGAAGATGTCTAACAATATTAAAACATTACAAAAAAAGCGACCCATTCTCAGCAATTTCCATACCATTTTCTTAACGATCAATCAAGGGGTAATCCCCGTATTCAAAGTGAAAATAGCAAGAAACGGTTGTGAGGGCATGATAAATGTGATAGAAATAACCACATTTTTTCACCAGTTTAAAGTAGGCAATCTTGATAACTTCAGGCAATTTGGATATAGCCATAATCGGGGCGCGGGGTATTCCGGCGACATATGGGGGGTTCGATACCCTCGTTGAGGAACTTTCCGTGCGACTTGTTCGCGATCACGCGATGAAAGTGACGGTCTATTGCCGGACGGATTACTATATTGAGAGACCGAAGTATTTCTCCGGGGTAGAATGTGTCTATATTTCCGCACCGAGGATAAAGGGCTTGGAGAGCCTTATCCATACATTTCTCTGTTCTCTTCATGCTTTGAGCAGGAATTACGACCTGATTTTCATCGTAGATCCCGGAAATGCGCCGATTGCCGTCATGCTTAAGTTGCTTAATAAAATCGTCGTCATACATACGGACGGTTTAGGGTGGAAGCGAAGAAAGTGGGGCTATCTTGCCAGGCGATATTACCGGTGGACTGAGTGGGTATCGGCACGGATGGTGAAGAACATCATCACTGATAATCAAGGGATGGCAGATTACTATTTGCGTAACTATCATGCCGATTCCATGCAAATAGCTTACGGCGCATCGAGCCCCTATGGAGTTGATGAGACCATCTACAATGAACTTGCCGTTGCCCAGGGTTCATACCTCCTGGCGGTGGCGAGATTAGAGCCCGAAAATAATGTCGATATAATTATCAGGGAATATGTCGCCGCTAAGGTGGAGATGCCGTTGGTCATTGTGGGGGGGGCGCCATATGGCGAGGAGTACATGGACCACCTGCGCTCCCTGGCTAACGAGAAAGTGATCTTTGCCGGTCAGTTCAGCGATCAGGCAAGACTCAATGCCCTGTATAAAGGCGCCTATCTCTATCTTCACGGTCACGAAGTAGGGGGAACGAATCCTTCCCTGCTCAGGGCCATGGGATTTGGAACGGCCCCGCTCGTTATGGATGTTGATTATAATCGCTATGTTGTTGGACCGCAGGGGTTTGTTTTTACAAAAGAAGAAGGTAATCTTGCGGCAACATTGGGCAAATTGGTAAATGATGCTGATGAAGTCAGGAAAGCTGGTCAAGCTGCTATGGACCGGGTTAACAAAGAGTATAACTGGGAGGCCGTATCCACCCGTTATGCTGAATATTTTAAAAGTCTCTTGTAACAAACGGTTATCGTTCCCACGCTGGCGCGTGGGAGCAAGGGCGATGCCAAGATGATCAAAGAAGAAGATCGGTACTATTCCTACTTCATTCTCACCTTCGACTATATTTCCATTTTCCTGGCTTACGCCATCGCTTCACCCCTCTCCGGCTGGGTCGTTGCCCTGGCTCGCCGGGATGTTCTAACCTGGTTTCCCGCCACGTCACTTACGGAGGTGTTGCTGTTTCATTGGTCCCAGTATCACGACTTTCTTTTGCCCATGCTCCTTTTTCCCCTTATCGCCCTGAAGTTCAGTGACAGCTACAGCCTGACGAAGATTTACACCCTCAGGGAGATTCTAAAGGAGACATCGCTCCTTTTTTTGATCAGCGGCGCTCTTCTGTCCGCATTTTTTGTCACCAATGCCCCTAATCTGGAAAAGCTCACCATGGTCGTCATGGTCGTTCTCGTTGTCTGGGTTCTGTTTGTGTGCAATCGCCTTATTTTCACAACTTATTTAAAAATGTATTCCAGACAACCGGACGTGCTGAACCATCTGCTCATTATCGGTACGGGCAGGATGGCGGTTCAGACGGCCCTGGCTTTCTCCTCTAATCAGGGATGGCCGATCAGCATCGTCGGTTTTTTGAGCAATGCGCCGGGAGATGTGGGAAAGACTATCGAGGGGTTTCCCGTGCTTGGCGTCATCGACGACCTGCCAAAGGTGCTGACAAGTACCATTGTGGACAGCGTCCTCGTTTCGGAGACCATTCGCGAAGTGGCGGCCATGCGGCAGATCGCTGAGCTGTGCAGCCTCGCAGGAGTTGATTTTACCATGAATTCGTCCCTCGTGACAGGCAAGACGAACGCACCTTTTGTGGAAAAATATGGTCAGACGACCTTGGTCGTCTATAAATTTGTCAATCGTGCCCCCTTTAAGCTCTTTCTAAAACGCCTCTTTGATCTGGCGGTGTCGGCGGCTCTCATCGTTTTTTTGCTTCCTTTCTGGATCATTATTCCTGCGATGATCAGGATCGATTCCCCCGGACCATCCTTTTTTGCCCAAGAGCGGGTGGGAAAAAACGGGCGTCGTTTCAAGATGCTCAAGTTCCGTTCCATGGTTCAGGATGCGGAGCGACTGAGGGCTTCCCTGGACCAACTCAATGAAATGGACGGGCCTGTTTTCAAGATCAAAGCGGACCCGAGAATAACAAAAATGGGCCATTTTATCCGCAAGACCAGCATTGATGAGCTTCCCCAACTGTTCAATGTCTTTATCGGGGACATGAGCCTGGTGGGCCCAAGACCACCGGTTCCCAGTGAGGTGGCCCAGTACGGTCTCTGGCAGAAAAAGCGTTTATCCGTAAAGCCCGGGATTACATGTCTCTGGCAGATCAGCGGCAGAAATGAGATAAAGTTCAATGAGTGGATGCGCCTTGATCGCCAGTATATTGACAATTGGTCTCTGGTTTTAGATCTGAAAATATTGTTCAAAACTGCTTTTGTGGTTTTTTCGAGAAAGGGAGCGGAATAGCCGTTCCCGAAAGATGCAGAGGAGATGGAATGACCGAGTTTTTAAAGATGCTGTGGCAGCCAGATAAGGGCAAGGTCTTTGAAAAGGCTATGGAGCTCTACAATCAGCGACATTATAACGCGGCAATAGAGGCCTTCGAGGAGATTCTTGCACAGAAGGGCGCTTCCTCTGACGTCTATTATAACCTGAGCGCCGTGTACTGCAGCCAGTCCTACCACTTTATCGGGTTTCGTGATTTTCTGATGGGCCTTTTCCCCCAGGCCTGCAACTATTTTCAAAAAGCCCTCGATTTGCAACCGGGCCAGATTGATCTGTACCAGCTCATCGCTATCTGCCTTAACAATATGAAGGAATATGAGGGGGCTGCCGAGGCGTTTCAGTTACTCCTGACTATAGACCGCAACCGTTCGGCTGCCCGGACAAATCTGGGCATCGTCTTTCATAACCTCCAACTCTGGGATAAGTCGGTGCAGCATCATACCGCCATCCTTCGGGACTACCCCAACTTTCCGGATGTTCATTACCGCCTGGGCCTCGCCCTGATCGGAATGGACAGGATACACGAGGCCCGCGACGCCATGTCCCGGGCTCTCGCCCTGAACCCGAAATACCATGACGCCGCCGTCAAACTTGCCCTCCTGAAGGCCAATTTCGGGCATTATGACGAAGCCAGTCAGCTAATCTCGATGGTTGGGGGACAGCGCCCCCGCGATCCTGACGTTCATTATGCCCGGGGGGCCATCCTTTTCGGACAACACGATTTACCGGGCGCCGCTGTTGCTTTTCAGTACGTCCTGTCCCTTGCTCCCGATCAGAGGGAGGCGGGAATCAGCCTTGCCCTGACACATGTCGAGATGAACGATCTGCCAAAGGCCATCGATATGCTCTGTAAAGTAAAAGAGATGGACCCCCATGTCCCACACCTGGGTGATGCCGTGGCTTCTTTGGAAGCGGCCCATAACTTGCCACAGGGGCATCCAAAAACTTTAAAAAGTCTCCTTCCCTTTTTCAGGGTGGAGACCGTTCTTGAACTGCTGAAGCGAGATGTCACGCATCCCCTGCATATCGCCCCGGATCTTGGGGATATGGTTGCGATCATTGCCAACCTTCACGAAGATGACTGTGCCCTGTGCGAGCCTATCCTCTCCTATATTCAGGATTATGTAGCGCAACACCCCGATTATCCCGATCTCTATCATAATCTCGGACTGCTGAATGTCCGGCTGAGACAGCATGCCGCTGCGGAAAAAGCATTTAGAACCGCCGTATTGCTGAATCCTGACTATCTGAGTGCACGTATGAATCTCTTCCGGATGCTCAAGGAAGCAGGAAAAGACGCCGACGCACTGTTGGAGGCTCACGAGATTATGGGACGGGTTGCTCCTGCCCAGGATTTCTATGCAGACTTGTCCGAGATCTGCCTAAACCTTGGTCAGCAAGAAGAGGCCCTGGATTTTGCAGGACAGGCTCTGAAGATTGATCCCCATTATGCCGCGGCTTATCTTGTGCAGGCGCGAACTCTTGTGCGGATGGGACGAATTGAGGAAGCCCTGATAGCTGTGGAGCGATGTTTGACGGAGACGCCGATTCCCGGAGTCAGGGATGCGGCATTAGTGCTGCGGGAAGAGATTGCAAAAAAGTGAAAAGTGAAGGGTGAACGGTAACCGGTCTTACAAAAACATTTGAATTACTGCTCCGAGCCTTAACTTATGCCAATTCCAAATCAAAGATGAAATCAAGGTGGCAAGGAAGAGGCGACGCAGGCGTATTGTTTATACGTCAAGGAGCCGATGACGATGCCAACGAAGATAGCGCTTTGATTTGGAATTGGCATTACAAACCGCCCCGGAAATCATCATCCGGCGCGGGCCACGGGGTTCCCGAGACGATGGCCTGGGCCTCCTCATCAGTCCGGGGACGGACATTTTGCCGCCACGGATTATTGAAAGACCGGCAGCCGCCGCCGGACTGAAGTTCCTGCCGGTAAAAATCGGCCAAGGGATGGGCTCCCATGAGCTTGCAGACATACCTTGCCCCCGTCCATTCCAGCTCCGGGCAGTTCTTGTCCCGATCGTGGGGGTGCAGGGCCACGCCAAAGGCGCAGGTATTGCGTATACAGCAGTAGCCGCAGCCGACACATGGCACCTCTTCTACGGGATCTCTCAACATGAGAAATCACCGAATCTTTTCATGGCGATTGGCCACCTGATATGTTTGTAAGCGGTGTGAGCTTGTGTCATGATCAGGCATCTTAATGACAGCTCCGCCCGTAGTCAAGGCGAATGTTGGCGCCCATGAAAAGGCTATCCTTGTCATTGACTTAAAGGCGGATTTCTTTTAGATTCCCCTGCGGGAAAGATGGATTTTCTAATTCCGTTAAATCTCACCCGGCCCCTCTTTGCCAAAGAGGGGGAAAAAGTATCTAAGGCAATGATATTTAAGACAAGTTAGTTGTAATCTGTTCTTATGACGATGAAATTTTTCCGAAAGATCCGTGGGGGCAAGCAGCCGGACCTTGACCGCGACGCCGGCCGTTACTGGTCCATGAGCGACAGCAACGAGCGGATCAGGGACCAGTCCCACTGGTATGGAGAGGGACGCTGGGAGAAGGAAAGATGGCTTGCCTACGGCGATTTTTTCTTCGACCTGGCCGGGAAGGGCCTGAGGCAGGCGTCGGGACCGGATTGGCGGGCGGGTTTAAAAGCGAAAACGGCCCTGGACTGGGGCTGCGGCGGTGGAGCAATCGCCAGAACGCTCTGTGCGCATTTTGCTTCCGTTTATGGTGTGGACATCTCGGCGGCGACGCTTTATGAATGCCGGAAGCGGATGGCTGATCTGGCGGCTCCTGAGACAGATGAGAGGCGGGCGGCGACGGGGGATTTCACCGCCTTCCATTTCCCCTCGGAACACCCGGAGGCCGTTCTGGAGCTGATTTCCCCGGCCACTGTTGATTTTATCGTTTCCGTCGGCGTCTTCAAGCACTTTCCCTCACAAGCCTATACCCTCAAGGTTCTTCAGGTCATGGAAAGACTGTTGAAAAAAGAGGGGTTCCTTTTTATTCAGATCCGGTATTTCGACGGTGCGGAGAAGTATCGTCCCAAAGAAGGGGATTACGCCCGCAATGTCATCACCATGACCTCCTTTACTGCGGATGTATTCGCGGGGCAGCTTGCCGCCGCCGGTCTAACTATTTTGCGCCGGGAAAGAGATGTTGATGGTGAGGATGAAAAGCACGAATATTATTTTCTGGGCAAGGGGACATAAAAAGAAACGGTCTTGCACATGAAAGGAGCAGGGGTCGATGCTGATTCAGCTACCCTCGGGTTTGGTAGAGCTGTTGATTCCCCAGGCGGTTCACATGCCGCCGCCGTCGAGTATAGAGTTGGCCAGGCTTCTCGATGTTCAGGCCGGCGAGTCGGTTCTCGATCTCGGCTGCGGGTCCGGCCTGCTCTCCATAGGGGCGGCAAAACTCGGGGCTCGGCAGATTATTGCCACGGATGTGGACCCGTCAGCCCTGGCAGCGGCGCGTGAGAATGCCCGGATTAACACCACTGCTTGCAAGCGGGAACAACGAAGCACGAAAATCCCCCTTAACCCCCCTTTGACAAAGGGAGGCAGGGGGGATTTTCATATAAATGGGCTGGAAAGCCGTATCGAATTGCGGGAAGGTTCCTGGTTTGAGGCGGTCCGGGAGGAAGAGCGCTTCGATGTCATTGTGGCCACTCCTCCCCAAACCCCGGGACCCGTGCCCTGCGGTTCCCGCTATGGAGGCTGGGACGGCACGGACCACCTGCTCTCCATTATCGCCGGCGCCGCCGCCCATCTGAACCCGGTGCGGGGAAGGCTCTGGCTGCTGGCCATCAGCCTTGCCAATCCGGTGCGGCTAAGGCAGGAACTGGCCAGGCATTTTGCCGATGTGCGTCTTATTCACGAAACAAATCGTTGGTTTACCTTCGATGAATACGAGTCCCGGCAAGAGGGGCTTATGGAACATTTACTTTCCCTCCGGGCGATGAAGATGGCGGATTTCGCAGATCAGGAAGAGGGAGGGTATGTCTTTCAGAACCTCTTCCTCCGAGTCGCCCGTCCTTGGTTAAAATGAACCCGCATGATGTGGCTATGAAATCATTCCCCCTTTCTCAAAAGGGGGATACAGGGAGATTTTGCGGGGCGACGAAGAAAATCGGATTGTTTGACGTGGATTCTCAAATGAGGCAACTTATTGTTAATGCAGATGATTTTGGTGCTGATGCCTATCGCAATCAGGGGATTGCCGAGGCGGTCGACGCCGGCGTCGTGACCAGCGTCAGCCTCCTGGTCAACGGACCTGCCTTCGACGATGCCCTGGCCCGCCTGCCCGCCTGGCAGGACCGGGGCGTCTCGGTGGGCCTCCATGTGAATCTCTCGGAAGGAGAGCCTGTCTGCAAAGGACTTGCTGTCCTCCCTGACGAACATGGTTGTTTCCTGGGAAAATCATCCGCACATAAGCTGTTGATGCAAAAAGGGAATAAGGAATTGGAGCGGGAGGTCGCCCGGGAAATCGAGGCCCAAATCGGGCTTTTGGAATCGAAAGCCATCAGGATCAGCCATCTGGACGGACACCAGCATGTCCATATCTTCCCGGCGGTGATCGCAGCGGCGGTCGGGGCGGCGCAAAGGCATGGTATCGCCTGGCTCCGCATTCCGGAAGAGACGGTGTTGGTTCCTCCCGCTTTTGGTGAGGAAGAATTCCCCCACCGCGCTCATGAGAGGAGTGCTTTCCAAAACCCGGGCTCCCCAAGCTTTAATAAAGATACGCTTTTAAATACATCAGCTTTAATCTCTGGTGATTCTTCGTGGCCGGATCATTTGCCGGACTGTAGCGAAACAAATTATAATTATATGGTAGTCCTCCGCCGGGAAGCAGCCATGTTCAGCCGTCTGGCGGCCGCAGCCCGGCCGTTCCTGCAGGACTCCGGCGTTCGGACGACGGACCATTTCCGGGGGCTATATGCTAAAGGAAGACTCTCATTGGCTTTTCTGGAAAACCTGCTGTCCAAACTTCCGCACGGGCTTACGGAATTGATGGCGCACCCGGGGCGGGCCCCCGCAGGACCTGGTCAGGGGCCTTTTTCCGCCTTTTCAAACATGAACCGGGAAGAGGAATTAGATGTTCTCCTTGATCCAATACTTCTTAAGGTATTGAAAGAAAAAGGTGCTTTCCTGACACCCTTTCCGGAGATTCAGTTATGATGTCGCCACTCCGCGTTCTCATTTTGACCCCCACCGCCCTGCCCGCGATTACGGGGAATGCCATGACCGCCGAACGCTGGCGCCAGGGTCTGCTCAGGGAAGGCTGTCAGGTAGAAGTCCTGACGACGCGGGACGTGGAACCGTCTAAAATAGGGCAAGCCGTCGTCCGTTTCCGCCCCGACGTCATTCATATGCACCATCTTTTCCAGTCCGGGGCGCTCCTGATGGCCCCACCCCTGGCCGAGCAGCTTCAGGGTATCCCCGTAGTGGCGACTCCCGCCGGTACGGATCTCAATCAGGATCTCCGGGTCGTGGGCAAGCTCGAGACCTTGCAGGCAATCTGCGCCCGTGTGACGGTAATAGTGGTTCAAAATCGCTCGTTTGCCCACCTTATGGAAGATCTTTTCCCCGCTGAAGAGCGTCGGGTCATCTATGTACCCAAGTCATTTCTCTGGCTGGGGGATGAGACCTGCGCCCTACGGGAGGAGGGGCAAGCCGGGCCTAATGATTTTCTCTTCTTTCTCCCCGCCGGGATTCGTCCGGTCAAGGGCAACCTGGAAGGGCTCCTTGCCCTCGAAAAAGTCCACGAGCGCCGCCCCCAGACCCGGGCGATCTTTGCGGGACCGGCCCTGGATCGGGATTACAGCGCCAGGTTCCAGGAGGAGATCCGGCGCCTACGGTCATTTGCCTGCTGGCTTCCCGCCATCTCTCCCCCGGCCATGCGGTCGGCTTATCAAGCAGCCGATATTGTTATGAATACCTCTTTTTCCGAGGGCCTTTCCAATGTCCTCATCGAGGCCATCGCCTCGGGAAAACCGCTTTTGGCCGCAGATATTGAAGGAAACCGCTGGCCAATCCAGGGAAATATTGGAGATCGACCCTGCGGCCTCCTTTATGATCCTAAAAATATGGATGATTTCATCGCAAAAGCCATCCGCCTTATCGACGACGACGCTCTTCGTTCCGCCTTGGCCCGGACCTGCCGGGACCGCGCCGCCGCCTGGCCCTCTCCGAAAATGGAAATTAATAGCCTGATGGCTGCTTATCGCCAGGCCATTAATTTAACAAATACTTGATGTCAATAGTGATTATCCCTTAATGGCCGCAATGGTGGAGGAAAGATGAAAAATATTCAAAAAAATAAATGGAAGAGCAATTTCAATTGGGTCGCTTTCATACTGGCGGCGCTGATAGTGTCTGCGTTCATCCTGCCCCTGGAAGCGGCGGAGGTGAAGAATATTGTCATCCAGAAGGTGGAGAACCGGCTGGTGTTCACCTATGACCTGGAGGGGGAGGAAAACACGGCAAGGGTGTCGGTTTATGTGACCGTGGGCGAAAAAACCTACCCGGCCAAAAATCTTCATCTGGAAGGAGATCTGGGCGAGGTTCGTCCGGGGAGAAACAGGCGCGTCGTCTGGTATGTGTTAAGCGATTTTCCCGGAGGGGTGAATCAACCGGTCAGTGTGGAAATTTCCACGGGAATGCCAAGCATTATCAACAGCATCGGCATGACTTTTGTCCTCCTCCCCGCCGGGTCCGTCGTGATGGGCTCTCCTGCTGACGAGCCCGGGCGCAACACCGACGAAATGCAGGAACGGGTGACCATCACCCGGCCTTTCTATCTGCAGACGACCGAGGTCACCCAGGGGCAGTGGAAGCAGGTCATGGGGACCAATCCCTCCCGGTTCAGTGATTGTGGCGAAGATTGTCCCGTAGAACAGGTTTCCTGGCATGATGCCCAGACATTCATCAGGAAACTTAATGATCTGGAGGGGACGAACCGTTACCGGCTGCCGACGGAGGCCCAGTGGGAATACGCTGCCCGGGCGGGGATGGCAGCGGCTTATTTTTGGGGAAAAGAGCCTGATTGTTCCCGGGCGAATTATGGGAACAGCTTGTGGGGTTCCGAATGCAAGGGCTCCAATCCCGGCAAAACCATGAAAGTTGGTAGTTTTCGCCCCAACGCCTGGGGGCTTTACGATATGGCCGGCAATGTCTGGGAATGGGTCGATAATTGGTATGGACCTTATAATTCCAGTCAGGTCCAGAATCCCGATGTTCCCAGATCGGGGGTCTTCCGCGTGCAGCGGGGTGGCGCCTGGGACAGCGATGCCACGGCCTGCCGGATGGCGCTGCGCGTCAAGGCCCTTCCCGATGTCAAGCTCGGCCACCTGAAGTTGAACCCGGGCAATCTCGGTTTCCGGCTGGCCAGGACGGCGGATTAAGAGATATTCCTTGACAACCAAATGTTAGTATGCCAAATGTTTGCCGACTAAGCATAGGGGAGCAGACATCATGCAAGACGACCGGCTTATCTTCCTCATCTTTACCGCTCAGAACAAGTTGCGGACATACCTGAACAATGCCCTGGTGGCGGCGAACGTAGGGGTGACGTTTGTCCAGGCGAGCATCCTCTTCCTTCTCAAGCAGAGCAACGGACGAACCATGTCCGATCTGAGCCAGCTTATCGGGGTGGATAACTCAACCCTCACCGGCCTCGTGGACCGCCTGGAGAAGGCGGGCTTCGTTGTCCGTCAGGCCAGTCCGACGGATCGGCGTTCCCTCCTCATTCAGGTGACTCCGGAAGGAATCGCCGCCGGGGACAAGGCCAAGATGATCATCAAAAGAGTTAATGAAGAAATCAAGACCGGCTTTCCCCCGGAGGAGATGGAGATATTCAAAGTCATCCTTAGATCATTTTTCGAAAAATTCAATAAAAACGGCGGCAACAAAAATGACATCCCATAATTATCGATCCGAATTCATAGAAAAAGTGTCCTGTTTTGCCCGTGAGGAGATCGCCCCCTGGGTGGCTCAGGGCGATCATGACGAATTCCCCATGTCCCTTTGGCGGAAGCTGGGAGATGCGGGCCTGATGGGGATCGCCATTCCCCGGGAATACGGTGGGTTGGGCATGAATTATCTGGCGATTACCCTGGCCGCGGAGGCCATCGCTGCCGAGGGAGGCAGTCTCGGGATCGGCCTTTCCTGGATGATCCATAATGTCGTGGCCCGGCTGGTGTTTGCCGGGCTGGGGAATGAAGGACAACGGTCCCGGTATCTTCCGGGCCTGGCCCAGGGAAGGATTACGGCCTCCATTTCCATCTCCGAGCCTGAAGTGGGCGCCCATCCCAAGTATTTGAAAACAAAGGCCGAGCGCCGGGGAGATGTCTATGTTGTCAACGGCGAAAAGGCCTATCTGACCAATGGTCCATTCGTGGATCTCTATGTTGTTCTCGCCGTCACCGGGGCCGAGGGTGCGGGGGAAAAGAAACAATTCAGCGCCTTAATCGTTCCGAAGGAAACACCGGGCGTCACTCTGACAGCGCCGATGAAACTTGCCAACTTCAAGCCCTCCCCCCATTGCGGCATCAGGCTGGTAAATTGCGAAATCCCGGCGGAAAATCTCGTTGGCCCGGAGGGGACGGCCTACCCGGACATCGCCATCGCCTTCCGGGAAATCGAAGATGTCACCCTCATGGGCCTCGTTCTGGGAGGGATCAACAGGCAGATGTCTTTGTTATTAAAGGAACTTAGACGACAGGAAGGGGCGACTGCGGAAGACTTGCCGGCTGATCTCGGCCGTCTCCAATATCTCCGGGATACTCTTCGGCTCATTGCCTCCGAGGCGGCGCGGATTCTGGACAGTGACGGCAGGCATGAGGGCCTGATCTCCCTTGTTTTGTCCTTCCGGGACCTGGCCCGGCAGTTTCAGGAGGCTTTGCAAAAGCCGGCCGCCGCCTTGCTGATGGGCAACCAGGAATTCGGGATGCTAAGCGGCGACCTGGTGCGGGCCATCAATTTAGCAAGGAATGTCATGACCTTAAAGCAGAGAAAACAAGGGGCGGCGCTATTGCAACAGACCCGTTCCCCATTGAGAAAGAGGGATTCAGGGGGATTTTGTGTATAAATAAATGATATTCAATATTTAGAGGGCAATAATCTGATGAGATCCAGTTATGAAGAACAATTTGTTTCCATTGAGGCGGTCCTGGAAAATCTCCGGGACGTTGACTATATTGCCAACCGGCAGATGGCCATGACCGTTTATCTCGCTTGCCGCCTGGGAAAACCCATTCTCGTGGAAGGGCCCGCCGGGGTGGGGAAGACGGAACTGGCCAAGGCAACGGCCGCCTGCCTGCAATTACCCCTCATCCGGCTCCAGTGTTATGAAGGGCTGGACGAGTCCAAGGCCCTCTATGAGTGGAAATACGGCAAGCAGCTTCTCTATACCCAGCTCCTCAAAGACAAAATGGACGACATCATCACCAGGGGAAACGGTTTCAAGACGGCCATGGACAAGCTGCATCAGTATGATGACATCTTCTTTTCCTGGCCCTTTCTTGAACCTCGCCCCCTCCTCAAGGCCCTTCAGGCAAAAGATGGCTGCGTCCTGCTCATCGATGAAATAGACAAATCGGACGATGAATTCGAGGCCTTTCTGCTGGAGATCCTTTCGGACTTCCAGGTTTCCGTGCCCGAAATAGGAACGGTGGAAGCTGTGACCAAGCCCCTGGTCTTTCTGACAAGCAACAATACCCGGGAACTCAGCGAGGCCCTCAAGCGCCGTTGCCTCCACCTGTATATACCCTTTCCCGAGGCGGCCCTGGAGCGGGAGATCATCCGCCGCCGCGTCCCGGATATTTCGGTGGAGCTTGCCCATCAAGTCGTTCATTTCATTCAGGATGTTCGCAAGCTGGACCTGAAAAAGGTCCCCTCCATCAGCGAAACCATCGACTGGGCGCGGGTCCTCATGATCCTCCATGCCGAGATCCTCAATCCCGCTCTCGTCCGGGAGACCTTGAATATTTTTATCAAGTTTGAGGACGATGTCGGCGTCGTGGCGGAAAAGGTTCACCACCTTACGGCGATGGCGGTGAAATGAAACGAGAGATTTGCATAACCGCAGAAAAATGGTTCGCAAGCAGCGAATCAAATTTTTTTCGCCGTTCCGAGATTGAACTTAACATTCCGTAATCAATAACAGTAATATGCTAACCAACGAGCAGCGAAAAAGATTTTTGAGCAGCGGCGAAGCCATTTTTTCAAAGGTCTCGAAACGATCATTTCTAAATGGCATAAGAGGTTGAAATGGAGCGAGTTCTCGGAGATTTTGTCACTGCCGCCCGAACCGCCGGTGTCCGCATTTCCATTTCTGAAACCCTCGACGCTGTCCGGGCCGTCAAGGTAGTCGGCTACCGTGACCGCACGCTGATGAAAGACGCCCTCGCCGTCTCCCTGGCCAAGACGGTGGAAGAAAAAATCCTTCTTGAGGACTGCTTCGAGCGGTTCTTTGCCTTCCGATTTTTTGCCGCCGATTCCGACCGGGCCCGTAAGGATAGGGACATACCAAGCCTCCTGCAAACGGAATCCTCCCTGGCCCGCTTGCTCATGGAGGAGGACCGGGCCGGCCTTATGGCCGCCATGACCGAAGCGGCGCGCCTGGAAAACATTTCACAAATCAGATACTTTACCCAGCGCAGCCTTTTCGCCCTGCGAATTCTCGGCCGGATGGGGGCGGGCGGGCTCGATGGCCAGATTCAGTCCCTCCAGCAGATTGATACCCCGGCCGCCGCCGCGGATAAGGCCCGTCTCGAGGGCGCCCGGGCCTATCTTGTGGAAAATGTAAGAAATTATGTGCAGAGCCAGTACGATCTCTTTGCCCGTAACGAAGGGGAGAGGCGTCTGGAGAGCGAACTGCGCCTCGTGAAACTGTCCAACCTGGAACAATGTTACTTTGCCCGCATCTACAATATTATCCAGCGGATGGTCAAGCGTCTCAACGATCTTCACTCCCGCCGCCGCAAAGCGGCAAGAAGAGGGGTGCTGGATTTCAAGAGAACCCTGAGGGAAAATATCTCCTATCAGGGGATGCTGTTCGCTCCCTCCTGGAAGAAGAAAAAAATCGAACGCTCCCAGATCGTCGTTATCTGTGACATCAGCCGCTCCGCACTGCGGACGGTGCGTTTCCTCCTCCTCTTTCTTTACGGTCTCAACCAGGAGATCGCCAAAATCCGGACCTTTGTTTTCTGCACCAATCTTGTCGAAGTCAGCGACATCCTGGGCAGCGGTCCTGTGGATGAGGCCCTGACCCGGATCCAGGGCGGGACGGATATCCCCCTGATTATGGGGCGAACGGATTACGAGCGTTCTTTTGGTGATTTCCGCCGGGATCATCTCGTGGCGGTGACGCGCAGGACGACGGTACTGGTCTTAGGTGACGCCCGGAACAACTACAACGCTCCCCGTCCGGAGAATCTCAAGGCGATCTACGAGCGTTGCAAGCGCCTTATCTGGCTCAATCCCGAAGTGCCGGCCCTCTGGGGATCGGGGGATTCGGAGATCCGCCAGTACAAACCTTATTGCACGATGGTCAAGGAGTGTAACACCCTGGAACACATCGAGCGGCTGATAAGTGCCTTGGTCAGGCGTTGATCTGTTAATCTGGTCAATCATCTGTCGGGAGGGTTAGGATATGAATGATAATGGTCGGGAAGAAAGATGCCAGGAATGCCTCTTCTATGAAGTTCATCCCGAGGAGAATCGGGAGAATTGCCTCCGCTTCGCCCGATTTGTTGATCATGTAATTACCGAATATACTAAAGATTGTGATTACTGGACCCCAATTTCCTGATTTATCCCTTACTGGGGCCGTAGCCACTGACGCAGCCAGGTAAGAACCTTGTCGTGCCATTGCAGAACGTTTTGGGGCTTGAGGATCCAGTGGCCTTCGTCAGGAAAGATCAGGAGCTCCGAAGACACGCCCTGGCGCTGGAGGGCGGAAAAGAGGGCGAGACTCTGGGTGTAAGAGACCCTAAAATCTTTCTGGCCATGAATAATCAGGGTTGGCGTCCGCCAGTTACTGATATAATCTAGCGGGTTATGCTGTTTGGGGTTGCCGAATTCCCATTCGGGAAACCACAGGGTATCCATTTCATAGTGGGCCATACGCTTGTCGAAAAGACCGGCATGGCTGATCAGACAGCGGAAACGATCCGTTTGTCCGCCGATCCAGTCGATCATGTAGCCGCCATAGGAGGGACCCAGCGCCGCCATCCTCTTTTCGTCCAGAAAGGGATATTCCTTCAGAGCAAAATCGAGGCCCGTCATAAGGTCTTCATAGGGCGCCCCGCCCCAGTCCTGCCGGATAGCATCGGTGAACTTCTCTCCATAGCCCGTTGAACCGTGAAAATCGATCTGCACGACGGCATAGCCTGCCCCGGCGTAAATCTGGGGGTTCCAGCGGTAGTGAAACTCATTGAGGTCGGACGTTTCCGGACCGCCGTGAATGATAAAGGCGACAGGATATTTCCGGGCGGGATCGAAATCAACGGGGTAAACGATCCGTCCGTACACGGTGTCTCCTTTTGCGCCCTGGAAGGTAAAAGCCCCGACCTTGCCAAAGCGGATTTCTTCCACCCGCTCATCGTTCCATTTGGTGACCCTTTGGGATTCCTCATTTTTAATTCCGAGGAGATAAAGCTCCGTCGGCTGGTTGAGGGAATTCCAGGCAAAGGAGATGCGCCCGTCCGGCAGGGGCTGGGGGGCAAAGGTGTTACCCGTCTTCATGATTATCCGGCTCTTGCCCGTCGCCACGTCCATGGCAAAGAGGGCATGTTGCCCTAGATGATCGGCGGTGCAATAAAGGGTCTTCCCGTCTTGAGACCAGGTAATGAAGTCGGGGGAGCGGTCGCCACAGGGGGTGTCGTCGGCCCGCAGATCGAGGACGCGCTCCTCCCCCGAAGTCATATCCCGCAACCGGATCCGGTAACGGTCCGCCTCGTTGCCGGGCTGGCTCATGGCGAGATAGGCAAGGGTCCCGCCGTCAGGGGAAAAATGGGGCTGCGTATCCGTGGCGGGATTCTTCGTGATCCGCACCGGTTTTGTTCCTGTCCGCAGGGAAACAATAAAAAGGTCGCTGTTCGTTGACCACGCCTCTTTGCGGCCTTCATCCTTGGCCGCAAAGACCAGGGTCCCGCCGTCGGGAGAGAGGGAGAATTCCTCCGTTCCCCCGGCCGGTTTTGACGGACAATCGGCGTCCATCGCTGCCATGAGGTCCCGGGCCGGACCGCCGGGAAGGGGATAAAAAAACAGGTGGTTACGGGTGCCATCACTCCAGGTGTCCCAATTGCGGACCATGAGGCGGTCGAAGACCATGCCCGACCCGATCTGGTTTGCCTTCTCCGCCAGTATCGTCCTGGTTTCCCCGGTTGTCCTGCCGGGAAAGACGGACATGGACAGGATCAGAAACCGCCCGTCCGGGGAAACTTCAAAGGCCCCCACATCAAGGGGCAAGTCAGTGACGGGGATAGGTTTTTTATAGGGCGGAGAGGTCTTCCATACCTGCTGGGAACCGGAACGGGTGGAAAGAAAATAAAGGGTTTTGCCGTCCGGGAACCAGCGGGGATTGGTATCGTCGGCCCCGACCGAGGGGTTGACGACGAGGGGAGTTTTATTCTGAAAATCCGTTAGCTGGATGGAAGTATGTCCCCGATTGGCGGTAAGATCGGCCCGCCAGACCGTGAAGGCGACCCGGCGACCGTCCGGAGAAACCCGGGGATCGGCGATCCTTTCCATAGCCAGCATTTCCCGGACGGAAAAAGGATGGCTTGCCGCTGAAACGATGGTTGGATCAAGGGGGCTGCTGGTCATAGTATAGATGGAAAAAACCGCAAAAATATAGAAAGATGGTCTGAACATATTCGACAATTCCTTGAATTGGCTCCATCATTTCCTGAAGAGTTTTTCCAGGTTTCCATCCACCAGGCGATAATTTCTTGTAACCACCACGCCATCCTTGATGAGGATCATGGCGGGAACGCCCACGATCCCGTAGGCCCCTGAAACATCACCCTTTTCATCCAGCAGGATCCGATAGGGTAATTGATTTTTGGCGGCGAAGCGGGCGACCTTATCCCGGGATTCCTGGATGTCGATGTTGACCATTTCCAATCCCCGGTGTCTGTAGGTTTGATAGATTTGCTTGAAATGGGGAATCTCCGTCCGGCAGGAGGGGCACCAGGTAGTGCTGAAGATGAGAAGGACGGTTTTTTTCCCGTAGTCATTCATACTGAAGATCCGGCCGTTGACATCCCGGATGCTGAATCGTGGCGCCTGCTCCTGGGCGAAACACCCGGAGGCGGCAAGAAATAATACTACGAGGATCGCTGTTACCCAATAAACCTTTAAATGACGGTTCGGCATAGAAATTCTCCAAATCCCCTCAGTTAGTTGATGATTTCCGTTTTCTGTTCTTTCTCTCACATTGGTCATAGTCCGTTTTCGAGCTTTGTTATCCCCAGAGCATCCCCGCCTGAATCAGCAGATATTCCCCCACCCCGATCATGATCCAGCCGGAAATATGGCTCACCCGGGTCATCCACATCCCTGATCGGGGGAGATTTGCCAGCAGTCCCGCCGAGGTTCCCAGGATGATAAGCAGGGTACCCATGCCAAAGGCAAATACAAACAGGAGGCTCATGGCATAGGGGACGCTCTGCCGGGTAGCGGCGAAACTGAGGAGGACGGCCAGCACCGGGGCTGTACAGGGCCCCATGATCAAACCAGACGCCGCGCCGACAAAAAATGCCCCGATGACCCCCTTATTTTTTTTCCGGGGCTGAATCCGGGCAATAAAATCGGGCGTCCGGATCGGCAGGTTGAATACTTCCAGCATGGACAAACCCATGATCATACACACATTTGCCATGAAAAAGTATACCCAGGGGTTGCTCTGCATCTGGCCGAAGAGTTTCCCCGTCAGTGCTGCCGCGGCGCCGATGGCCGTATAGGTCAGTGCCATTCCCAAGACGTAAATTATGGAGAGAACAAATCCCTTCCTCTTTGAACCGCTGCTGTGGGCGCCAATAAAAGCCACCGTAATGGGGGCAACCGGATAGGTGCAGGGGGTGAAGCTTACCAGCACCCCGCCCAGATACACAGCCAGATATGCCAGGAACATGGAGGTCTGAACGTACGAGGAGGCATTTTCGATAAAATTTTCAATCATGGCCAAAATTTGCCAATACCGGTTTCGGAAGGATCAATTTATGTGATGCTTTTCATTTGATGGACATCATAGGGTTTCCACCGCGACATGTCAATCGGGAAAGTGGTCGGTGTCAAGAGTAAATAGACTTGTCCGGTTTTGTAGCAAATGAGTTGTCCGCTTTTGCTGTTCTTGAATGGAGGGCCATTTGAGAGCAGGAGGTGAGCGGCGGATGTTCGCTTTCCTCGTCAGCGGTTCTTGCTGAGGAGTT
>CAISJV010000048.1 GCA_903885795.1 uncultured delta proteobacterium | reverse complement strand
TGCCGTCTTGTCATTTACTGGAGTCCATCATTTGAATTCTTGGTCTTTTACGGGTGATAATCACCACTAAGACTCTGTGTTTTCTTTTTCGTTAACGTCCTGTAGAATAGACTCAATACGGGCATCGCAGAATCTCGCCTGCTTGATATTCTTTTCGGCATATATTTAAAAGAACTTGAATTTAATATCAAAGAGGACCGCAATGTTTGCTTATTCGTAAGCTGTAATCAGCCTATTAGAATAACTGCTCTCGGCAGTTGCTTTATTACCTCTCAGAGAGGTAATGGAAGCCGCGCATTGCAGCACCTCGATGATTTTAATATGCTGATGCCCATCGTTAATGTCAATGGGCTGAATGAAATATAAAGACCATATGTGGTTTTGACAGACAATGCCGCATCGGGCGCATAAACCGATGTCTATTATCTTTTTATTTTCGGCTTACTTCCCGTAGAAGTCTTTTTCTTCCCTTCTTTCTTAGTCTTAGATACTTTTGCAGGTTTTGTTACTTTTTTGCCTTTGCTTTTATGAGTATTCCCAGCATCCTTCCCCAGAGAAATCTTCTTCAGACGGGTTTTTATCATCTCAATAAATGCACCGAAATTCATATAAACTTCTCCATTTCATCATTTTAATATTTCAATACAAGATTCCAGAAACATCTCATCTAAAAGTTGATCACGTCGAACCAGATTGACTATCTATCACAATAACGATCTGATTTGTTTTATTTCTGACGGAATAGCCAGATTCGGATGGGTGGACATTAATCTTTGAGCGGCGTGAAAAGGTATTCCAGTCCATTGACTTTTATTTCATAAACCATTCTGAGCAGCTCTCCCAGCTCACCTTGAGGAAATCCTTTCTGGGAAAACCAGACGACATATGGTTCCGGAAGATCTACAAGAAGGTAGCCCTCGTATTTTCCAAAAGGCATTCTTGTTTTAGCCAGCTTCAAGAGGGCGTTTTCATCAGGATGAACGTATTTGCAAGCTTCTTGATCTTCAGAATTCATTGAATGCGTCTAAACATGATCTATCTCCCCACTTTACTGAAGAGTTCTTTGAATACTTCCAGCGGCTGAGCACCGACTAGCTTGTGTTTTCCATTGATGATGAATGTCGGCACCCCCGTCAGATTGATTTTGCTACCCTCCCTATGTGCCTCATCCAAAACTGATCTATAGCGCTTTTCTGAAATTGCTTTCACCATATCTTCGGTATCCAATCCGCATTCTATCGCAACGGATTTTATGACATCCATGCTTCCAATGTCTTGGGCTTCAGTGAAATAGAACCGGAATATGGTTTCATGAAAACTTTCATATTTTCCCATGTCACGGGCATATTCAGAGGCTTCCAGAGCAAGACGTGAATTGGACAGGAGTGTGCGATTGCCGAAAACTATTCCAAACTCCTTACCACGCTGGCGTAGGTGCTCGTACATCTGGGAAACATCATGACCCTTGAATCTTTCAGATAGCAGTATCCCTTCGAGAGGCGTCTCTGGATGGAGTTCGTAGCTGATCCAGGTATCGTTGATGTCGTACGTCTTCTTGAGTTGATCGACAATGCCCTTGCCGATATAACAGAATGGTCAGATGTAGTCGGAAAAGATTCTGATTTCGATGCTCATCTCATACTCCTATGAAAGAATATTACGGATAACACAGTTTCTTATTGCTGATCATCACTTATCCAACAAGATGCCTTTTCGGATAAAAGTTGGAATATCCAGGGAATCGTCATCTGAAGAAGATATTACCAATTTAGACTGGCGTCTTTGCTCAATAGTTTTACCAAAAGCCGCAAAGTGAATCTTGTCGATGATCTCTTTCAATTCCTCATAATCAAGAGCCTCTAAAGCTCTCGCCGCTGTAAGATAACCATCAATATATTGCTGACGGTCTTTGGATTCAGTATTCTTTAGTTTAATTTCGTCGTAATGCTCATTTAAAACCTGGGCGAGTATGTCAATATAGCGCTGTTTGTTGATCATGTCTTTGGAGACTCCTTCCTGCATACGCATTGTATTTCCTCACAGTAAAACTCCCGATACCTCTGAAAATATTTTCAATCATAACAATAAAATTATGTCCAAAATAACGAGAGAAATGGCACCAAGGCTGGCCAAGTAATCTAATACTGAACCCATCCAGCCCAGGCATTGTATCCAAAGGCCTCCCAGAATTCCGATGAAATAGCCGAGAAAGATTCCGGCAATACCGCATAATACTCTGACAACGTAAGGAGCATGTAATGTGTGGCCAAGGCTTAAACCACCGGCAAAGCCAAGCATCAGTAAAAAAATAAAAGTGAAAAATCGAAATTCATCATAGGAAGGTTTTTCCCTCCATTTGCTTGCAATGCTCGTCACAAAAAGAAATAGGACACCACAAGCACCGGCACAAGCGAAAAGCCAGCCGATTAGCGACCCTTTATTCAATGCGCTTGTCAATCCGACTATACAGGAGATAATAGATATAGTCAGCAACACCATATGTTCCGTGATGGAGGAAAATGAAGTTCCCCGGTTAGAAACTTCGATATGATCTTTGGAAGGCAATATATGGCGTAGGATAATCCGGGGGAAAAATTTCAGATGGAATGTAGGCGAAAACAAAGAAGGTGGCGCATTATTCTCTTTCATGACGACCTTCCAATTATCAAAGATTGTTGTTATACGAGTAACCGAGAGAGGGTTACAGTCGATAGCCTAATTTTACCAAATATCTTCCATTTTCACCAGCATCATTTGATACTATCGTATGTATCATTTTTCTCAAAAACAGCTCGGTTATGTTTATTATGGCAGGATTAGACTTAGTTATGACAAATACAAAGCGAGACTTTGACGATCGTGCCATGGCATTGAATATGGGGGGAAAGTCGCAATTTTCAGAGATTGATTTTTCTGATGACCGAGGGTATCGTCATTTCACTGAACTCATGGAGACGATTATCTTTATGAATATTCTCCATTTTCAG
>CAISJV010000047.1 GCA_903885795.1 uncultured delta proteobacterium | reverse complement strand
TCCTGCGGCAACAACATCCTCCATATATCCATAAATCACATTGAGAAAGAGCAATACAACTATAATCAACTGCAAAACGTAACTTGAAAAATCGATCTCGGTATCGATCAGATTTCTAAAAACAGGTTTTTCAACGGCCTGTTATGAGAGGGAAAAGGAATTATGGAAATATTTCGTAAAAGTAAAGGACAGAAGGGTTTCACCCTAATCGAGCTCATGATCGTTATCGCGATCATCGGTATCCTGGCAGCCATCGCCATCCCGCAGTTTACAGCATACAGAACCAGGGGTTACGAAACTGCTGCAAGAGCGGATGCGAAGAACGCCTTTACATCGTCGCAGGCGTTCTTCTCTGATTCACCCTCGGCAACGGCCACCATGACGCTCTTGGGAAATTATGGATTCAAATCTACGGCCAATGTCACCACGGCCGTGGGGACAGGTACGCAAGGCGCGCTCGCAATCACAGCCTCAAGTAACTCCGGCGGTCGGGGGTACGCAGTCAATTCAATGGGAACAATTTCACCATAAGAAGGATTTAGCACTAATTAATAAGCAGGGGGGGGTGGTATAGGAGAGTTAAAATCAGGTGAAGCTTGATACAATCGGATTTCAAGCTGGGTATCAATAACCAAATAACGTTAGAACATTAATGGAGGATATGTAAGGAACATGAAAGTATTTCGTAGAAGAAAAGGACAGAAGGGTTTCACCCTGATCGAGCTTATGATCGTTATCGCGATCATCGGTATTCTGGCAGCCATCGCCATCCCGCAGTTCACGGCGTACAGAACCAGGGGTTACGAAACTTCTGCAAAAGCGGATGCGAAAAACGCCTATACGTCGGCGCAGGCGTTCTTCTCTGATTCACCCACATCTACGGCCACCATGGCGCTCTTGGGAAATTATGGATTCAAATCTACGGCCAATGTCACCACAGCCGTAGGGACAGGTACGCAGGCAGGTCTTTCAATCACAGCCTCAAGTACCTCCGGCGGTCGGGGTTATTCGGTCGATTCCACGGGAACGATTTCACCGTAAGAATGCTTTAGCTTTGGAAAAAGTTAAAAAGGGTAAGGCTGCGCCTTACCCTTTTTTTTAACTTTGAAGGTCATGGATAATTGGGTTGATGTATGGCGTTCATAATGAAAGGATTGAAATTTTCACCACTATCAAATCGTCAGTGTGATTTTCTGATCTGTATTCTCCTTAGCATGGCGGTGATTCTTGTTTTCTGGCAGGTTCAGAATTTCAAATTTATATATTATGATGATGATGCGTATGTTACCGGTAAAGTATATTTTAGTTCCGCAAGCATTAATAAGGAAACCCTCGTATGGGCATTCACAAATATCGAGGCTGGTTTCTGGCATCCGCTCACATGGCTGTCGCTTATCCTTGATTATAGGCTTTACGGGAGCAATACAGGAGGTTACCACTGGACTAATGTAATATTTCATCTTCTTAATACCCTTTTGTTGTATTTATTGCTTCGCTATATGACAGGCGCCTATTGGAAAAGCGCTTTTGTAGCGGCCCTGTTTGCCCTTCATCCTCTCCATGTCGAATCGGTAGCCTGGGTTTCACAACGCAAAGATGTTCTCAGCACATTTCTGGGTTTGTTAACTCTGGCGGCATATATGTACTATGTAAAAAAACCACGTGGATGGCGATATCTAGTGGTTGTTAGCTCCCTTCTCCTGGCCTTGATGGCGAAACCCATGGTCGTGACTGTTCCCTTTCTCATGCTCCTTTTGGATTACTGGCCCTTGGGAAGGATGCAACTTTCCCCTGCAAGGGAGATAGAATATCCAATCCAGGAATCGAGCCGGTTAAACATTGAGAGGAAACATACCTTTCTGTGGTTGCTTATTGAAAAGGTACCACTGATAGTTCTGTCCATTCTCGCGTCGATTCTTGTCATTTTTACAGAGCGGCATGTGGGAGCCCTGTCTTCGCTGGCTGATTTACCCGTTACTTCACGGATAGCTAACGCTATTGTCTCGTATGTCAAATACATAGAAAGGATGTTCTGGCCCGAACACCTCGCCATTCTTTACCCCCATCCAGTGAGCATTCCATGGCATCAAGCCGGGTTGTCCTTTTTATTAATTATCCTCATATCGTTTCTCTCTATCCGCTGGATTCGTCGTTGCCCCTATTTCACTGTTGGCTGGTTATGGTATCTTGGAACCCTTTTCCCCGTTATCGGCCTCATTCAGGTAGGTCCCCATGCAATGGCGGACCGGTATACTTATGTTCCATTGATTGGATTATTTATAATAATCGCTTGGGGTGCTCCTGAATTGGCCATAAAGTGGCGTAATGGAAGGCTTACCCTCATGGTGGTATCATTGGCAATCCTTGCCGCTCTTGCCGGCTGTACCTTCTTTCAGTTGCAATACTGGCGAAACAGTATCTTGCTATTTGAACATGCAATTCTGGTTACCGAAAGAAATCATATCGCACACGGCAATTTGGGTGTAGCCTTGTCCGTTGAAGGACAATACGACCGCGCTATCAGTCATTTTCGAACGGCTCTGGAGATTAATCCCCGCATCGCGGATTTTCATAACAATTTTGGCGCCGCGCTTACCTTCAAGGGTAAATATGTCGAGGCTATTCCGTACTATTTACAGGCCATAAAATTAAATCCGCAGAAAGGGGAGTATCAACATAATTTGGGTAAGGCGTTCCAGGAAACTGGTGAATTGTCGAGGGCGGTTGAGGCCTATCGCAAGGCCATAAATCTGAGTCCCGGCAATGCGGACTTTCATTATAGTCTCGGCCTTGCGTACATGAATCAAGACCGGATGACAGAAGCCAATACGGAGCTACAAAAGGATTTAGCGATACAACCGAATCATGTAAAAGCCCTTAAACACTTCGCTGCGCTAATGTTGGTACAAGGCCGTCATGAGGACGCCATCATGCATTTGACCAGAGCTTTAGCTTTAGATCAGAAGGATCCGGAGATATATTACAGCATGGGCGTCGCTCTGGTTAAAAAAAATCTTCTTCAGGAGGCTCTTGTGAATTTCCAGAAGGCCATTGACATAAAGCCTGAATACGTAGAGGCCTGCAAAAACAGGGACAAGGTCTTGAAGATGATGCAATCGAAATGATTGGACTTATTTTTTTGCGCCCCGATGGTGAAAAAGAGCGTAAAGCTAATTGACTCCGGAGATTTTATATGAATTCGGATTTTCGAAAATATACGCCGATTATACTTTCCCTGTTGTTGGTTCTATCAATATTATTAGTCTTTTGTCCTGTTTCTGATTATGAGTTCCTAAATTTCGATGATAATATTTACGTAACTGATAATGTCCATGTTTGTGGTGGTTTGAGTTGGGAGAGTGTGAAGTGGGCATTGGGCGCTACTGAAGCAGGTTTTTGGCATCCCCTAACCTGGTTGTCCTTGATGCTGGACAATGAAATATTTCACTTGAATGCTGGGGGCTATCACTGGACAAATGTTTTGCTTCACATAGCGAATACCTTATTGTTGTTCTTTGTATTACGCCGGATGACGGGGGCATTGTGGCGGAGTGGTTTCGTGGCTGCATTATTTGCGATTCATCCTTTGCATGTGGAGTCGGTGACTTGGATAGCGGAGAGAAAGGATGTACTAAGTGGGTTTTTTTGGACGCTGACGCTGTGGACTTATGCGCGATATGTGGAACTCCCTGGCATAAATAGATATTTAACTGTCCTACTGTGTTTTGTCTTGGGTTTGATGTCGAAGCCAATGGCGGCAACCCTACCGGTTGTTTTGCTTCTCTTGGATTACTGGCCACTGCGGCGATTAAATGCTGCAAACAATCAGAAAAAAGATTGGACTTTGCTAATCTTGGAAAAGTTGCCCCTAGCAGTTTGCGCCTTGGTTGTCATTATAATAACCTGCATCACGGAGCATCAATTTGGCGCCATATCGGATCTGAAAACGATTTCTCTGCCCGCCCGCGTATCCAACGCACTTGTTTCTTACTTGATTTATATAGAAAAAATGTTCTACCCCGTAAAGCTTGCGGCATATTATCCCCATCCAGGCATCTGGCCACTTTCGGCGTGTATTTCAGCTATCGTGGCACTTGTTTTGTTAACTGCAATCTTCATTTACGCAAGAAAACGCAGACCTTATCTCTTGGTTGGCTGGTTCTGGTATCTAATAACCCTGCTGCCCGTGATCGGTTTTGTTCAGTTAGGCACGATGGCGCGGGCAGATCGTTATACATATATTCCCTTTATAGGTCTTTTTATCGCTGGCACATGGGGAAGTTATGAATATTTAAAGCAAATAAGATATGGGAAATCTTTGCTAATTTGTTCTGCATTGTCTATTCTGCTCGCGTTCATCGTGACTGCACGGCTGCAGGTAGAACATTGGCAAAATGACTTTACCCTTTTTCAACACGCAGTAAATATGACAGATAATAATTTCAAAGCCTACCATGGCTTAGGTATGGCTTATCATAAATTGGGTGATGATGATCAGGCGATCAAAAATATTCGCAGATCTCTGTCTATCAAGCCTGACAGCCGCGCTCATATTGATCTGGGCGTTGTATATATGGCAGGGATGAGGTTTATTGATGCGGAAAGGGAATTTGCTGAGGCACTGAGGCTCAAACCCGGTAATATAAAAGCGCACAATAATCTCGGCGCAGCTTTGGCTTCCCAGGGGAATTATGATGAAGCCATCCCTCTATTTCAGGAAGCTCTCCGTCTTGATCCCAACTATGAAGGTGCCCGTCTCAATCTGAAGAATGCAATTGAAAGCAGGAATCATTCAAGACAAAGGTTGAAATGATAAGGTTTTTATCATGAAAGATAATCATCAAAAGTATGTTCCCGTTATGTTCTCCCTCTTACTGATTTTGGGGATCGTGGTGGTCTTCGGTTCTGTTGCGAGTCATGATTTCTTGAATTACGATGACAATATCTACGTGACCGCAAATATCAATGTATGTAGAGGCTTGACATGGGAAAATATGCAGTGGGCGTTCACAGCTATGGAGGCTGGGTTTTGGCATCCGTTAACATGGCTTTCATTAATGAGTGACTATGAGTTGTATCGCTTGAGCGCGGGCGGGTACCATTGGACTAATGTCCTCTTTCATATCGCCAGTAGCGTGCTACTATTTTTTACTCTCTACCGGATGTCAGGCGCCTTATGGCGGAGCGGTTTTGTGGCGGCCTTATTTGCATTACATCCGCTAAATGTGGAGCCCGTGGCATGGGTTGCAACACGTAAAGATGTATTGTGCACTTTTTTCTGGATGCTGACATTGTGGGTATATCTCAAATATACTGAAAAAGGCGGGGTTTTACATTATTTATTGGTCGCATTTGTATTTGCGATGGGTTTGATGTCAAAACCGATGGCGTCGACATTACCCTTTGTAATGCTGCTGCTGGATTACTGGCCCTTGGGTCGATTTAGGAAAATTTCTTTTCTGCGCCTGTTGGTAGAGAAGGCACCGCTCATTATTTTAGCATTTATTGTTATGGCGATAACTTTTATCGCGGAACAGAAAATGGGCGCCGTCATACCTATGGAGGCCTTTCCATTAGATGCACGCGTTTTTAACGCCGCAGTTTCATATGTCACTTATATAGCCAAAATGTTCTGGCCCGTAAATATGGCAGTATTCTACCCACATCCCGGTTATTGGCCGCCCTGGCAGGTGATTTTTTCGTCGTCTTTATTGGGGATTATTTTTTTTATCGTCCTAAAGTTAGCACGACGTTTTCCTTATCTGCCAGTAGGTTGGTTTTGGTACGTTGGTACCCTGATTCCCGTGATTGGCTTAATTCAGATTGGTTCACATGCCATGGCGGATAGATATGCCTATATACCACTCATCGGGCTATTCATCATGATCAGTTGGGGTGTTGCGGATGTTGTCGAGCGATGGGTAGCGCTTGCCCGCCTCCTGTCCGTGGTGGCTATAATGATAATCATCATATTGGCGAGCACAGCTGCAATACAGGTAAGACATTGGGAAAACAGCATTGCCTTGTTTAAACATGCCGTTGCTGTTGCTGTTGAAAACCATGTTACATATTATAACCTGGGAATTGCTTACAGGGAGAGGGGGAATTTAACAGCAGCTATTAAGAATTTTAAAAGAGCCAGCCAGTTGCGGCCGGATTTGGCGAATATCCAAAATAACTTGGGGGTTGCCCTATTTGAGCAAGGCGATTTAGAGGAAGCCATGGCAGCATTTGGCAAGGCCATTCAGCTTCAGCCAGATCATGCAGGCGCCCATAACAATATTGCCATGGTCCTGTATCGCCAGAATAAATTTGAAACCGCCAAGGATCATTTTCTGACGGCTATCAAATTACATCCAGACTATGCTAATGCTCATTATCATCTGGCATTGATTTTTGGGCAGGACGGCTTGAAAGAGGAAGCGCTCAACCATTACAGAAAAGCGATTCAAATCAATCCTGCTTACGGAATTGCACAATATCAAGCAGTACTACTGGGTATATTAAAAGATTAGAGCGAAGGTAGTAAGTTTTATCTATAATCTAGAAACGCGGATTTGCTATTGTTGAAACACAAGAACGTTTCTCCTCTCCGAATCTTTCAGTTTGATGAGGTGCAGATTTTATTAATCTTTGAAAAAGAGAGTTTGACTTCCTTTCCGTATGTATGTAGAATAAAATCAACTTATTAAACAATTCATTATGGGATGAACAGGATGATTTTTCATAACGGTTACAAAAATCGTCGGGTTCTGGTTACCGGTCACACCGACGTCAAGGGATCTTGGCTCGCCATCTGGCTGAAGGAACTGGGAGCGGAGGTTGTCGGTTATGCCTTGGAACCGCTGAGCGATCCTAACAATTTTGCCGCTACGGGTATGCCGCCTCGGGTGATGACGGGAATGCCATACGACACTATATGGAAATCATCCATATGCGGCCAAATTTAGCAGAAGCTTATAACAATCTGGCGATAATCTATGTGAGGAAGGGACATTTAAAGGAGGCTGCAATGTTTTTCAAAAAGGCTCTGGAAATCAAGTCAGGTTATGAAGATGCAGGCGTTAACCTCAACATTGTCACGCGCCAAATGAATGTGTCTGAATCAGTGAATTAAGTGTCATTTGGTGTTTTTCGGCTGCATCAACGCCCACCGTCCCGTGGGGCTGAAAAGAACGGGCTGGTAATGATCAAAAAGAGTTTTAAGCAGAGGAGCATGACCTGCTATACTTGCCGAATGTGATAAGGTTACATCGAACATTAAAAGTCCCTTTGAGTTTTCGAGGTAGTTTAAGGCTTCCTGTAGCTGAGGGCGGGTTAATATCTCTTGAAGGCCCTGGCAAAATGATGGTTTTGCCCCGGAAAGAGCATAGAAGGTAGCGGCATTGTAGGACATGATCCATGCCGATTTGCCCTGAAGATGTTGTCGGAGGAAGGACGCGTCTGCCTCCCACGCCGGTGACAGCGGACCGGCGATTCGGTTAAGTCTATTGGATACTTCTGAACGAATTTCGTAGCCGATGCGAAGACCTTCCGTCAACCACGGTAACAGCAGTAATGCCATGACCAGCGGCGCCCATCGCCATCGCTTTATAGGAATTTGATCGGCAAAAAACCCTGCTAAGAGAATGGGCAGAGGTATGATGGCGAACAGGACCCAGTCATGACTTCGGCCCTGGTAGTAACTGAAGAGCCCCACAGACAATACTGAACCGGCAAAAAGGAGTGACGCACGTGAAATTTCATGGGCGCGTTTATTAAACAGCAAATGGATAGACCAGGATAGACCCAGCAACGGTATGAGGACAACCGTGACCCAGGTGTGTGGGATGCGCAGCGGTAGCATCATGAAGCCCGCAAGGTAGTATAGTCGCTGATAGACAAATGCTTGATTTAAATCAGGCAAGAATCCGTATCGTAATTGGTAATATAAAGTGAATGCCGCCAAGACCGATATGAGCGCGGTCATCACTTCCAGAACACGCAAGAAGGCACGGATAAAAGCCCGGTGATGTAGATTACCCTCATATAAATCTCTGTAAATGAGATATAAGCTCCATACAACCAGGGCAAGTATTCCTGAATCAAGGTTCCAGATGATTCCGAAGGCAAGGAGAAGATGCCCGAACCATCTTAAACAGGTTTTGTTCCGGGATCGCAAGGAAATCCAGAATGAGCTGTGAAGGGCGCATAGTGCCAGCGATAATGCGGGGAATAGTAACCTGATAGGCAGGTATTGGAAGTATGGATCAACCCAGGGCCATTGGCTGTACTGTCCCGTATATTCAAATACCATAAGCTTTGGAGTGAGGAAGGAAAAGACTACAGCAAAACCCCAGAAACCTGTGGCGAGCCAGCGGCTACGAATAAGTGAGCGTGCATAAAACAGGAGCGATAGGAGTACGATAGCGATAAACACTGACATTACGAGAGAAAAACAAAAAACATCAAGCCCGAGGATATAGAAAATTGGTTCAAGGATGTGCGCATAAAAACCATATTGTGAGCCACAGCCTTGCAGAAGCGGCAGCCCGGCATTAACTTTGACAGACGGAAGGAAAACTAATTCAAAGTGACCGTCCGGGAGCAGGCATGTGTAATAATCCTCCCAGGAGAGCAGGCTACTGAGGAGAACGATGGTTATGAGTAACAGGGGTGTCAGAATTTCCAGCACATTTAGCGAAGTTCTTGCTGGATTCTTTTGCAGGCCCTTTCTGAACAGGACCACGCATACCAGAGCTGAGATGGCCCAAAGCCAGGGGCATTGATAGACAGGCGACCGACGCCAGTAAAAAAACCCATCGCCAATCATCCCAAACAATAGGACAGAGATTATAGAGATGAGGGATATTGTCAGAAGGACATTTATATGGCGTTTAATCCAGGAATCGAATTGATCATGCCAGCGTATAATCAATAAGCTCCAAATAGCGAAGAAGAAAAGAAAATAGAACAGGGCTATCACATATAAGGTCCGTTCCCTAGGTTCCGGCATTAAGAGCGCTGGGATTAGAAATGTGTCCCGCAGCGCCGGATCGATAGATTTCGTTTCTGAAAAGATAATGTTCAGAAAGCATGCAAATATGATAAATCCTGAAACGGCAACAACGACAGCTATCCAGCTATTAATCCAGTCAGATTTATTCACGTATGTGACTCATAGAGAGGAGTATCCTTTCCGGATCGGTTCTTGAGTATGTTGGATGATCAGTTCGATATAACTGACCGGAGTATATGAAGGCTGAATCTTTGCGTCAAGAAATATCATGCCAGAAATATCATGACCGCTGATTTGGTGAGGTATGAATTTTGTTAGACTTCAAAACAGCGTTTGACTTCCTGCCCGTATGTATGTAGAATAAAATCAATTCATTAAACAATTCAAAGAGAGATCAACGTAATGATTTTTCATAACAGTTACAAGAATCGCCGGGTTCTGGTGACCGGTCACACCGGCTTCAAGGGATCATGGCTCGCCATCTGGCTAAAGGAACTGGGAGCGGAGGTTGTCGGTTATGCCTTGGAACCGCCGAGTGATCCTAACAATTTTGCCGCTACGGGTTTGGCGGATCAGATTACCCATATTCAAGGAGATGTCCGGAATCTTGATCAACTCATGAATGCCTTTGCCCGGTATCAGCCAGAGGTGGTTTTTCATTTGGCGGCCCAGGCTTTGGTCCGTTCATCCTTTGAAGCTCCCAAAATGACCTTTGATACCAATATCGGCGGCACAGTGAATGTTCTGGAAGCGGTGCGCCGTACAGGTAGCGTCCGGGTCCTGGTCAACGTTACGAGCGACAAGTGCTATGAAAACCGGGAATGGGTCTGGGGCTACCGGGAAAACGATCCCATGGGCGGTCATGATCCTTACAGCGCCTCAAAAGGATGTGCGGAACTGGTCTTTGCGTCTTACCTGCGCTCCTTTTTCAGCGATTCGGCCAATGTCGGCAGGCAGATTGGCGCCGCTTCGTGCCGGGCGGGCAACGCCATCGGCGGCGGCGATTGGGGGCGGGATCGCCTGCTTCCCGACTGCGTCCGCGCCTTGAGCAGCGGCCACGCCATTGCCATTCGTAACCCCCATGCCATCCGTCCCTGGCAGCACGTTCTGGAACTCCTCAGCGGATATCTCTGGCTGGGCGCCTGTCTATGGGACGAACCGGAGAAATACTGCGGCGGCTGGAATTTCGGTCCCGACAATACGGCTGACTTGACGGTCTCCGAGGTGGTAACTCGTTTCGTTCAGGCCTGGGGCGCCGGGGAATGGCAGGACCTGTCCGAACCGGGGGCGGTCCATGAAGCTGCCACCCTGCGGCTCTGCTGTGATAAAGCGGCCGTCTTGCTGGGCTGGCGAAACGCTCTTTCTATGGAGCAAGCTATTGACTTGACAGCAGAATGGTATAAAATATTCTACCGTGGCGCTTCGCAGGAAGCTGTCTATCACCTCTGCACGAAGCAAATTTTGGAGTACGAAAAGACGGCAGGGGAAATGAACTTAAGGTGGGCTGAAAAGTAAATCGGAAATTGCTATGAACGATGATGGCTTGAGAAAACCGGTTCGCGATGCTGTAGGGGATTTTTATCGTGCTGTCCATGAAACGCGACAACAGGCGCCGTTCATCCCCGGAGAAACCTTTGTGCCCGTGTCCGGCAAGGTCTATGACGGTGAGGATATGGCCACGGTCATGGAGGCGGTCCTCGATTTCTGGTTGACGACGGGGAGGTTTGCCCATGCCTTTGAAAAATCCTTCTCGGAATTTCTGGGCGTCCGGCATACCCTTTTGTGCAATTCCGGCTCTTCCGCCAACCTGCTGGCCCTGGCCTGCCTGACGTCGCCAAAGTTGAAGGATCGCCGCCTCCAACCGGGAGATGAAGTAATCACGCTGGCCTCCGGTTTTCCCACGACCGTCAATCCCATTATCCAGCATCAGATGATTCCGGTCTTCGTGGACGTTACCATCCCGACCTACAACGTCGATGTTTCCCAGCTTGAAGAAGCCCTCAGCCGGAAGACGCAGGCCGTCTTTCTGCCCCATACCCTCGGCAATCCCTTCGATATCGCAGCCGTTACTGCTTTCTGCCGGAAACATGATCTCTGGCTCATCGAAGACAGTTGCGATGCCCTGGGCGCCGCTTACGCTATTGATTCCTTAACGCCCACAACTAGTTTTGTCGGATCTTTCGGCGACCTTGCCACCTTCAGCTTCTATCCGGCCCATCACATCACCATGGGGGAGGGCGGCGCCGTCGTCGCGAATAACGGGGAACTGAAAAAGCTTATCGAATCATTCCGGGACTGGGGGCGGGACTGCTGGTGCGAGACGGGCCGCAACGATACGTGCAAACGGCGTTTTGATCAGCAGTTCGGCGATCTTCCCCTTGGGTACGACCACAAGTATGTCTATTCCCATATTGGCTATAACCTGAAACTGACGGATTTTCAGGCGGCCCTGGGCGTTTCTCAATTGAAGAAGCTGCCCCGGTTCATCAAGATCCGGCGTCGGAACTTTCAGGTCCTGTATGAGGGCTTGAAAAATCTTGAGGAATTCTTTATCCTGCCCGAGGCGACACCGAGCTCGCAGCCGAGCTGGTTTGGCTTTCCCCTTGCCGTCCGTCCGGAGGCGCCATTCACAAGGCGGGAACTGATCCGCCATCTGGATCAGGCGAAGATCGATACGCGGCTCCTGTTTGGCGGCAACCTCACCCGTCAGCCGGCCTTCCGGGACGTGCCGCACCGCAAGATCGGCGACATGAAGAACTCCGATTTCGTCATGAATCAGGTCTTTTGGATTGGAGTATATCCGGGTCTGAGCAAGGAAATGCTGGCGTATGTAATGGAAATGTTCATTAAATTCTCAGGGAGATACTCTTCATAATAATTATGATGAACAAGATTCGTGAATGCTTTAAAACCAATAAAGTTTTATATACAAAACACGCAAGAGATGAAATGGAGGTTGAAGAGTTTGGCGAGATCACTTCTGAAGAAGTGTCTAAGGTTTCGATTACAGGAAAGATTATTGAAGAGTACCGGGAGGATTTACCTTATCCGAGTTGCTTGATTCATGGCGCTACAGGCGAAGGCAGGCCTCTTCATGTGGTATGCGCTTATTCAGAGGAAGATGATTTAGCAATAATTATAACAGTATATCAGCCTGATCCCCAGAAGTGGGTGGATTATGAGAGGAGGAGAAAATGAGGTGTGTTATCTGCAAAGGCGAAGATATTGAGAAAAAGCTGGTTGACGAAGAGATCAGGCTATCTGGAGATATCGTTTTAGTATCGATGGAATTGCTTGTTTGTAATGCCTGTGGGGAGAGATACTATGATCAGCGGGCCATGAAGAAAATAGAGGATCTACGTTTATCAATGAAGGTTGAAAATTTGCAGTTCCAGACCGTAGTAGGTAAGGTATATCGAACGCATGCAGCATAAGAAAACTAATCATCTTCCGGTTGTCATCCTTTGCGGCGGCATGGGGACGCGCTTGGCGGAGCAGACGGAAATCCGCCCCAAACCCCTGGTGGAGATCGGCGGGCGGCCGATCCTCTGGCACATCATGAAGCATTACTCCCGCTACGGCTTCAATGAATTCATCCTGGCCCTGGGCTACAAAGGCGAGATGATCAAGCGGTATTTCCTGGATTTTTATAACCTGCGGCAGGATTTTACCGTCAGTCTCGAAGATGGTAAGGTCCGCATGATCAATGAAAATCATGGGGAGAGCTGGACGGTGCATCTGGTGGATACGGGACCGGACACCCAGACAGGTGGCCGCCTGAAACGCCTGACGGGACTGCTGGGGAAGGGCGCCTTCATGATGACCTACGGGGACGGCGTCTGCGATGTTAATCTCGCTGATCTTTTACGCTTTCATAAAAAGCAGCGTTCCATAGTGACACTGACGGCGGTGCGGCCACCCTCCCGTTTTGGGGCCCTGGAATTTCAGGGAGCGAAAATCGCCCACTTCAAGGAAAAATCCACCCTTCACGAGGGCTGGATCAACGGCGGCTTCTTTGTCATTGAACAGGAGGCGCTGGACTATATCAAGGACGACGTCATGTGGGAGCATGCCCCCATGGAAACCCTGACGGCCGAAGGGAAGGTCTGCGGCTATCAGCACGAAGGCTTCTGGCAATGCATGGATACGGCCCGGGATCTGCGCTACCTCGAATCCATCTGGGAAACCGGCCAAGCGCCTTGGAAGACTTGGTGAGGATGTCCCCGCATTTCCCATTTTCTTGGGTTGACAATCCGATGTGACTATGGTCATATGACTATGCTTGCATGAAGGTCAGGAGGATCAAGATATGGAACGTATGGTCTCGAAATCTCAGTTTAAGCCACGATCATTGGAATATTTTCGTCTGATTGAAGAGAGCGGGGAAAGTCTGATCATTACAGATCGTGGGCGGCCGGTGCTGAAGGTCATTCCCTATACCGCCGATCCTGATGATCGTCTGAAGATTCTGCGCAATTCCGTGCTGAAATACGACGATCCCACGGAACCGGTTGCACCGGAAGATTGGAAGGCGCTTCAATGATTGTATTGGACACCCATGCGTGGATCTGGTTGGTTAGCAGCCCGGCATACCTTTCAGAGACAGCGAAAGGCATCATCGATGCGGCGGTGGCGGAAAGGAACGTTTTTATTTCCGCCATCAGCACTTGGGAGGTTGCCATTCTTGTCTCGCGAGGCCGGTTGGAACTGACGATGAGCGCCGGTGATTGGGTTACCGCCTCTGAAGCCATTCCATTCCTTAACTTTGTTCCCGTCAGCAACAGTATTGCCCTGAAATCAGTCGAATTGCCGGGTGCTCTACATAATGATCCTGCGGATCGCATAATCATTGCCACGGCCGTTTCAATGGGAGCAATTCTGGTCACGAAAGACGAAAAAATCAGAAACTACCCCCATGTCAAAACGGTATGGTAGGCCTCAAAAGGAGGATATAAAGTGACCACTTACGAAAAAGGCAATCTCTACCAGATCTCCATCATTGACTTCCAACCGGACCCCGATCAGCCCCGGAAGGTCATCGACCCCGACGCCCTTGCCGAATTGGCGGCCTCCATCAAGAAGCACGGGATACTCCAACCCCTTCTCTTCCGGTGCACCGAGGAGAGCCCATATCTCATAATCGTCTCCGGGGAACGTCGCTATCTGGCGGCCCAGCAGGTCGGCATCCTCATTCTCCCTGCCATCTGCGTCAAGGGCAACCACGCCGAGATCGCCCTGGTCGAGAATCTCCAGCGCCAAGACCTTACCGTCATTGAAGAGGCGGAGGCCCTCCAGCGCTTATTGAAAGAGCAAAACTACACCCAGGAGCAGTTGGGTGACATCCTCGGCAAGCCCCGGACCACCATTGGCGATTCCATTTCCCTGATGCGCCTTCCCCAGGAGATCCGGGACGACTGCCGCAGTAATCGCAAGATTGCCAAGACCAAACTCGTCGAAATCTCCCGGAAGACCCAGGAGAGGGCCATGAACACCGCCTACGCCAAGCTCAAGGAGCAGATGCAGAAGGACCAGGAAGGGGCCCGGAAGCGTGGCGCAGCCCTTTCCCCCGCTGCCGGCCTTAGCCGGAGCCTCGATCAGGTCCGGGATAAAGTGGAGAAGACTGACAATGCGAACTGGTCCGAAGAAGACCGCACCGTCGTTAACGATTCCATTATCGCCCTTCAGGAGGCCCTCGATGTCTATATGAATCCCACCGAAGCCGGGGAAGGGGAAACGCCGCCAAGCAGGGAGCTGGCTTAGATGCACGAAAATCAAAGGAATGAATCTTTCGCTTTTAACCGTTCACCATTTACTATTTACCACTCACCGCGACTATGACCGCCGGTCATTTTCCGGGAAACAAAAATTTTTGACACTCGTTCATATGCTGAATAATATCATAAGTTTCCAGAGCGCCGAATCTCGGCACTGGAAAAACGGCAGTCGAAAACAGTGATATTAAGGGAAAAGGTGAGAATATGAATTCCGACCAAATACTATTTATCACGGATGCACAGGGTAAGAAAACGGCGGCAATTGTCCCTTTCGATGAGTGGGAACGGACAGAGACAGCGAAGGAAATTCTTAAGCATGTATATCTGGATGGAATCATAAAAGAACGTAGAGATAGCAAACCAACGGTTAGTCTTGACGACTTACTGACGGCGGAGGGCTTGACTCGTGCCGACCTGGAAAGTTGAACTGATACCGGAGGCCGAGAAGAATTTTAACAATGAAACAGGATTAGCAGGCAAACGCAACAAACCCCATGAACCCAACAAGCTCAATTAACCCCCTCGCGGAAGATTTAGACCATATCCTAACCCACACCCGTAGCCTGAAGGAAGAGCTTCGTGGTCAGAGAATCTTCATTACCGGCGGTACGGGCTTTTTCGGTTGCTGGCTTCTGGAGAGTTTTGCCAAGGCGAATGATAAACTCAATTTAAAATGTTGAATATATGGATAAACTGACGTTAAAGCAGGCTAAGCCCTTTTTCATTTTTGAGATGGCCAATAATCACATGGGCAACCTGGAACACGGACTGCGCATCATCCGTGAGGTTCATGCGGTCTGTAAGAATAATACCTTGTGTATGAGAGATAATCCACCGTAGCAAAGTTAAGCTTTCATCCTGGCAATGGGGTAGGCGTATCGTGCTTCAAACAGCTATCATTGTTCGAAAAACAAGACTAAAGGTTGTCAGTTAGAGAGAATTTATGGAAAAGGTCTTATTTATTGTACCCCCTACTATCATGTTTGCCGATTTCATCAAACCTGATTATAATACAAGAATAGTTAAAAAAAAGAATGGGGATTTTACCAGCGTTACCACTGATATGCCATTGGGCATAATGTCAATGAGTTCATATATAAAAAAATATATTCCCGTAGAAACAAGACTGTTAGATTTAAATATTGTGTTGAATAAGGTTGAAAGTTTTAATTATAATTCTTTTGTAGATTTTTTTCAGGAAGCTATTTCAACTTTGGATTATGAACCGACGATAATAGGCATATCTTCATTGTTTACATCCTCTTATCAGAATATGCTGGATATAGCGAAATGTTGCCGAAATTCCTTTACTGATGCTGTTATTGTCGCGGGCGGAGGGGTTCCAACAAATATATATCAGGAGATATTTAGGGATAGCACATGTTTTGATGCCCTGTGCTATGGAGAAGGCGAAAAACCTTTACTGAATTTGATAAAAGCTGATAACAAATTGAAGTATTTCGAAGAAAGCAACTCATGGATTACAAAGGATAAAACCATAAAGGGGGAATCCTTTGAGTATGACTTTGTTGAAGATCTCGATGAAATACCATTCTACGATTATGATATCTCTAATCCAGATGAATACGAAATAAATCCGACTATAACAACTTATACAGGTGTGGATAATAGAAAAAAAAGCTTTCATGTCATGACATCAAGAGGATGTCCTCATCGCTGCTGTTTTTGCTCATCCCACACCGTCCACGGAAGGAAGATGCGCTTTAATAGTATTGATAGAGTTAGAGAAGATTTTATCCGTTTGAAAAATCAATATGGAGCGGTGACATTCATCTTTCAGGATGACCATTTCATGGCAAACAAGCAAAGAGCTTTGGATATTCTTGAGATACTTAAGCAATTAAAAGTAACGGCCATATTTCAAAATGGGGTGGCCTTGTATGCCCTTGACAGGGAAATAATTGAGGCGTTCAAAAACGTAGGGGTCAATCAGCTTGTTTTGGCGGTTGAGTCCGGCAGCAGTAGAGTTTTAAAGGAAATAATGCATAAATCTCTTAATCTCAATATTGTAAAAAGAGTTGCCGATGATTGCCGCGCCTTAGGGATCTATTCCGATGTAAATATTTTATTGGGATTGCCGGGGGAAACGAAGGAAGATATTGAGGATGCAAGGCGTTTTTTGAAAACTATCAAAGCCAATTGGTTTAGGGTCGTGATTGCCACCCCTCTACCTGGAAGTGAAATGTTGGACATATGTCTTAAGAAAAATTATTTGAAACATGGATTTATTGATTGCAATTACAAGAAGGCTGTTGTTGAAACGGAAGTGTTTACTGCTGAATGGATACAGGAAAAGGCTTATCTGTTGAACTTAGAGCTAAATTTTATCGAGAACAGTGATTTCCGTTTAGGTGATTATAGGACGGCATTAAAAGGATTTGAAAATGCAATAAAAGCAAAAAGCAATCATGCTTTCGCTTATTACTATGCTTCAAAATGCTATCGAGCTCTTGGAGAATTTGGCAAGGCCAAAGAGTACATGGCTACGGCAAAGAGAATTATAGATGAAAATCCATTTTGGTCGAAATATGCGGCTATGTTCAATGTTGAGCCGGTCTGGGAAAATGGCAAAGGCGCTCTAAATTAATGAGAGAAAGAGTAAAAAGATGAAAAGTGCTGTAAATCGTGTACATGTCACGAAGTATAAATGTAAAATTTGTGGGGAACGTCTTTCGACAGCAAAAAATGAATCCTTGATCATTGACGATGTGCCTGAAAATACATTTAATTTTTCTAAAAATACGGTTAATTTACATGTAATAGCCTGTAAATCTTGCGGCGCTGTGCAACTTGTCAATGTCCCCTTAAGCGCCGATTATGATGCTGTGTATAGAAGTATCGGGGTTTCTGTTGCTTATCGGGAAGAGAAAAAAAGGCAAATCAAGAAATTTATTGAAGTATACAATTTGATTGATGCCCAGGTGATTGAAATCGGTTGCGGGAATGGACAGTTTCTGGAAATGATCCGTGAAGTAGGTATTGAAAAAATTACGGGTATAGAAGCAGGAGCAAATAATTACCACGAATGTTTAAACAAAGGCTTTAATGTTTTTCATGGTAATCTTCCCCGTGTCCTTAAGAAAGAAAAATTGAGTAATCTCTTTGACGCCTTTGTTTCCTTTCATTATTTAGAACATTTACCAAACCCGATAAACTTTGTTACCTGTTTATATGAAATAACTAAAACCGGTGGTGTGGGGTTAATTGAAGTTCCTAATTATGATTATATTGAAAAAAATAATATCTGGCTCGAATTTACGAAAGATCATAGATTCTATTATAGAAAAAGGACCATATGCTACCTGTTATCTAAATGTGGTTTTGATGTAGAATTCATAGAAGAAAATAATGGCGGCATTTGTTTGACTGTAATAGTGAGAAAACTCGGAAAAAGTGATGGGATATTTTCTGCTATGAGGAATCAAATTCAGAAAGATATTGAAGAATTCAAATTGATGATCGAGGGGTTAAAGGGACCGTTTGCAGTTTATGGGGCAGGTCATTATTCTCAATTACTAATAAATATAGCTCACAAACAATATGGGATAAAGCCAGTCTATATATTTGATTCAAATAAGCAAAAGTGCGGAAATAAAATTTGCGATGTTGTTATCGAACATGGAAATAACGCAATAAACATGCAAAATTGCGACAATATAATCGTCATCTGTGGAATATACAATGACGAAGTATTTAATATGTTATCGAGTTCAGGCAAAAAAATAATCAAGTGGGAGTAGCAAAATGGAAATGACGGCGAGAGAAAAAAAGAACAGGATGACATTGCAGGAAAAGAAACCATTAGCATATGAAAAGATAATCAAGCACCCGGAAAAATTAAAAAATAAAGAATGTGTCGCTTTAATTCAATTGCAATACAAATATGATTGCAACTTCAAGTGTAAGCATTGCGCCATTGAAAAGTTCAAACAAAAAGACGGCCAGGTTTTATCTGTCGAAGACGTTAAACGAATAGCGGATCAAGCCGATGCCATGGGTTTGGCAAGTATTTGTATTTCAGGTGGAGAACCTTTGATATTTCCTGATCTGAAGGATGTTGTCGATGCGATCGGCCCAGATAGATTTGTTATCAGTATGGATACTAATGGCTGGCTGTTGAAGGAAGAAAAGGTAAAATGGTTGGTGGATATAGGTGTTGACAGAATCCATCTAAGCATTGATGGACTTGAATATAATCACAATATGTTTAGAGGTGCAAAAGGATCCTGGAAGAGGTGTATCGAAGCCTTAAGCTATTGTAAGGAATATGGACTGGGCGTTATTATCAATATTGTCGCCACTAAAAGCATGGTTAATAGTGGCGAATTAATAAACCAATTGAATTTTATTTCTCAATTCGGAGAACATGCAAGCATTATTTATGCAAAACCAACAGGGGCCTTTGAAGATTATAAAGATGAAATACTAAATACAGAAGATCTGGCGTTTATCCAGTCATTACAGGGAAAATACAATGTTTCCACACATTTATCGCCAAATTGCGGTCACGAATTTGGGTGTCTTTGCCTGAAGAGACATTTTTCAATTACCGCATATGGCGATGTGTTACCATGTCCGTGGATTCCAATCACCATTGGTAATATTTTTAATGAGGATTTGGAAACGGTGGTGAAGCGCGGGTTGAATATGAAGTGGTTTTCTTATGACCATAAGTATAGTTGTCAGTGTGGCAATAAAGACACTTTCTTTTATCAGAATATTTTACCTCAAATAGAACAGACAGATTCCTACCCTGCGGACTGGAAAAAAATAAACTGGTTTTAATCTGGGGATTTAATGAATTGAATATTCCTGAAGCAATATCATTTCTGGATCGCCAGGTGCCTAATCCAGCGGAAGGTTTACCGGAAGAATTGTTCTTGTATATCAGCAGGACAACTCCCTTAATAAACGTTGATCTCTTGATCAAGGATGAAAAGGGACGCACGCTTTTATCATGGAGAGATGAAATATATACGGGGAAAGGATGGCATGTGCCGGGCGGCATCATTCGTTTCAAAGAAAACATCAAGACGCGAATAAGAAAGGTTGCCGAAACTGAGATTAGGGCAGCAGTAAGCTTTGAAGCCCATCCTGTCGCGATCAATCAAATGATTAATCCCGACCAGGATATCAGGGGCCATTTCATTTCCCTGCTATACAAAGGCTTTCTTAATAGCGCATTTGTTCCTCAAAACAGCGGGCTTTCCAGAAACGATAACGGTTACATCGCTTGGCATGATTCATGTCCGCGTCAATTGTTGAAATATCATAAGGTATACAGGAAATTTATTAATGAGATTTAAAGTGGAAATTATCAAGTGACTTGTTGGAGATATGAAGATTGATAAAAATATCTGACTATATAGCAAGATTCTTAGCTGATAACGGCGTGCGACATGTCTTTATGGTCACGGGCGGCGGTGCTATGCACCTGAACGATTCAATTGGCAGGGAAAAAAGGATTCAATATATATGTAACCATCATGAACAGGCCAGCGCCATTGCCGCAGAGGGCTATGCCCGCGTATCAGGCGGCATGGCCGTCGTATGCGTTACCTCCGGTCCCGGAGGAACCAATGCTGTAACCGGCGTTCTGGGGCAGTGGCTTGATTCCATCCCGGTTTTGTATATCTCCGGCCAGGTGCGTTACGATACAACTGTGCCCAGTACCGGATTGCCGTTACGTCAGTTAGGGGATCAGGAAGCGGATATCATCGCCATCGTAAAACCGATCACAAAATATGCCGTACTGGTTTCAAATCCACAATCCATTCGCTATCATCTTGAAAAGGCTATATACTTAGCGAAATCGGGCCGACCAGGACCTGTCTGGCTGGACATTCCCTTGAATATCCAGGCCGCCATGGTTGATGAGAATAGTCTGGTGCCGTATGATCATGCAGAAGATGCAATCCTTATCGATGAGAAACTAATCGAAAATCAAATCAGGGAAATCATCGTGTGTATTCAACGGGCCAAGCGGCCCGTTATTCTCGGGGGCGCAGGAATCCGTTTGGCCCATGCATCTGATATCTTCCGGAGTATTATCGACAAATTACAAATTCCGGTGCTCGTCGCCTGGAATGCTATTGATCTTTTACCCTCAGATCACCCCCTTAATTTTGGCCGCCCAAGCACGGTAGGCCAGCGAGGGGCGAATTTCATCTTTCAGAATGCTGATCTACTCCTGAATATCGGCTGCCGGATGAATATGCGGCAAATAGGTTATACCTTTGAGGCCGTGGCCCGCCAGGCCTATAAAATCAGTGTTGATATCGATGAGGTTGAACTAAAAAAACAGACATTTAAGCCGGATTTGGCAGTTCATGCCGACGCAAAATATTTTCTCCATGCACTTGATAAAAAAACTGGGGCTGCAAAAGGCCCTGACAGATCAGAATGGATGGCATGGTGCAGACAGCGTCGCAATCTTTATCCTGTGGTTCTTCCCGAATATTACGAGAATAAAGAAAAGGTAAACCCCTACGTTTTTTGTGATGTCATGTCCGATTATCTAAATGAAAATGATGTTCTGGTCAGCTCCAATGGGACGGCTTGTGTAATACCGATACAAACAGTGCGATTGAAGAATGGTCAAAGACATCTTGTTAATTCCGGGTGTGCGGCTATGGGATACGGACTTCCCGCGGCTATCGGCGCCTGCTTTGCCCACAATCGGAAACGTGTAATCTGTTTTGAGGGTGATGGCAGCATCCAACTCAATATGCAGGAATTACAGACTCTGGTGCATCATGGGCTGCCCGTAAAGGTTTTCGTTTTTAATAATCAGGGTTATCTATCTATTCGAACTACTCAGACGAACTTTTTCGACAGTCATTTTGTCGGTGAGGGACCGAAAAGTGGGGTGAGTTTACCAGATATGGTAAAAGTGGCCACGGCCTATGGGATATCTGCCTTTCGAATAAGTACCCATGACGAAATACTGCCAACAATCAAGGAGATGCTGTCAACGGCAGGCCCCGCGCTATGCGACGTCCGAATGCAACCGGATCAGTTGTTTTCTCCGCGCGTTGCATCGCAGCGCTTGCCTGATGGACGAATGGTTTCAAAACCTTTGGAAGATATGTATCCGTTCTTGAGCAGAGACGAATTTTTATCCAACATGGTCATCCCGCCATGGGAGCAGGCATGAAAAACCACAACAATAACTTTGGGAGGGCTAACATATGAACTTAACAGAGAGAAAAATGGTCGATGTTTTAACGGATCTCAAAGAAAATCATCATGTTATAGGGATCAAAGCGGAGTTCGAGGCAGAAGGGACGCGTATGGAGGAAGCCCTTCGCCTTAAGGAAGTCTGCATGAAAGCTGGCCTCGGAATAACACTGAAGATAGGTGGTTGCGAAGCGATAAGGGATATGTATGAATCTCGCGTTATCGGCGTAGAAAGAATCGTCGCGCCAATGATTGAATCAGCCTATGCCTTGAAGAAATTCCTGCTGGCTACCAACCTCGTATTTCCCGAAGATGAAAAAGTGGATCTTAAATTTGCCGTAAACATCGAAACAGTCGACGGCGTTAGCGCCTTCGACAAGATGCTTGCCTTACCAGAACTTCCCGCCCTGCACGGTATAGTCATGGGACGCGTTGACCTGACAGGTTCTCTTGGCTCATTCAGGGAGGATACCAACTCACAAAGAGTGCTTGAAATAACCCGGACCCTCTTTATCAAAGCAAAAGCAAATAATCTTGAATGCGCTGTAGGGGGTGGCGTTTCGGCTTATTCATTGCCCTTCTTCAGATCCCTTGGTACTCTGATTGATCGTTACGAAACCAGAAAGGTTATTTTTTTGTGCCCCGAGGCGGTTGGAGATAAAGGTGGTGACGGCATTCTCAAAGCAGTTGGTTTTGAGTTACTGTGGCTGAAGAACAAACGAGATTATTATGGTTTAATTTTTAAAGAGGATGCCGAGAGAATCATGATGTTGGAAAATCGATACAAGGATATGATTGAAAAAGCGGGCGGAAAATATGAATGAAATTTCGAACAAGAAGCTTTTCATTGATGTTCAGGCCATTGCCATTGATCTTGATGGGGTGGTGTATACAGGTAACAAAGTTGTTCCCGGCATCCCGGAAGCCATAAAAAAAATGCGGAAGACTTTTAAAAGTATATATTTTGTCACGAACAACTCGGGGAAAAGACGACAAACCATAAAAGAAAAGCTTATTTCCTTAAACATTCCAGCAGATGAGAAAGAGATTATCAGCTCGGCTTATGCAACCGCGGTTTTTCTTAAATCAATATCAAGTTCTGTATCTTCGTTTACTGCCTTTGTCATTGGTTCAGATGAATTGAAGTGGGAGCTAAGAGAAACAGGAATCAAAGTAGTTGAAGATTGTAATATAAATAAAATAGACTTTCTCGTGGTCGGTTTTGATCAGGAGTTTTCGTATAAAAAAATATGCATTGCCCTTGATGTGCTGTCAGGGGGGGCGAAATTTGTCGCCTGTAATCGTGATCGTACTTTTCCGGTAGAACGGGGGGTCATGCCCGCATGTGGCCCCATAGTAGCATCTGTAGAATCGGCATGGGGTAGAAAGCCGGATTACGAAGTAGGTAAACCTAACACATTCTTCCTGGAAATGATTACCAGGGAGACAAAACTTGCAGCAAGTCAAATCCTGGTTGTTGGAGATACCATGGAAAGTGACATTGCGATGGCCATAAACTTTGGATCACCATCAGTGCTCATATCGGGAAGTTTGATAGGCATGAATAATGGGCTATTCCCAGATTTGAGGATAAGTTCATTGGCTGATCTTCCTGATTTGATGTAAGCGATGAATATTTTTGAAGGCAGCATGAGAAATAGAATAATTGAGTCGGATTTAGAATATATTGCTAACGGAAATTTGGCTTGGGATTCGTTTAACAATAAAACTGTCTTGATTTCAGGTGCTTCTGGATTTTTGCCGTCATACATGGTTGAGACATTTCTTTATCTTAACGAGGCAAGACGATTAAACATAAAGGTCATTGGATTGGTACGTAACCTCGAAAAGGCTCGTGAAAGATTCTCTCATTATAATGGAAACAAAAGCTTAAAATTAATATTTCAAGATATATGTAACAAAATCAATATAAACGAAGATGTTGACTATATCGTACATGCAGCAAGCCAAGCGACGCCGAAATTATTTTTCTCGGATCCTGTCGGTACAATTATGCCAAATGTTATCGGCACGGCTAATTTGTTAGATTTAGCTTTCGAAAAAAAAGTTGAATGTTTCCTTTTCTTTAGTACCAGTGGTGTGTATGGTTTTGTCGAGGCTGACAAGTATCCGATAAAAGAAGATTGCTTTGGATGTTTGAGTTCGACAGACCTTGCATCATGTTACCTTGAAAGCAAAAGAATGGGAGAAAACATGTGCATAGCATGGATGCATCAATATGGAGTTCCAATTAAGATTGTTCGTCCTGCGATTACCTACGGACCAGGTATAAAATTAGACGATGGCCGCTCCTTTGCTGATTTTATTTCAAACATTGTAAATTATCAGGACATTGAAATTTTTAGTGATGGGAAAGCATTGCGAAACTTTTGTTACGTGGCCGACGCCACCCTGGGTTTTTTCACGGTAATGTTGAAAGGGCGGATTGGAGAAGCATATAATATTGCAACTGATCATGAGATCAGTATTGTCGATTTGGCAACGCTGCTTGTAGAAAAGGTATTTCCTGAGCGCAAATTAAAGGTTGTAATGAAGAGAGATGCATCAAAAAAATTTTTAAGAATAAATACTCCTCGCACCGCGGTCGATATTACTAAAGCAAAATCAATAGGCTGGCGCCTTAATTTTCCTATTGAAGAAGGTTTTAAAAGGGCTGTCCAAAGCTACCAATAAAACAATGCAGGACCAAGATAAGTTACAGGGCTAAGGGGATATTGTGCTAATAGAAAAAAAACATGAATATAAGCAAGGCAAGATAGAAAAACATAGATACATGGAAGAAATGTTTAATACCCATAAATACTTATTTGAATATCCAGCCCTGCTCAATGATTCGCCCATTAAAAAAATTGAAATTACAAAAGAACAGGTAATATTTACCATCGACAATGAAGGCGATGGCATAATGATTTGCTGCGATAGAAGAGATGCTTATTCTCTGCCAATGATATTACTGAATCTTTCCGAAACCGAAACTGAAGAAAATGCAATGATTCTAAAATTAATAAAGCCAGGGGATGTTGTGTTTGATATTGGTGCGAACATTGGATGGTACACGATAAATATTCTTCTCAAGCGTAAGGGGACATCGGTATATTCTTTTGAACCAATAGAATCTTCGTATCAATATTTGAAGCGAAATCTCTCCCTCAATAGTTTAAATTCAGAAAATACATATAATATTGGGTTTTTCGATGAAGACAAGAAAGTTAAGTTCTATTTCGATACAAAATTTGCTATGGCATCATCAATGGCAAATCTCAGGGAAGATAAAGATACTGTTGTCGTAGCTTGTGAAGTAAGAAAATTGGATGGTTTTGTAGCGAATACGCTAACCTTGGAAAGGCTTGATTTTATTAAATGCGATGTCGAGGGGGCAGAGCTTTTTGTTTTCCGAGGTGGGATAGAAACAATCAAAAGGTATAAACCGATAATTTTTGCTGAAATGCTTAGAAAATGGGCAGCCAAATTTAATTATCATCCAAATCAGATGATTAGTTTTTTAAAAGAATTGGGATATAGATGCTTTGTTATCAACAATAGACAATTGAAAGAATTCTTTGGAATGGACGAAAACACGATAGAAACAAATTTCTTTTTTCTTCACAAAGAAAAACATATGACTCAATGGGATTATTTATGAAACTGATTAGCATTGTTAACCCCTGCTTTAATGAAGAAGAAAATGTCAAAGAACTTTACGAACGGGTAAGGGCTGTTTTTGCATGTATGCCAGGATATGAGTATGAACACATATTTATTGATAATGCATCTAAAGACAATACTGTCCAAATTTTGAAAGACATTGCTAAAGAAGATAAAAATGTGAAAATTATTGTTAATACGAGAAATTTTGGATGGATTCGTTCCCCTAATTATGCTTTGTTACAGGCGAAAGGAGAAGCAGTGGTGCTTTTAGCTTCGGATCTGCAAGATCCACCTGAGATGATAAAGGATTTTATTGAAAAATGGGAAGAAGGGTACAAAGTTGTCATTGGCGTCAAGAACCAAAGTGAGGAATCGGCCCTCTTTTCCATTATTCGCAAAACTTATTACAATCTCGTTGGTCAGCTATCCGAGATAGAGCTGATCAAAAACTTTACCGGCTTTGGTTTGTATGATCAGAAAGTTATCGAGACCCTCCGTATTATTGAAGATCCGTATCCTTACATCAGAGGGCTGATTTGTGATATCGGTTTTGAAAGGGCGGTTGTCGAATTCGTACAGCCGCTCCGTAAAAGGGGCTTTGCTAAGGCCAATTTCTATGCTTTGTATGACGTAGCCATGCTGGGCATTACCAATCATTCAAAAGTACCCCTGAGATTAGCGATGATGATGGGTTTTATCGTGGCGCTTCTAAGTTTAATGGTCGCCTTTGGCTATTTTATTTATAAATTGATTTTCTGGTATAGTTTTCAGATTGGAATGGCCCCTCTGGTTATTGGTTTGTTTTTCTTCAGCGCCGTACAGTTGCTGTTTATCGGGATCATTGGCGAGTACATAGGCGCCATCCATACTCAGGTCATGAAGCGGCCGCTTGTCATTGAAAAGGAACGGATTAATTTTGACTGAATGGCAGGGCATCTTGTTTGGACTTGACTCACATTTACCCTTTCCCTATACTTGACATGAGGGAGAGTAGGTTTTAAACGTCGCTGAAATATGGAGAGACTGGACCTGCGGATTGAAACTTCAACTTTCAATTTGACAAGGGAGCGTTTTTGCTCTATGCTGCCGCCATGATTCAACGTACCTTATCACAAAAACTATCGTCTCTCGCCCGGCAGTTTCCAGTGGTGACAGTCACCGGGCCCCGCCAATCCGGCAAGACCACCCTTACCAGGATGGTGTTTGCGAATCATGAATACGTCAGTCTGGAAGAACCCCACGAAAGGGAATTCGCCCTTTCTGATCCCCGAGGGTTTCTGGGGCGATACAAGGGCGGTGTGATTCTCGATGAAATTCAACGTGCTCCGGACCTGCTTTCTTACCTGCAGGGAATCGTCGACGTCGGTGGCGACAGGGGCCGATTTATTCTGACCGGATCGCAGCAATTCCACCTGTCAGCGAAAGTCAGCCAAACCCTGGCGGGTCGCACCGCCATTGTTCATCTCTTGCCATTCAGTCTCGACGAATTGCTGAACTTGCCGTCGCGGGACCCCTGGGTATGGAACGATCTCCCGGAACGCAGGGAATCACGGGCTTTCGATTTCGAAACCATGCTGTTCCGGGGGTTCTATCCCCGGATTCATGATCAGGGCTTGGCGCCCCAGGACTGGCTTGCCGGTTATTATCAGACATATGTGGAACGAGATGTCCGGGAGGTGTCCAATATCGGCAATCTCGATATATTTCAACATTTTGTCAGACTCTGCGCCGGTCGTACGGGGCAATTGCTTAATCTTTCATCCCTTGCTGCCGATTGTGGCATCTCTCACACTACGGCAAGACAATGGATTTCTATTCTTCAGGCGGGCTTTATCATTCATCTGCTGCCGCCTCACTTTAATAATTTCTCCAAAAGAATCCTAAAGAGCCCTAAACTCTATTTTCTCGATACCGGTTTACTGTGCTATCTCCTCCGTATCCGCGAACCTGACGATTTGACCGATCACGCCCTGCGAGGGGCTGTCTTTGAAACGTATGTGGTTTCCGAACTCTTCAAAGCCTTTGCCCACCGGGGTGAAACGCCGCCGCTCTATTTCTGGCGGGATCGGACCGGTCATGAAGTTGATGTCTTGATCGATACGGGTAAACAACTTATTCCCATCGAGATTAAGTCGGGAAAAACGGTAAGCGGTTCCTTCTTCGACGGTCTCCGATACTTTATGGCGCTGGGAACGGCTGTTGCCCGGCCCGGTGTGCTGATCCACGGTGGAGATGATCTGTATGAAAGAGAGAGTTTCATCGTTCTTCCCTGGTTTCAGGTCACATCGAAATAGGAATAGGAAACGAAGAAACCATTCTGGATTTCATAAAAAAAGGTGAATCCGAAGCGGTCGATTTCAAATGCGCCTTTGCACTTCATAACGGCAATCAGTTGTCAATGTGAGAAATAATACTTGACTTAAATATGATTGCCATCATAATGGAATCGATAAATCCATTTTGAGGCGCATTATGGAAACGATCACCCGATTTTTCACCCCACCTACGGAAAGCTTCTTCCTCCTCGGTCCCAGAGGAACGGGGAAATCAACCTTCACAAAACAACGCTTTCCGGATGCCTGCTATGTTGATCTGCTCGATCCTGAATCGGTTCGTTCCTTTTCAGCAAAACCGGAGCGCCTAGCCGAGGTCGTTCGCGGGCAGGGGGGACAAAAATGTTTTGTGATTGATGAAATCCAGAAAGTTCCGGAGCTGCTTTCAGTCATCCACCAGCTTATTGAGGAGAAAAAGGGCTATACATTCATTCTGAGCGGTTCGAGTGCGCGCAAACTGAAAAAAACGGGCGTGGACATGTTGGGTGGCCGGGCGTTGCTGAGGACGATGCATCCTTTCCTGGCCTCAGAGCTTGGGGAACGCTTTAGTCTGGAAGAGGCTCTTCAGCACGGCCTGCTTCCCCTCGTTTATTCCTCTGCAAACCCGGATGACGTCTTGCGCTCCTATGCCGCCCTCTATCTCCGGGAAGAGGTGCAGATAGAGGGGCTGGTACGAAATGTCGGAAATTTCTCCCGCTTCATGGAGGCGATCAGCTTTTCTCATACCTCGATCCTCAACCTGAGCAATGTCGCCCGGGAATGCATGGTGGAAAGAAAGGTCGTGGAAAGATACACGGCGATTCTGGAGGATATCCTTCTCGGCTACCGCTTGCCCGTTTTTACTCGTCGGGCGAAGCGGGAACTCGCCGGGCACCCGAAATTCTACCTGTTTGATACGGGGGTTTTCAGATCCCTGAGGCCGCGGGGGCCGCTGGATCGTCCTGAAGAGATGGAAGGGCAGGCACTAGAAGGGCTTGTGGCCCAGCATCTGAGGGGCTGGCTCGCCTATTCGCAGGAAAAAAGCGATCTCTATTTTTGGAGAACCCGTTCCGGCGTCGAGGTAGATTTTGTCGTCTATGGCCCCCCTGGACTGTGGGCGCTGGAGGTGAAAAATACCGGGATGATCAGACCCGCCGATCTGAGGGGTCTCAAATCATTCCGAGACGAATATCCGGAGAGCAAGGCGATCTTCCTTTACCGTGGTCGGGAGCGACTGTTGCGGGACGGGATACTCTGCCTACCCTGCAGCGATTTTCTCCTTCATCTCCTCCCGGACAAGACAATTGACGATGCCTGCCTGCCGAGAGCAGGTGAGTAATCTCATCAACTATCGGCGCCATGGATATGATGATCGCCGCCCATGCCAGAAGTCGGGGACAACGCTGGTAAGCAACAATACCCGGCATTTTGACAAGGTCCCTGGATTGCTCATTGCAAACTGGGTCTGAGAAAGCTCACCCAGGTCCTGAAGCGGACGATCGCCATCGCAAAGGAATTGGTCAATTTCGATTAGAAGCAGAGGGGCAATCCCGTTCGGGAATTATATTTGCAATTGCTTTCCCAAAGACGTGTAATATGCCCGATAGGGAATAATATGCTTGACAAGGCTTTGTTGCTCGTGATATATCCCCGAACGGGAATAAATTCAGGGGTATGATATGAAAACGCTTGCGAAATCCGCAATCGATATCGGGGCTGCTATCCGGAAGAAAAGAAAGGAAGACGGTCTGACCCTTGCCGATGCGGCAGGTCTCTGCAACGTCAATTACCGATTCCTTTCGGACCTCGAAAATGGAAAGGCCACGGCCCAGCTTGGAAAGGTCCTGCAGGTGCTTCATGCCCTCGGCATCGAAATCGAACTGAAAGACAGGACATGGCCTCATGAGTGAGCAAGAGCAGGCTCTCGACGTCTATCTTCGGAACCGCCTGGTAGGCCGCCTCCGGCTTGACGCACGTCGCCGCTTTATCTTCCGGTACGAAGGCGAATGGGTCATGGATCCACACGCCACGCCGCTGTCGCTTTCTTTGCCGCTGAAAACGGAACCATATACGGATGACAGCGCCCGTCCTTTCTTCGCAAACCTCCTCCCCGAGGGGGAAATCCGCAGATTGATCGCCCAACGGTTTGGCCTCTCGGAGAAAAATGATTTTGCCCTTTTGGAGCAGATCGGAGGGGAATGCGCCGGGGCCGTATCACTTCTGCGGCAGGGAGAGCTTCCTGATGAAAGCCGCAACTACGAGGAATTGGCTGAAGAGGAATTGCACCGGATTATCACCGAGCTTCCCCGGAAGCCCCTGCTTGCCGGCGAGAAGGGTATCCGTCTCTCTCTTGCCGGCGCCCAGAACAAGCTTCCGGTCTTCATGGAGGGAGACAAGGTATTTATCGCCGGAGGAAACAGCCCCAGCACGCACATTCTCAAGCCGGCAATTATGAACACTAATCTTCGATTTTCTGGCTTCGCGGGGACTGTCGAAAATGAGGCATTCTGCATGACCCTCGCCGGCAGGGTAGGGCTGCCCGTACCGGCGGTTTTCATCAGGAAGCAGTTGGACACTCTTCTTGTTGTGGAGCGGTACGACCGAAAAAGGGATCTGGGCGGTGATATCCTGCGGCTCCACCAGGAGGATTTCTGCCAGGCCCTCGGCATTCTGCCGGACCAGAAATACGAAAGCGAAGGCGGTCCGAAGCTCTCGCAGTGTTTCTTGTTGCTAAGAGACAACAGCACGCGTCCGGCGGCCGATCAGCGGAGCCTTTTGTCATGGGTTATTTTTAACGCGCTTATCGGAAATGCTGATGCTCACGCGAAAAATCTCGCCATATTGTACGCTGATAAAGGACCTCGTCTTGCGCCGTTTTACGATCTCCTATGCACACAGATTTATCCGGATCTGGCAGAGAAATATGCAATGAAAATCGGCGGGGAGAATAGGCCGGACTGGCTGCAACTCCGTCATTGGGAGCGTCTAGCTGATGAGTTGTCAATGAAGAAGCGATTTGTTCTAGACATGATCCAAAGAATGACGGCGATGATTGTCATTGAGGCGGAAAAGCTGGGGGGGGATTTCCAGAGAGAGCAGGGCGCCAAAGCAATTATCGAAGAGATCCTGGCGCTGATCAGAAAGCGGGCGGGCAGTATTCCATGACAACGGTGGATCTCTGTCTTCTACGCTCTCTGCGCCGCAAAACAGATGTGTCGCGTCGAGATCATCGGTGAATATATCGGGGCCATACATACCCAGGTCCTGAAGCGGCCGCTGGTCATCGAAAAGGAACGAATCAATTTTGACTGAAGGGCAAGGTGGACCTCTTGAGGGCTGTGCGTGAACCAATATGGCGGCGGCATCAGATTAAAATCCGCTTCCTGGTGGTCGGCGCCTGGAATACGGTTTTTGGCTATGTCGTCTTCCTGATCCTCAATGAAGTTTTTAATCGCTTTTTATCGCCCCGCTATGTCGCGTATATGACGGCCAGCGTGCTGGGCAATGTGCTGGCCATTACAAACGCCTTTTTTTTTCACAAGTATTTCACGTTCAAGTCGAAGGAGGCAGGATGGGACGCTCTCCGGGAATATTTCCGTTTTGCCGGCACCTATCTTTTCAGCTTCATCATAGGTTTGATCCTGCTGCCCGTTTTCGTGGAACTATTAGGGATGACGCCGCAGGTTGCCGCAGCGGTGATTATCTTGATCTGCACCGTCTTCAGCTACCTGGGGCATTCCCGTTTTTCTTTCCGTTCCCCATAGGTTCAGTATCTCATGACAATTAATCCTCCGCCTGCGCATTTGCCCTTTAGATCTTTCGATAATCGATTATGGGATGATTTTGACTGGCGTCATGCGTTTTTCATCCTGTTCATGATCACACTGGCGATGTTCGGCGATGTTCTTTTTACAGGTAGCGGCAGGATATTGTCCGCCCAAGGGCTGGATCTGTATGCCGGAGATTTGCCGTCACTTGATTTTGTTTATCGGGAACTGAGAAACGGCAATTTAACGCTGTGGAATCCCCATGTCTTTTCCGGCTCCTTTTGGCTTATGACAGCTCTTTATCCACCGTACTTTTTTCATCTCTTTCTTCCCTTGCCCCAGGCCATCAATGCAAGTATCGCTTTTCACGTTTTTCTGGCCGGATTTTTCATGTATTTGTGGGTGGCCTACCGGCGCTTGCATTCCTTGGCTTGCCTGCTTGCGGCGATCCTGTTCATGTTCTCCGGGCCCTATTTCATGCATGTTTTTGCTGGGCATATGAGTAATCTCTGCGCCATGACTTGGGCGCCATTGATCTTTCTTGCCATAGACGGGATGATGGAGAAGCCGTCTCTCAAATGGGCGCTGTTGGGGATGTTTGCCGTGGCCATGCAGATTCTGACTGGGCAGTTCCAGTATGTCTATTACACGGCCATTGCCGTTGTACTGTATGGAGGCAGCCGCCTTTTTTTCGTCGAAAAGTGGAAATACGTTATTCCGGGCCTTTTGGCTATTCTTGCTGGAAGCCTGCTCCTCACCGCCTTTCATGTGTTACCCGTTTTGACGGCGTCCCAGGAAGGTGTTCGCAGCGGCGGCGTTGCTGTCGGTTTTGCCGCTATGTTCAGCTTCCCGCCGGAAAATCTCATCACCCTCGTAGCGCCTTTTTTCTTCGGCGATATTCAGGCTTTTCCTTACTGGGGGCGCTGCTATCTCTGGGAAATGTGCCTTTTCACGGGGGTATTTGGTTTCTTTTTGGCTCTCTATGGTGCTGTTAGCGGCCAAAGACGGACACGTTATGGGTTGATCGCCATGATTGTGATCCTGATGATTTTGGCGCTGGGAGCGCATACGCCTTTCTTCATGATTCTATTTGACTGGCTGCCCGGTTTTAACAAATTTCGCGGGACATCAAAATTTATGTTCTTTGCGTCCCTATTCTGGATTCTGCTGGCTGGTTACGGTTTGGATGGGCTGATCCGCCAGGAAATTCCTTTAAGGAAGTTCTTTGTGATTCCCTTGGCCGCCGCGTTGATTCTGGGGGCAATGGCGGCTTGGATTTTTAATAATTCTGCGGCAACGACTAGCAGTTCCCTCTGGGTAAGTATAGTAAAGTTCATTGCGAATACGAGCGAATCATACTTTCCGTTAAGCCTATCCAGGAGTAGTGCATTCCTGGTGAAGGCGGGAAGGTTTTCCAGCCTGGGTCTGTACGTGGCCACAGGTTCATGCCTGATTGTGGCAGGCCTGTTATTTTTGCTTCATTCTTCCCGCCGCGTCGTCTATGTCCTGATCCTGCTGGCGATTATCGAGATGTTTACCTTTGCGAGATTGAATCGTCCTACCTTTGCTTATGACGATCTGAAAATCTCTCAATTTAAGGCATTTTATCAGGACCATCCGGGGGATTACCGGGTTTTGAGCTTGATCAATGCCAATACGGCCATGTCCACCGGGGCTCATGATATTTGGGGATACGGGCCGGTGGCGATGGGCAGGTATGTGCAGTTTATGGCCTGGACGCAAGGGGCGGACCCGGACAAGGCGACGACCTATTTGAAAATTAATCAATATCATTCGCTCTTCAAGATGCTCCGGTTGCGATATGTTCTTACTCCTGGAGAGAAAGGGGTGACGGTTAAGGAATACCAGGATTGGATGCCGCGTATTTCCCTGGTTCAGGATTGGAAGGTAGCGAGGAGCACGGCGGAGCTTTTTCAGGAGCTGGGGAAGCCGACCTTTGATCCGCGCAAAACGGTAATTCTTGAAAAGAAGCCGATGCCTGCGTTCATGTCTACAAAAGCGCCAGCGACTGATTCTGGCTCAGCGGTCGTTTCCATGCCCGTGCCATTGTCTGGCTATGTGAAATCAGACGCCAAAAACACCTATGCGATTTTGGATAATGGGGGAGATCATTTAACGATCAAGGCGAAACTTGCCGCCCCGGCGATTTTGCTAATCACTGATAATTACAGCCGGGGGTGGCGGGTGCGGTCATTGACTCCGGGGGCACAAAAAGAATACGAAATTTTACCGGCTAACTATACCCTGATGGGCATATCGTTGGCCACTGGTGAGCATTCGCTGCTCGTCGAATATCGCCCGCTGTCGTTTGTCATCGGAACCTGGATTTCAACGATTGCATGGATCGGGTTTGGCGGATTGCTTGGCCTCGCATGGATTAGGCGGCGCAAAGGAAATAATGCTCAAAGAGCGGCTCTACCTTAACATATGAACGAAAATTCATCAACCACGCCAAAATCAGATTCACCTGCACCTGGAATCGCTGACAGTCCTTCCCAATGGCGGCGTCTTATCTGCCTGGGACTGGCGCTGTCCATCCTGGCTGTTTTTGGGCGGCTGGCCTTCTTTGATTTTGTCTTTTTTGACGATCATGTCTATGTCATCGAGAAGGCGCAAGTTTTGGCCGGGCTGACCACGGAGTCTATCCGTTGGGCCTTTACGGCCACTGACGCTGGTTTTTGGCATCCCCTGACCTGGTTATCCCTCATTGTGGATCGTGAAATCTGGGGGCTGAATCCGGGTGGGTACCACATCACCAATATTCTTCTGCACCTGGCCGCGACGTTGCTTCTTTTTACCGCTTTGAATCGCCTGACCGGGGCTCTCTGGAAAAGCGGTATCGTGGCTGCTCTCTTTGCCCTTCATCCCCTCCATGTGGAATCCGTTGCCTGGATTGCGGAGCGCAAGGACGTCCTGAGCGGCGTTTTCTGGATGCTCTCCCTGTTTCTTTACGCCCGGTACGTCGAAAGTCCGGGGTGGGGTCGTTACAGCCTCGTTCTTCTCTCGTTTATCCTGGGTGTGATGGCCAAGCCGATGGTAGTTACACTTCCCGTTATTATGCTTTTGTTGGATGTTTGGCCTTGCAATCGTTTGTCGGAGGGGAATTGGCGCCGTAATTGGAAACTCGTGTTTTGGGAAAAAATCCCGTTTCTGATCATTGGGGTCGCGGTGGGCCTCGTGACGATGATGGCGGAGCAGCAGGTGGGGGCTTTGAAGTCTTTCGAGGAATTTCCCTTTTTCGCCCGTTTGACCAATGCCATTGTCGCTTATGGTTTTTATCTCTACAAAATGGCTCTTCCCTTCAACCTTTCCGTCCATTATCCTCATCCGGGCGCCTGGCCTTTGGGTCCGGTTGCCCTTTCTCTGGCAGTTTTGGGGGTGATTAGCTGCTTTTCCATCAAACAGCTTAAATCTGCGCCGTACTTGCTTGTCGGGTGGCTGTGGTATCTGATCAGCCTCCTTCCCGTTATCGGTCTCATTCAGATCGGGGGCCATGCCTTCGCGGACCGTTATACCTATATCCCGTTGATCGGCGTCTTTATCGCCCTCGTCTGGTGGGTAGGGGGATTAACGGAACAGCGAAAATTGCGGCAATTTCTTGGCAGTGATCGGTTACAATTATTAGCTGCCATGTCAGGGCTGGCTGCTATCGTCTTTTTTGCTCTGATTTCCGTGGTACAGGTGGGGCGCTGGCAAAATGCAGAGACACTATTTCGTCAAGCGGTCATGGTGACGGAAAATAACTACCTTGCCCATAATAACCTGGGAGCCGCTCTTTCCCGACAGGGGCGGCATGGGGAAGCCATACCGCAATTTGAGAGGGCCTTGCAGATTCGCCCCGATTATCAAGAGGCCCTCTTCAACATGGGTGAAGCACTTGCCGGAGAGGGGCGTTATGGGGAGGCGCTACCCTTCTACGGGAGGGTATTGGCGTTGCAACCACGTTTCGCAGAAGGCCACAATAATATCGCCATCGCCTACGCCAAAACGGGAAATATTAATCAGGCGATAGCCCATTTCCGGGAGGCAATCAGAATTCGCCCTGATTATGGTGAGGCAATCAAGAATCTGAAAATTGCGGAAAAAGAAAAAATCAGGGAAGATCAACCTTCTTCCCACACACCCACTTCCGTTCATCTTAATCATTGACTTTTGAAGTTCAATCATTATATTGACGCCAACTTGAAGGCCGGGCCCTAAAAGCCCGGCTTTTTCTATAAAGAAAGCTTTTGAGGTTATAAAATTGGACAAGCACCATCGAAGAGAAGTGGACCGTCGCCGCAATTTCGGGATCATCAGTCATCCCGACGCCGGGAAAACCACTCTGACGGAAAAATTGCTGCTCTTTGGCGGGGCGATTCAGCAGGCCGGGGCCGTCCGAGCGCGCAAGGCCGGGCGCCATGCCCTGAGCGACTGGATGAGCATCGAAAAGGAACGGGGCATTTCCGTCACTACCTCGGTCATGAAATTCAACTATCGGGACTACGAAATCAATCTCCTGGATACACCGGGTCATAAGGATTTTTCCGAAGACACTTACCGGGTGCTAACTGCTGTGGATAGCGCCCTGATGGTCATCGACAGCGTAAAAGGCGTGGAGCCGCAGACGGAAAAGCTCATGGAAGTTTGCCGGATGCGCAACACCCCGATAATTACCTTCATCAACAAGCTGGACCGCGACGGCCTGGCGCCACTGGAACTGCTTGCCGACATTGAAGAAAAGCTCCAGATCGAGTGCGTACCCATGTCGTGGCCAATCGGCATGGGTAAGTCCTTCCGGGGTGTTTATAGTCTTTACCGACGGGAGTTGCACCTCTTTACGGCCGGTGGGCATACCCAGCCTCGGGGGGGTGTTTTGATCACCGATCTTGCCGATCCCCGCCTTGATGACATCCTGGGAAGCCAGGCCAGGGAGCTACGGGAGGAAGTGGATCTCCTGGCAGGGGCTGCCAACCCCTTTGAATTGGAGCAGTATCTGAAGGGTAACCAGACTCCTGTCTTTTTCGGCAGTGCCATCAACAACTTCGGTGTGAAGGAGCTCCTCGACGCCTTTGTGGAAATGGCGCCGGCCCCTGTGGCCCGCACCACCACGACAAGAGATGTCTCCCCCTACGAAGAGGACTTTTCGGGTTTCGTCTTCAAGATCCAGGCGAACATGGACCCCTCCCATCGTGACCGCATTGCCTTCCTGAGGGTCTGTTCGGGGACATTCCGCCGGGGGATGAAGGTGATTCACCACCGTCTCGGCAAGGAAATTACCCTCGCCAATGCCACTATTTTTATGTCCCAGGACCGTAGCCATGTCGAAGAGGCCTACCCCGGAGACGTTATCGGCATCCATAATCACGGCAACATAAAGATAGGCGATACCTTTACGGAGAATGAGCCGCTGAAATTTATGGGCATCCCCAGTTTTGCTCCGGAGAACTTCCGGCGCGTGCGGTTGAAGAACCCCATGAAGAGCAAGCAGCTCCAGAAGGGCCTGGTTCAGCTTTCCGAGGAGGGGGCCGTACAGGTCTTCCAGCCCCTGGGAAAGAGCGACTACATTCTAGGAGCGGTGGGGGTCCTCCAGTTTGACGTGACTGCCGAGCGGTTGAGAACAGAGTATGGCGCCGAAACGGTTTTTGAAGAGACGCCTTACAACGTCGCCCGCTGGGTGACCTGTGACGACAAAATTCGCTTCAAGGAGTTCGAACTGAAGAACGGAAGCTCCCTTGCCCTTGACGCCGAAGGTCGTCCGACCTTTCTTGCCTCCAGCGAATACCGGTTGGAACGCTGCATGGAGACCTGGCCGGAAGTAACCTTCCTCAAGACCCAGGAACACAGCAAATAAGCCTGCCCCCGATGCCCCATTTTAGCATTCTTGAATATAATCCTTGACATGCTCATTGGGGAAGCGTATTAACGTCGCAGTTTCAGAGCCGGTTTTGGTCCATAGTGTCCCCAGAGCCTGTAAATTAGGCTGGTGGGGATTTTTTTATGCTGATGTGGTGTAAAGAATGTCAGGAGAATTCCGGTAAATCAACGTCAATATGATGACGTCCAATAGAAGAAGGAAATTGAGTACATGCAAAAAGCAAAAGCAACAAGCGGAGAATTATTAACGAATTTTAAATCCTTTAACCTCCACCCCCTGATTGAAGCAGGGATTGAAGGGGCCGGCTACTCGGTACCTACCCCGATTCAAGCCGAGTGCATCCCGTCTATTCTTAACGGCCGGGACGTTATGGGGCTGGCCCATACGGGCACGGGGAAAACGGCGGCGTTTGTGTTGCCGATTTTGCAGCGTCTGATGGACGGACAACGCAAGCGGGTCCGGGCGCTGATTGTCGCCCCGACCAGGGAACTGGCAGAGCAGACCCATGAGGCTATTATTGAGTTGGGCCGCCGTACGAAAGTGAAGAGTGTCACCGTTTATGGTGGTGTGAACAAAAACCCCCAGATCACAAAGCTCCGTAACGGAGCCGAAATCGTCGTGGCCTGCCCGGGACGTCTTCTCGATCTCGTTAACCACGGTGAAATTGATATTTCCCAAGTAGAGGTCCTTGTCCTTGACGAGGCAGACCGCATGTTCGACATGGGTTTCCTGCCGGACATCAAGAGGATCATCAAGTGTCTGCCGGTCAAGCGTCAGACCCTTCTCTTTTCTGCCACCATGCCCGCTGACATCCGCGGACTGGTCCAGGAAGTAATGAGCAATCCGGTCAACATCCAGGTCGGCGACAGTAATCCCGTATCCACGGTCTCTCATGCCATCTATCCTGTCGAGCAGCACCTCAAAACGGCTCTGTTGATGAAGATTCTGGAAGGTACGGATACGGAATCGGTCCTCGTTTTCACGCGAACCAAGCATCGTGCCACCCGACTGGCTACCCAGATCGCCCAGGCCGGTTTTGTCGCGGCGTCCCTGCAGGGCGACCTGCCGCAGACCAAGCGCCAGGCAGTACTAAGCGGTTATCGCGCCGGCAAGTACCAGATCCTGGTGGCCACCGACATCGCCGCCCGGGGAATCGACGTTTCCAGTATTTCCCATGTGATCAATTACGATATGCCCGACACCGTCGACGCCTACACGCACCGCATCGGCCGCACCGGCCGGGCCGCAAAGACGGGGGATGCATTTACCTTTATGACCCGTGAAGAGCGGGGATTCATCTGGGGCATCGAGAAGGCCCTTGGGGAAACGGTAGAAAAGAGGACGCTGCAGGACTTTAACTACGGCGTCCCGGCGCCGGCAGGAAATGACGGCGGTCACGACCGTCCGCGCCAGCAACAGCAGGTGAGACGGAGAAGCTTTTCAAGCGTCCAGGGACAAGCCATGCTGCAGCGCTCGGCGGCTTCCGCAGCGGCGGCAAAATCGTCTTACCCCAGTCGCGACCGACAAAATCGCTCCAGTCGGTAAGATTTACAAGCTCGCAAAATCTTAAATATTAACTTTCGTCATTCCGGACTTGATCCGGAATGACGTTTTTTTAAACAACTATGTGCGTTCTGGGTTCTCCCTTCCGAATAGGTGACGGGGGTCCAGGCACAAAAGCCACCTAAACATTCTCAGCAGAATTCCACCCACCGGGTCGAGCTAGTCAATTGACAGCTCCATTATTTCCAGATATAAATAAGTCAGGCTTACTAATTGACATTGGGGTAAAAAGCGATGATGGACAAACTGATAACGGCGAAGGAAGCGGCCTGTTGGGTGAAAGACGGGATGCACCTCGGGGTAGGGGCGGGCATGACGATGAACCCTATGGCGGTGGTGCGGGAAATTATCCGTCTGGGGGTGAAGGGTTTGACGCTGACCCCGGTGCTAACGGGGGGATACGTGGCGGATCTTCTCATCGGCGCCGGATGCGTTGAGACGGTCCAGTTTCCGCAGATCGTTCTCGATGAATTTGGCCTGGCCCCCAATTTCCGCCGGAAATGCGAGCGGGGCGAACTCAAGCTCCTGGAGACGATCTGACCGGCACTGCTCTTGGGACTCCAGGCTGGGGTCCATAACCTGCCGTTCATTCCTGTCCTTGGTATCATGCATTCCGACCTGATGAAGGTTCGCCGGGATCTCAAAACAGTGCGCGATCCCTATTCCGGTAACGAATACGTCGTCGTTCTGCCCATCATGCCCGATGTAGCCATTATCCATGCCGCCAAAGGCAGTCGTAGCGGAGAGATCACGACCGACGCCACCCGTAATGACCGGCTCCTCGCCATGGCGGCCAAGAAAACGATTGCCGTTGTTGAGGAAATTGTGGAACCGGAAGCAGTTCTGCCCGGTCGTCAGGAGGTCTTTGTAGCTTCCGTACATATCGATGCGGTAGTCCTGGCCCCGGTTGGGGCTCATCCGACGGCTTGCCCGGGAATTTACGAAACCGACGCCGCCCATATCCGGGAATATGTGGCGGCGTCCAAAGACGAGCAGGGATTCCGCGCCTATCTAGAAAAATACATTTTCGGACCCGAAGATCATAAACGGTATCTGGAAGTAGTAAATTTTCGCGGGGGGAAACAGTCATGACGAAACCAACCATTTCCAATCAATCGGTTCAACCCCCGGAAGTGATGATCAGCGCCATTTCCAGACTGTTGCGGGACGGCGAGTGGGTAGCGACGGGAACCCTGTCGCCCCTCCCGGCGGCGGCTGCACTGCTGGCGAAAATGACCCATGCGCCGCACCTGACAACACTGATTTACGGCGACCCTGATTTCCGTCTGTCCGAGGGCTTTCATGAGCTGTTTGCCCTTGCCCAGAAGGGGAAGATTGACGTATTCTTTCTCTCCGGGGTACAGATAGACAAGCAGGGGAATATCAATCTTTCTATGCTGGGGGATTATAACCGGCCTACTGTTCGTCTGCCCGGGGGCGCCGGGTCGTCCATGCTTTCCGCCCTGGTCAGACGGGTGATCATTTTCACGACCAGTCATAACCAGCGGCTTTTTGTTCCCAAGGTAGATTTTATCAACGCCACAGCCACTGACGACGCCCCCTGGCGGCGGGGCGGCCTCAGCCATGTGGTCACGCCGCTCTGCACGATGGCCTTTGACGGCACAAAGAAGGAAATTGTCCTGGAATCCGTCTTTCCCGGCGTTTCTCTGGCGGAAGTGGTCCGCAATACCGGGTTTGATCTGGGCATCGGGGAGCGGCGCATTCCGATTATGAACCCCCTGACGGATGAGGAACTGGCAATGCTGCGGGGGCCGGTGCAGGAGCGGATGCGTCGGATCTATCCTCAGTTCGCCGCCTTGGTCTGGGGCTTATGATCCTTTTTCTGCTCTCCTTTTTCCTTCTTTACGGCGGCATCCATGTTTATTTCTACGTCCGCCTGAAGGCGGCTTTCCAACTGACGCCATGGGTTCACGCCGCTGTTGCGGCATCCCTGCTGATCCTCTTAATCAGCCCCATCCTGGTCCGTCTTTCCGAGCGGGAGGGCTATGAGGGGGCCGCCTGTTTTCTGTCCTATCTCGGTTATTCCTGGATGGGGGTGGTCTTTTTATTTTTTGTCACTTCCATTTGCCTGGATTTTTACCGTTTTGCCATTTGGATGAACAGCGAGATCGGCGGTTTTGAGCTGAACCATCTTTATCCCACCGCTTCGGTCCTGTTCCTGGTGCCCCTCCTGATCGCCGTTGGTGTCAATATTTACGGTTATTTTGAGGCGCTCAATATACGGACGGAGCACCTTGTCATTAAGACGTCAAAAATCAGCAATAAAATCGAGAAGCTCAGGATTGTGCAGATCTCTGACGTCCATGTGGGTATGATTGTCCGGGGAGGGCGTCTGGAAAGAATGATGGAGGCGGTAAAGAAGGCTGCCCCGGATATTCTGGTGTCCACGGGAGATCTCGTGGACGGCCAGATCGACAATATCCATGGATCGCTGCCGCTTCTGAAGGGTATCCAGGCGAAATACGGCAAATACGCTGTTACGGGAAACCACGAATTCTACGCCGGCCTTGACCAGGCCCTCGATTTTACACGCAGGGCCGGATTCACAGTTTTACGGGGCGAAGGGATAAATATTGCGGGGACGATTAACCTTGTAGGTGTTGACGATCTGGCGGGGAAGCGGATGGGAACGTACCGTGGGATTCAAGAATCAAAGATCCTTGCCGACCTGCCAAAGCATAAATATACGATTCTTCTGAAGCACCAGCCGATTATTGATCCGGAGGCGCTGGGGGCCTTTGATCTCCAGCTTTCCGGTCATACCCATAAAGGCCAGATCTTCCCTTTCAGCATGGTGACAGGGCTGGTTTTCCCCTTGCAGAGTGGATATTTCAAATTACAGGAAGGATCCAGTCTTTACGTGAGCAGGGGTACAGGAACATGGGGGCCGCCGATGCGTTTTCTCTCAGCCCCGGAAATCACTGTCATCGACCTGATTCCGGAATGAATCATTGGCTCATTTTTGTTTCAAAGTGGTAGTTTCCCTCCCTTGACGGGAGGGGATTAAGGGGTTGTAAGATGAGGAGTTTTTCCTTATTACCGCTAATACTTTCTGACTTTGAATACGGCGGCCATGCATTCGACGGCCCGGCCGATCTCCGAGAATACGGGGATTCCAAGGGTCCGTGCCTCGTTGTAAAAATTGAAGGCCTCTTCCCTCTTTCCCAAGAGCCAGATGAAGGCGGGCTTACCCGCCGCTTTGATCTGTTGCGCCAAATTATTAATATCAAAGAGGATACGGAAATTGCCCACAAAGGCGTGGAGGAAGACGGCGTCCACCTGGGAATCTGCAAGCACCGCCGTTAAAGCCTGACCGATGACATCGACCTTTCCGCCGGCATGACGTTCCAGGGCAGGCCAGAGATCCACGGGATTGCTTACGGGCATCCATTCCGGGAAAAGCCTGCCCAGCGACTCTTTCGTTTGTTCGGAAAGGTCGGCTACTTCCAGGCCGTCCGTTTCCAGAAAATCTGCGGAAACGATACCCGCCCCGCCGCTAAAGGTCAGAATGGCGACACGAGCTGGATGGCCGTCTCCCCGAGGCGGTACCATGCTCAGGGTCCGGCAGAGATCCATCATCTGTTTAAAGTCGCTTGCCTCGACAACACCGGCCTGGGCAAAGGCGCCCTGAATAATCCTTTCGTTCCCTGCCAGGCTGGCCGTATGGCTCATGGCGGCCTGGGCCCCCTTCGCACTTTTGCCGCCTTTCAGCACCACAATCGGTTTCGGAGAGTTCCGGCAGATGTCTATAAAACGGCGACCATTGAGGAGGGATTCCAGGTATAGTCCGATGACCGCGGTATCCTTATCTTCGATAAGCCAGGAGAGGAGATCGCACTCGTCGACGTCGATCTTGTTTCCCACCGAGCAGACCTTGCTGATCCCCATGATGCCGTGGGTCATTATATCTACAAGAAATCCCGCCGATAACATGCCGCTCTGGACCACCAGGGAAACGCTGCCGGGCGTCAGACCAGCCTTAAAGGCCCGGGGATCCATAAAGGAAAAAACATGGCCGTTTACCGCGTCAACCAGGCCCATGCAGTTTGGTCCCCAGAGCCTGATCCTCGTAGTTCTGGACAGATTGATCAGGGAGGACTGGAGACTCTTGCCGTCGGCCCCTGTTTCAGCAAAGCCGCCGGATTCGATGATCACTCCCGGGACCCTCTTGTCGGTGCATTGGGCCACGGCGTCGGGAACATGGCGGGCGGGGACGAAGATAATGGCTAGATCGATGGGTCCGGGAATGGCGCTGACGGAAGGATAACAGGGAAGACCCTCGATCTCGTCGTAACGGGGGTTGATGGGATAGATTTTTCCCTGGTAACCGGTTATCAGGTTTTTCAGAATGGCGTTACCACCCTTAAAGGGGTTGGTTGTCGCGCCGATGACGGCAATGCTCTTTGGTTTAAAGAAAAAGTCCATTATTCAATTAGTCCTTCAGTAGGATTATGACATCCAGGGTTTTCTTCCCCCAGGCCTTGGCATCTTTTTCAGTGGTGAAGAAGAGATCGATATGTTCTCCCTTAATGGCGCTGCCGATGTCATGCACCTCCCCCCAGCCATAACCGGGAACATACATCTTCGTGCCGTAGGGATAGCGGGTGATGTCGGCGGCGATGGTTCCTTTTTTGGCTTTGGTGCCGTCGGAGGTGACGCCGACCTCCTTGCGCTTGCCTTCATTGGGCCCGGAGGCATAAACGGGGGGCATGAAAAAGAGGCCCAATTTGCGTTTCCATCCTGTCGATTTCTTCCCCGCATCGTAACCGGTGACAAGCATCTTTCGGACGATTCTCTTTTCTTTGGTGGTGTAGGGCGCCTTGCTGCCGCATCCGTGGGCGAGAAAGAAGACGACGATGATGATGACAAGGCCGAGATAACGTCCTTTCTGCATAGACACAGATAGCATGGGGAAGAGGTATCATAAGCGCGGTTGTTTTTTCAACTACCTTAATCGATTGTCTTGACATCAACGGCATAATACAGCGTGTCTCCGAAACAGGTAGTCGGCACGCCTTTGTGCTGCTCATAAACGACGGAAACCCGCTTACCGGCCAATTTATTGATGCGTTCGGCTATCTTGTCATCCCGGATGCTGAAAAAGAATTTCTCCGGTATGGCGCCGGGCATCGTCACCATTGCCATTTCACCCTCCCAGGTCTTGCAGACCCAGCCGCTCTTGGAGAGTTTCTGGACATAACCGGTCCGTTCGCCCCTGGAGAAATTCCAGGTCAATGTGATCCAGGTATAGAAAACAAAACCGGCGATCGGCACGAGCAGGATAACCGCGATCCATAAGTTGACACGTGATTTGTTGGTATGTTTCCTTGAGTCATCGGCCATGACAATACCTCCTCCTTATAAATCCTTGACGTTTATCATAGGATAAGAATGGGTAAGCGTCAACGGTAAAATAAAGACGGTAAAATAAAGAATACCATGTCCACCAAATCAGGTTTGATATTTTCCTGCACTTGTTATACTCCAAAAGAATAATTAAGAAAGAGAATGGAGAGGTTAACAATGGAAGGTAAAAAAGTCAGAGATAGTTCGGTGGTCATGGCACAGCAGATGAATCCCCAGGATGCCAATCCCGCCGGTAATGTTCATGGCGGGGTAATCATGAAACTCATTGATACGGCGGCAGGTGTGGCGGCCATCAGGCACGCCCGGTCCAATGCCGTTACGGCCTCCGTGGACCGGTTGGATTTCTATCACCCAGTCTTTGTCGGGGACTTTGTCACCCTCCGGGCCAGCGTAAACTTTGTTGGGAGAGCCTCCATGGAAGTGGGAGTGCGGGTAGAGTCGGAAAATCTCCTTACCGGTGAGCGGCTCCATACCTCGACTGCCTATTTGACCTATGTGTCCCTTGACAAGCATGGCAAGGCCCTGACATTGCCGCCGCTGATCATGGAGACGGACACGCAGAGACGGCGCAACGGAGAGGCAAAGACCAGGCGGGAAATGCGTCTTGCCGAAAAGACCCATGAAAAGGCATGCCAGCGGGATCAGGATATTTCCTGTGATTAATATTTTGTCGATAGATTATCAGATTATCTGCGTGATCCAACCTTTTTATTTTGGCGTTGTGTCCGGTGTGTAGGTACGGCGTTCCAGGGATTGTCGGGCCAAGGATGTTTCGGATAGCGTCCCTGCAATTCCTTCTTCACCTGGGGGTAGCCGGTTTCCCAGAATCCCTTCAGGTCACGCGTGATCTGTACCGGACGTCCAGCGGGTGACAGGAGGTGAATAAGCACCGCCACCCTCCCGGCTGCTATGGTGGGCGTTGCGGCTAGACCGAACAGTTCCTGGAGTTTGACGGCCAGGACAGGTAGCTCACCATCGGTGTAGTCTATAAAAATACTGCGACCGCTTGGAACGACAAGGGTCGCCGGGGCGCCCTCGTCAAGGTGTTTCCGCTGTTCCCGGGAAAGGAGGGCCTTCATGGCCGGGAGGAGCGTGAGACCGGCAAGCTGTTCTCCGGTGCGGATGCCCCTGAGCCAGGGTGCAAGCCATTCCTCCGGTGACGACAGGAGCGCCTCCTTCGACAGGTCCGGCCAGTGCTCCCCGGGAAAGGTGCGGTGCAGCAGGGAGACACGACCTTGAAATTGCCTGTCTTCCCTGCCGAAAGTCAGGACGGTGGCCCCGGCGCGGATCGCCTGGCACAGGATCGGGATTGTCTCTTCATCAGGGGCCGGGAAAGGTTTTGTCGAGAGTGACAGCGCCCCCAGTCGTTCTGAAAGGACCGAGAGAATCCGTCCTTCCTGCTTATCCCATTCCACCTGCCGCCTGGTATCGATATGGGCGCCCATTTCCCGCCTGATGATCTCCTCGGACACCGGTTCGGCCATGTGGATCGTCCCTTCCGCCTTTTCACCCCCGTCAAGGTGCACGGCGATGAGAAAGGGGTTTGCGACCAGACCGCTCCCTCGGGGCAGCCGCACACCTCTTCCTTGAGCCAAAATATAGCGACCATTCCCCTCGACGCGCCTTTTGGCGATCCGGTCAGGATAGGCGTGGAGGAGGAGGGAGGAAATTGCTGAATCTTCACTTTTCCGGACAGTCGCCCCCGTCGCCGTTTCCATCAGACTCCGGAGCTGTTGCGCTGCCCGCTTCACGGCTCGCAAGGCATAGATATCCGTTCCTGCTGGTGCCTGCTTTCCCTCACGCCAGCGCCGAAGTATATCGAGGCGTTCGCCGATGTCCGTTCCCCCCTGTCGATCCCTGTTATTCATTTGACTTCGGCCCATAATATCGCGTTCGGAAAGGAGGGCGGCAAGATCCGCTCCCAAGCGGAGTCGCCCTGATTCGACTGCCCGCAACAGCAACCGCCCTAAGCGGGGGTGGAGGGGGAGGTGGGCCATGGTACGGCCGCTTGGCGTCACCGTCCCGGCCTTATCCAGGGCGTCCAGATCCATGAGGAGCTGCCGTGCCCCTTCCCAGGCTGCTTTTGGCGGTGGATTGAGCCAGGCCATGGTCAAGGGGTCCGTTACTCCCCAGGCCGCCAATTCGAGGACCAGGGAGGCAAGATCGGAGGAAAGGATTTCCGGCGGCGTAAAGGGGGTCATGGACTGATAGGTATGGCGGCTGTACAGGCGATAGCAGATACCCGGCCCGAGGCGTCCCGCCCGGCCTTGGCGCTGCGTCGCCGACGCGCGGGAAGTCATAACGGTCACGAGACGATTCATGCCCGTGGCGGGGTCATATTGGAGCCTACGGGCTTGGCCGCCATCGATCACCACTCGGACCCCTTCGATAGTGATGCTTGTTTCGGCGATATTTGTTGCCAGGACGATCTTCCGATGACTTGCGGGCAGGATCGCCCGTTCCTGCTCCGCGAAAGGCAGGTCTCCATAGAGGGGATGGAGGGAAACGGGGGTTTCCCAACTCTTCATGACTTCCTGTAAGCTCGCCGCGGCCCGGCGGATTTCTCCGGCTCCGGGCAGGAAAACGAGGATGTCCCCCGTGGTCTCTCTCAATGCGGTGAGGACAGCGTCGGCAATACGATCTTCTATTGGTTCGCCCCGGCCGCTTATCCATCCATCGTCCGGCAAATAACGTTCTGCCACGGGGAAGGTCTTACCCGTGGCAGAAATCACCGGGGCGTTGCCCAACAGGGCCGCAATAGTTGGGGTATCGATGGTCGCCGACATGACCAGCAACTTGAGATCTTCCCGGAGGCCCCGTTGAATATCGAGGCTCAGGGCCAGGGCGAGGTCTGCCTGAAGGTTCCGCTCGTGAAACTCGTCGAAAATGATCATGGCAACCCCTTCCAGGGCGGGATCGTCCAGGAGGCGACGGGTAAGGATTCCTTCGGTAACTACCTCCAGGCGGGTATCTTTTGAAATCCTGCGGTCGAAGCGGATGGCATAGCCGACGGTCCGGCCGACCGGTTCTTTCAGGAGTTGGGCTATCCAGCGGGCTGCGGCAACCGCCGCGATCCGTCTCGGTTCGAGCATGATGATCCGCCCCTGCGCCGCGGGAATCATTTCCAAGAGGGCCAGAGGGACCCGCGTTGTTTTGCCGGAACCGGGTGGGGCCGTAAGCACCACCGCTGGCTTGGTGCGGACTGCCTCTTTTAGCTCCGGAAGGATATGGTCGATGGGGAATGGATTCACAGAATTCAGATATGACAAGCCATAGTCACCTATTAGATAGAAATTTACTTCTCCTGTGAGCGACTATAAAGACGCCATCCTTCTATGTCAAGGAGATTACCAGGATAAAAATGATGGTTTATAAGTCAAAAAACATTCCTTGATATTTGTCCGGAAAGAGCTCATACGTCGCCCCATCAACTAAGGAAATGTAGGATATGCAAGACACGATTATCCGTTCAGGGATAGCAGTATTTGATTGAATAGATTCAATTTGACATCTGAACAGATATTCGGTAACCCTACAGTGAATCTTGTAGCGAATGTAACCTTATATTATTTCTAACCGACACTGTTAACTATCTTAAAGGAGGAATATGAAGGAAGCATTACCTCAAATGATATTCATAGCGGTACTCTTAATTAATTTAGTCACTTCGGTAATACATTCTGATCGTAATTTTAAGGCTAGTCTTATTGCTACAACTATTTTGGTAACTCTCACGTATTGGGGTGGCTTCTTTAAACCACTTTTTGATTATATAATGAAGGTATAGCAGCTTTCATTGATCGAATACAACGCAGAGCGTTCTCACAGCTCTCTCGGCTATATGACGCCACATGAATTTGTCAAAGAATATGTGGCTATGTCGCAGGAACAAAGACTCCGTTTGAACATGGAAAAAGAAATGAAGATACCCTACTATCAGGTTGATGTCTTTACTGATCGCCTCTTCAAAGGCAATCCCGCAGGCGTCTGTCTGTTGATGTCCGGATGGCCCGCCGATGAACTTATGCAACAGATTGCCTTTGAGAATAACCTGTCGGAGACGGCCTTTGTCCTTCGTCAGGGCGGATCTTTCGAGCTTCGCTGGTTCACTCCCACTATAGAGGTAGATCTGTGCGGTCATGCCACCGTTGCTCCCGCCCACGTTCTCTTCAAAGAAACAGGCTTGGATGGGAACCTGATCGAATTCACCACCAAGAGCAGCGGAATCGTGAGCGTGGAAAGAAAGGGAGACAGATTAATTCTGGATTTCCCCTCCCGGCCGCCTGTAACATGCGAAACGCCCAGGGAGTTGGAGGAAACACTGGGGAATAAGCCCGTTGAGATCTGGCGTTCGCGAGACTATTTGATGGTCTTCGATAATGAAGATGAAATCAGAAACATGAATCCGGATTTAGTCCGGATGCTGAACTGGGATTGCCTGGGTGTGATCGTCACGGCACCTGGGAAGACCGTGGATTTTGTGTCCCGCTTCTTTGCCCCCAGAGCAGGCGTGAATGAAGACCCGGTGACTGGGTCTTCACATTCAACGCTGATTCCTTACTGGGCCAAGCGCTTAAAGAAGACAGAACTTCATGCAGTGCAGCTTTCTTCGCGGGGAGGTGAACTGTTCTGCCAAGACGCAGGAGATCGTGTGAAGATTGGCGGCAACTCGGTTACCTATTCCAGAGGAGAGATCAATGTGTAAAATCATCCCAACCGGGAGCCGGGACTTTTCTCCCTCGGCCTCCGGGTGCGGGGATGCCGGAAAACAGATCACAAGTTCAATCTTATTTTCTACGGATGCGTAACGAGAATATAAGGGGTTGGAGTTGAGGGGTTCTTTTGAATTAGTTAATCTAACCGTTCTCTCGGGATCGTCCGCAACGCCCGCCATGTTTTGTGACCAATATTACATTGACACACAATATTCTTGCTTATATGTATTCGGCCCATAAGGGATTTCTCTAAGGAGGATGGAAATGTCGGCAGTGAGTTTGCATGTAGCCGAAACAGTGATCGCATTTGCCCTGATAGTCATAGCGGCGTACCTCCTGAAAATAAAAGGGATACTGAAGCAGGATGACAGTGCCATCTTTGCGAGGCTGCTCACCCAGGCGATATTACCTGCCACGATCTTTTATCAGCTCTGGACGCACCGTCTCTCAGGCGAAAGTCTGGCTCCCGTTCTGATCATGTTCTTATCGGGAACTGTCTCGCTGGCAATCAGTTGGCTGATCGGAGTCCTTATGAAATTCGATCGCCAGAGCATCGGTGCGCTAATGATTGTCTCATCCTTCGGGTCTTCCGCACTCATAGGATATCCAATCATCCAATACGCCTTTGCAAACAACCCCCAGGCGCTTGCCAAGGGGATTATCATCAGTGAACTCGGAGTCGGCCTGCCGATCTTCATATTATGTCCTGCCGTAGCGATGTATTTCGGGGGGACGTTTAAAGGAAATGAAGATATGCGAAAACTGGTGAAAGACTATTTCCTGTCGCCCATCTTTCTATCAGTTGTCTTGGGACTTGTTTTGTCACACCTCGATATTCCGGCAGGAACGCCGTTTGTGGATACGATCAGGGAAGCTTTGAATATGATGCAGGGAGCCCTGGTGGTCATCTCGGCTGTCATTCTCGGGCTTCAGCTTTCCTTTCAGCCGATGGGCGGATTCTGGAAATTGATAACGGTTTCCATCCTGGTCCAGATGTTGTTTCAGCCGTGGTTCAACGATTTCGTTTCAGTCCTGTTAAGCGTCGGCACTGAAAACAGGCAGATTCTGGTTCTCATCAGCGCTATGCCCGCTGCGATACTGGGCCCAGTCTTTGCCGCCCGATACGACTGCGCAGCGAAAACCGCCACGCTGCTTACTTTTACTCATATCGTTATCAGCCCGGTGGTGGTTCCGGCTGTCTTCGCCGTATTTACATAAGGCCGAGGGTGAGTGAATTCGCCTCATCCTCTGTCCATACAATCTCGCCCCGTTGGATACCGTGGACTTGTATGTTGTCATTTAGGCAAAGTTCTACATGAGGGCAGCATCATATTTTCGAGGATGAGAAAAGGTGACGCTAGCGCGCAGCCTTACGGCAGTGGGAGAGGATGTGAATGACTGATTTCATAATGCGCGAATTGGGGGGCAATATACTGATCAGTAGCGGGGCGATTGGAACCTGCCTGCGTCAGGCGAGTGGTACGGGCGATGAGCCGATTGAGCTCCTCAATCTCAGACAACCCGAAGCGGTCATGAGCCTGCATACCGCCTATCGATCGGCAGGATCACGGATTCTTGTGACCAATACTTTTGCAGCAAATACGCTTCTCTTCGGTGATGCGGGTGTTGCAGAGCTGTGTGAGGAGACAAACCGTGCGGGTGTAGCTCTGGCTCGGGAGGCTGGTGGTTCGGAATGTATGGTCTGGGCCTCGATGGGGCCATTGGGACTTGGGTTACGGTTGGATGACTACCCTGCCGATACCTTGCTTGATGTCTATCGCAATCAGTGCAAGGCGCTCGGCGAAGCCGACGCACTGTTGCTGGAGACGTTTGTGGAGGTGCGGGAAGCGCGGGCGGCACTGCAAGCAGCAGTCGATACCGGCCTGCCGGTCATTTTCCAGATCGGCAATACCGGTGGAGGATCACGGCGGTGGCATCGCATGGATCAGCTTCTCCAGGAGGCGCACCGGGCGGGTGTTATTGCTGTGGGAACAAACTGTTACCATCCGGACGAGATTTTGCGTGTGGCATCCTACATCGGCGCGCGCACCAATCTTCCATTAACCGCCTCGCCGAATGCCGGACATCCACGGATCGAGCGAGGGGTCGTGACGTATGAATTTACCCCTGATGATTTCGCTGCTGCAGCGGTATCCCTTTACTCAGCAGGAGTTGCGATTATTGGCGGTTGTTGCGGCACGACACCGGATCATATCCGCAGAATGGCGGATGTGATAGGGCGGCGGGCTGTCATGTCGCGGCCACGCATTCAAATCAATAGCGAGCAAGCCCCCGTACTGCCTGGGCGGACGGACATCACCGCCAACTCCATTCGTTCCATGATGAAATCAAACCGCTTTATTGTCAGCGTGGAAATACGCGCCGATCGAAGGCAGTCTCTGGATGAGATTGTGCAGGGTGCTTTAAAAGTTGCGGCAGCCGGGGCGGACATGTTCGATGTGCCGGACAACCCAGGAGCGACCGTCGGACGGGATTCGATAGTAACGGCCGCTCGCCTGCAGAACGCCCTTCGGATTCCTTCAATCTGCCATTTCAGCGTGACGCAATCCAACCTTATGCGACTGCATTCCACACTTATCGGATGTTGGGATTCGGGTCTGCGCGGCCTTCTGGCGATTACGGGTGATGCGCCTTCCATGGGGCATCTGGGCAATCTGGCTCACCGCGTTGTGGACATGAGGAGTTCAGTCGAATTGCTGCGCCTGATCCGCGAACTGCGTGATGGAAAGATCATTAACGGGGAGGGGTTGGCGGATCCTCCCGACTTTTGTGCCGGTTGTGCCGTCGGACGGCCGATCCTGGCACAAATTCGGTGGCTCAAGACCAAAATCGACGCTGGAGCCGAGTTTGTATTCTCCCAGCCGGTTTTTACTCTCGATGACTACAGGAGGCTGCGTGACGCCATGGCAGGACTGATGATTCGGTTTTTCCCCGGGATCATGCCTCTGGTCAGCCACCGCAGCGCCGTGTTTCTGGCCAGCGGCCGTATTCCGGGGATTGTAGTACCGGAAGATGTCGTGGCAAGTTTCACACGGTATGATTCGCCGGAGGATCAGCGTCGTTTAGGCCTGGATCAGGCTTGTGAACTTGCAACCGGCATTGCAGCAGACGCCTCCGGGCTATACCTCATCATGCCTTTTGGCAAACACAGCTATGAAGATTCAGCGCATATCGTTCGTCATGTCAGGGAGCAGTCGGGTAGTACGACGGTTAGCCTGTAGCATTCGGGTCCAGTGCGACGATCATACCGCCGGATTCAGGGGGACTTTAAATCTTGGAATAACACGCCATCAACCCTCCTCCAGGGCCATCAGTTCAATATTTGTCAGCCGCAGGCGTTGAGAGATGGCGTACGCCAGACGTTCAAAGAATATTCCGGCGATTTCGGGATGGAATTCGTTAATCTTTTCAAACTGTTTTCGTGAGAGGATGTAGAGCATGACATCATTTGTCGCGATGGCATCGGCGGATCTCTTCCCTTTATCAAGGAAGGACATCTCACCGAAAAAATCTCCTCTGGATAAGGTCAGGAGGTGGTGAATCATTCCCCCTGTCAATGGCAGGCCGATTTTTACTGTCCCTTTACGGACGAAGAAGATCTGGTCACTTCTGTCTCCCATAGAGAAAATCTTCTCCCCCGGTTGGAATGATTGCTCTGTTATGGTGACAGAGATCTTTTCTATGGCTCCATCAGGAAAACCGGAAAAAAAATCAAAGTCCCGTAAGGTCAAGGCCTGGCGGGCACCTTTGTTGCCATCGGACGAGGTGTTGATTATCTCGTCCTCAATCCATTCCAAGGCCGAGTCCAGATCCGGATAAAATTTAAGGTTCATGCCCGATTCCGTAAAGCCAAGGCTTGCCAGATATGCTTTGACATCCTGGCCAGTAGGGAGATTCAGCGGGATTGAAGTAAGAACAAGATAGCCTTGTTTCTCCTTGACGCGATTGTGGATCTGCCGGAGCATGTTGGCGGCCGTGAAGTCGAGAGATTGAACACGTCTCATATCTAGCACCACAAATGAACACTGGGCAAGATGCGGTTCCAGTTCAGTGAAGAGTTGATCCGTCGTACCGAAGAACAGCTGGCCCTGAAGCTCGCAGATGATCGTGCCTTTCCCCTGAGATTCAAGGATGGAAAGTTCCGTAGTCACACGGCGTTTTTTTGAAAACTTCTGATTGCCGAAGAATTTCCGTCTGACCACAGAGGAACGTATCTGTTCCCTTAGAAACAGAATAATTGCCATTGCCGTCCCGACGCCGGCAGCAACGATAAGGCTCATGCTGACGGCGGAGATCACAACTGCAAGTATCACAAGGAAGTCAAAAATAGTTGATTTATGTTTCAGCAATTGCAGGCTGTTTTTGTCGAGCATACGGACGGCAATGACAATCAGGACACCCGCCAGGGCGGCCAGGGGAATCCAGGCCATAAGCTTTCCGAGGAGAAGAAAAACCAATCCGGCAAAAACGCCGGCAAGTACGCTCGACCGCCATGTTTGACCGCCGCTGGCCAAGTTTACCAGGGTAGGGCCCATAGTTCCCGAACCGGGAATGCCTCCAACCAGGGCCGAGGAAATGTTGCCGAGTCCCTGCCCCATGAGTTCTTTGTTGGATTTGTGGCGGGATTGGGTTATGACGTCGAGGATCACGCATGTCTTTAAGGTGTCGATAGAAAGAAGGATCGCCAAGGTTAAAATCGGAACGATAATCATGGTGAAGCTTTTGGAATTGATGATGTCAAGATAGGCCCACTGGCTCATGGCAGTTCGGAATGCCTCCAGGCCCGATGACGATATTGGTCCGATAATCAAGGGATTGTTGTTGATCGTGAGGAGCGACGGGTTTAAGACAGCCAGGGCGAAATAGGCGCCGATCCCGAAAAGCAAAGCGACAATGGCCGCCGGGATTAGTTTGAGGAACCTGGGGGCCAGGAGCATGGCTGCAATGGTGATAAGCCCGACGAATATGCTCGTTCCGCTCCAAACAACTGGCTGTAAAAGTCCGTGCCAGAGGGTGAGTCCTTTCGGCAGACCCAACAATTTCGGTAATTGTCCCAGGAGGATCAAAATCCCGACGCCGCTCAGATACCCGGCGACGACAGGGTAAGGAATGTATTTAATGAATTTCCCACCACCGAAGCGCCCTGCCAAAAACTGAATGATACCTGCTAAAAGGGCGACCATGGCCACATAAAAGGGGATAGCCTCAATCGGCGTGGCTCCGCCTTTGACAAGTTGGCCGACGAAAACAGAAAGTACGGCGGCCGCGGGGGCGCAAGGGGCCGTGATAAGACGCGGTGTGCCGCCAAAAAGCGGCGCGATTAGCCCAAGGGCAACCGCACCTATCATGCCGGCAACAGCAGCTTTACCTGCGTACTGTGCGCCGAGGGGAGAATAGCTGATGATCCCGAAAGCGATGGCCGAAGGGAGCGCCACGAGCATAGCCGTAAGACCGCCCAAGATGTCCCCGGTCAGCCTATTGGACAATCGTGCAATTTTTATCATCAACATTGCTCCCATTCGTCTAATTGAATGAAAAGATGATCGGGTGTATTTTTTTCTTTTACTGTTTATTTTCCAAATCAGCCCAAACAGAATTCATTATCGGCTCATTGAGGTGCTTTATGCGTCTGCCTGCGTGGCCTGTCCCTCGCCCATTGGCGTCATCCTGGACCTGGAATCTTTGTGACCAGCGATGTTTTATCGGGTTAAATTATTTGCCACCGTGTTTCTGTCAATGGTCAATATGGGCTTGCCGTCGGCGGTTTTGGTGATTCCTTCCGAGTTGTAAGGGTCAAATTCAACACCGGCGATAATCCGTCCAAAAACTTCACGCAAGGCTCGCGCACCGATACGCAGTTCATCAAGGGCGTGTGTTGCAATCAGGTCCAGGGCGTCGTCTGTCATTCGCAGCTCAATGCCCATTGAACTGAAATATTCCCGGGCGTATTGAAATGGGGAATCATCGGCTTGCAGCATTATCTGCTTCAAATCGCGCTTGCTGAGATCGTCCAGGACGGCGATGGTATTGAAGCGAGAGATAAACTGCGGGTACATCCCATATGTGAACAGGTCAGAAAGCTTAAGGGACTCCTTGAGGATAAACCTGACCTTATAACGCACGCCCCCATGGCCGTCCATTTCTGCGACATCTCTGAACTTCCGCTCATCGCCGTGACTGGCGATTACCTTATACACCTGCTCGTATAATTCCTCGAACGCACCGCCGCAGATGAACAGCATTCTGGAGGTATCAATAGGCAGTTTCACCTTGCTCTTGCTGCCCTCTTCATAAAACCCCGTCTCCAGGAGAATCGTTTCACCTTCTAGCAGGGTCAGAAGAGATTGCTGGATGCTGATTCCTGTCGGATTGACCTTTCCGGATATCTTGGAGGATATCTTGTCAATTTCGTCGATGCAGACCGTGGCGTTTTCGATGTATTCCTTCATTTCCTCCACGGTGACCTTGAATCCTGTAGCCGTCAGGACTTCGGACTCAAGGTTCTTGAACAACCGGATGGTGTTGATCACCCCCGCTTCATCCATCAGCATATTGGCATTGGTGATGGTCATTATTCTGAATGGATTCAATCCTTCATGTTCGTTGTAAAATTGTTGAATCGACTTCATGATGGTGGTCTTGCCGGTGCCGCTGTTACCGATCAGCAGCACGTTTCCCGACCGGAGGCCTTGAATATGCTTATAGACTGCCACGGCGATCTTCTTGATCACGTCTTCCTGACCCAGTACCTTGCCGGATAAATACTGAAAAATATCAGTGGGAAAATATTTCTTTGTCATAAAGGTGTACCTCTGTTGAATTTTATTGACGGGAACTTGCTTTTTCCGAGGGGGAATATAAGTAAATAATTCTTATGTGTCAATCAAAACAAACAAAATAATATGTATTTACAAGTTGACCGATTATTACCGTTGCGCCGGGGAGATGATTTTGAGATCTTCATCAGGAGCTCTGACGAGCATTTTTCATGGCAGTACGGATACTGGCGAGCCTATGCCGAGCGGGCGATATACCGCAAGTTGTGTAATGTGCAAATCCACATCTTATAACAGATGGTATTCAGGATTGACCCCTGCTTTTGCATTTCTTTCGTTCCTGTGTTAGCTTCCCCGTGTTCTCATAATATCTGTCATTGAAAGTATTATCTATGACCACAGACCTTCTTAAAAGCCTGGAAATACAAAGCCCTGCATGAATAAACAACTGGAAGAACTTTCAGGCCAAATAGAGGGCGTCACATTCACCAGTGAAGAAACGGGCGATACGATTGCTGCGTTCATGAGCCCGTCTAAAATCATTTTTTATCTTGTCGTTTTAATCAACAGCTATGCTGCGGTTTACTATTCCAATTTCCTGTTTTTTTACGTCAGGGACCGTTTCGGGTTTAGCGGATTGGAGAACCTTCTTCTCGCTGCTCTCAGCGGGCTTGTTTACATTTTCGCTGCGTGGCAGGGCGGAGAGTTTGCAGAGCGTTTCGGCTATGTGCGGGGGCTTTATGTGGGACTCATAGGTGTCGCCGTATCTATGGCGACGGGACTGCTCTTGGATTCCGTTGCGGGGCAGGTCATTGCTTTTGCAGCCTGGACGGTTTCCATATGCTTTACCTGGCCGGCCCTGTCGGCCATTGTTAGTGAAGGCGGCGGCGCGCGACTGTCGGACATGGTGGGGATATATAACATCACTTGGGCGGTGGGCGCTGCGGTGGCCTACTTTACGGCAGGGCTCCTTCTGGAGAGCCTCGGGATGCCAAGCCTTTTCTGGCTTCCCCTTTGTCTGGTGGCGCTCCAGGCGCTGCTGGTTTTTCTTGCCGGGAGATTGCAGCAAAAGAGGAAAACCCTTGCGCCGGTTGCGACCGAAGCGACGGAAACAGGCAGACCGACCGATTCACGACGGCTCCTGTACATGGCCTGGCTGGCAAATCCACTCTCCTACGTTGCTATAAATACCGTAGTGCCCCTGATTCCGTCCATTTCAGATAGCCTTGATTTGTCAACGGGGGCTGCAGGAATTCTCTGCTCGGTCTGGATGTTTGCGAGACTCGCCGCCTTCGTCATCCTTTGGCGCTGGACAGGATGGCAATACCACATTGCTTGGCTCATTGGGGCATTCGCCGTCATGACGGCCTGCTTTGCCGGGTTTGTCCATCCCCGGTCCGTGCCCATGCTTTTGGCCGCACAAGTGGGTTTTGGCCTTTCGATAGGGCTTATATACTACTCGTCGCTCTTCTACTCCATGAACGCCTCGGAGGAAAAAGGGACCCACGGTGGACTGCACGAGGCGATCATCGGCGCCGGGCTGTTTGTTGGCCCAGCCTGCGGCGCCTCCTCCCTGCTTATCTCCCCCACCTTTGCCGGCGGCACATGGCCGGTGACGGGATTACTCATCGCCGGGTTGATGGGACTTGTCTGGATGGGACGATCAAGGAAGAGATGAATCATATTATTGAATAATAATTCCTTCGTTCGGGGAAGGAACTTAAATTATTAATCCGTATTTTCCTCACCACCATTCGTTGGCCACAGGGCGTCCCGTAGTCCCGAGGAGCGTTCGATCCGCCGGGAGACAGCCTTGAGAAAAACATCTTCCCGTCCCCAGATTGCTACATCCTTGCGGGCTCTGGTGAGGGCCGTGTAAATCAATTCCCTGGTCAGAAGCGGTGCATCACGGTCGGGAAGTAGGCAAAGGATCCGGTCGAACTCAGAGCCCTGGCTTTTATGGACGGTCATAGCGAAGACCGTTTCGTATGACCCCAGGCGGGAGGGCAGGATTTTCCGGAATGTCCCCTCCGGGGTGGGGAAAAAGACCCGGGGTTCGTTTTGCCCTTCCGGATCGGGAAGGACGATGCCGATATCGCCGTTATAAAGTCGTGCCGTGTAATCGTTCCGGGTGATCATGACCGGCCGTCCGAAGTACCATGGTGTATCCCGGTGGACGATCTTTTGGCGGTGCAGGATCTCTTCTATCAAGTCGTTGACGTGACCGACGCCGTAAGGACCATCCCGGAGGACGCATAGAATCCGTAAGAGATTGAAACGCCCGAAAACGTCCCGGGGATCGGTGGTGGCCAGATACCCGGCGAACGTTTCCGTCAGGATACTTTCAAGGGATTTATGGAGGGCCTCGGGGCTGGGCAGGGATTGCCAGCGGGCGTCTCCGGCCGACGCAGTTTTCAGAATGCTCAACGCCTCCAGACCATCGCCTTTATTCACGGCGCGACTTGCGCCGGCAATCGCGCTCTCGGCGTGGAAGCGGTAATTCCTGAGCAGTTCCACATGGCAGTCTGCAGCCGGTGGAGCGACTCGTCCCGGAAGCCGCACAGGTATGGATTCCCCCGTCATGCATCGGCAGGTTTCGGCAAATGCCGGCGAATAGAACGGATGGCGTCTCGTGTGGCAGATATCTCCGAAGACGGCCCCGGCCTCGACGGAGGCCAATTGGTCTTTGTCCCCCAACAGGATCAGCCGAGCGGAATCAGGAATAGCCTGGACGAGCCTGGACAAGAGGGCCAGATCGATCATGGAGCACTCATCGACGACGACTACATCTACGGGTAGGAGATTATCCTCGTGATACCGGGGATGCGGGGCATGGGGGACGCTGCCCAGAAATCGATGTATCGTGGAAGCCGCTACCGGAAGGGCAGATTTGACTGCTTCCGTGCAGGGGAGAACAGATTTTGCTTCCTGGATGGCCTCCTGCACCCGGGCCGCAGCCTTGCCCGTTGGGGCCGTCAGGGCTATCCGTAGCGGTTTACCTCCGTTCTGCTCGATCAGGAGGGCCAGAATCTTGGCGACTGTGAAGGTCTTCCCTGTCCCCGGTCCACCTGAAATCACGGAGAAGGATTTGACAAAGGCAGTAAAGGCGGCCACTTTTTGCCAGTTTGTCAATATGTCGAATCCTTGCCTCCCGTTCGTCTCGTTGTCGGAAAAAGGAGGGGGGAAAAGGCGGTCAAGACTTTCCCGGAGCAGGTTTTCATCAAATGCCGGCAGCTTTGCCTCCATCCTTTGCTTCAGGATTGTCGCCAGTTTGTTCTCATATTCCCAGTAGCGGTAGAGATAGAGCCGCGTGCCCGTGAGGATCAATGGTTTCCATTCCCCGGGCTGGCCAACCACGGGGCTTTCAGAGAGTGTTTGACGCCAGGAGGCAAGTTCGGGACAACGGACGGAACCGTCGGCCCCGGGAAGGAGGATTTTACCGGCCGGGATGGCAAGGTCCAGACAGATATGGCCATCGCTGCGCCAGCGGCTGACCAGGGCCGCCGCCAGGGCAATCTCGGGAGTGTCGTCGCCGACAAGCCCCTGGATGAACCGGGCAAAGTGGAGATCCAGCGCCGACAGATACTGGTTCCGGTATAGTTGATCAAGATATTCCCTCATTTTAGGACTCTAATCATTGCAGACTTTTTTTATCAGACCCTGTGACAGCGCTGCTATTGTTTCCGGTTTAGGTCGATCCCGATATATACCGAAGTCGCCTCCCCGCGCCGGATCGACGCCCCGGAGAAAAAGATAAAAAACACCGCCGAAATGCCGCTCGTAATCGTAATCTGTGCCCATCCGTGATTTCAGATATTGATCCAGGGCCAGGACGTAAAGATGGTATTGCAGGAAGTAGTAATCCTCCTCCATGACCAGTTTCATGGCATCCTGGTTATAATTTTTGATGTTTGTCCCCAGTAGGTTGGATTTCCAGTCGATAAGATAGAACCGCTCCGCGAATCTGAAGACCAGATCTATGTAACCGTTCATGAAACCTTGGGCGGGTATGAAGTTTAGCCGTCCCATCTGCCGGGGATAATTATCCGGAATGCCCTTCCCGTCAAAGAGCCTGCTCAGTTTTTCCGGAGTGGCCGGTTGCAGGGGAAAATAGAATCCCAGCTCCCGCAGGCAGCAGGCGGGGGAAACGGCGGAAAGCTGCAATACAGGGATGGACGGGGCAAGGGGCGCCGCAAGGACTTTGCGGATCATCGTACAGAGTGTGTCTTGCCAGTACGGCTCGTAACCGTGCTCGCTGAGCTTTTTACCGACGACTGCTTCGATGGCGCTATCGTCGGTAAAATCGAGAGCTTCGAATATGTCATGAATAAATATGCCTGCCCGCGTCCCGGCGGGAAAGGCGAAGATGCTGGTGAGATCGGGTGCGTCAGTTGATTCCGATGGTGACTTGCGACCGGGGGAAGGCGCGGAAGGAGCGAATATGGCCGCGCGGTTTGATTCGCCGGTCGACGGGGCATGATCACGATCGGCTTTGTCAAGTTCATCCTCCTTGTGGGCGATGAAATAGGAAAAGCTGGCAACCCGGTCCGCTCGGGGAATCCGTCCGGTGAAGGTAAGTCCGGTGGAAGGGACGGCAGTTTCGGGCGGTTTCTGGTAGGGGATGCCCGGCAGGTTGGCAAAGGCTATTATCTGGATGGTCCCCCCGGATCGGTCCATTAGGGCCGTCAGATCTTGGCGGAGATGAGTGTCCGTAAGAGCGAGAAAATGGTTTTCTGTAGTATCGACAATGTCCCATCCTGTCTTTTCCGCCGGAAGAAGGGTATGGGTGAATAATGGATTACTTACTCCCGCCATGATGTCTCCGGAAGTGTGAGGTTGAGGGTGAGAGGCGCCGGGGGCCGGATGAAGAGTGTAGGCGACGGCGGAACTGCCTGCATCCTTGAATGGTCCCCAGTACAGATAGGCGCGGTATTTCGCCCGGGTCAGGGCTACGTAGAGGAGCCGGATATTTTCCGCCATGGCTTCCCGCTCGGCCAGGATGACCGCCTGCTGATGTTCATCGGAAAGGACCAGGTTCAATCGCCAATCGTCCTGACCGTCATGATAGCGCGGTAGTTCGTTTTTTCTCATCCGCGACGATCCCCATTGAAAAGGGCAGAAGACGAGCGGATATTCTAGGCCCTTGCTTTTGTGGATCGTTACGAGACGGACGGCGTTGTCATCGCTCTCCAGGCGCAACTCGTGCTCTTCCAAACGGGTTGCGGCCGGGTCCCGCTGCCGGGCGAGCCATTTGATCAGCCCCGCCATGCCCATTTTTTGTGCTGAGGATTCATTATGGAGGATTTCCGACAGATGGAGGAGGTTGGTAAGCCTTCTTTCCCCGTCGCGATAGCCTAACAGCCGCGGGTGGACATCCTCGTTTCTCAGGAGGGTCCGGAACATGTGGATGAAACCTGCTTCTTCCCAGAGGTCATTATACTCCTGAAAGCGGTTTACCCAGGCCTCCCACGGACGCTCCTCCCTTTTGGCGGACATCAGGGTCTCGCCGCTGACGCCCATGATATCTGTTACCAGGGCCGCTCCCAGTGCCCTTTCACTGCGTGGTTCGGCGATGCCGGTAAGGAGGCGCTCCATCTCCAGTGCCTCCGGACAATCAAAAATATTTCCCGCGCCATGGAGAACGCAGGGAATGGCAAGCTCATGGAGGGCCTCCTGGACTAGGCGGGCCTCACGGTTTTCCCGGACAAGGACAGCTATATCACCAGGCTGTAGTGGCGAGGCGCCGATATTTGCCTTTCCCTGCCGGGCAAGTGACAGGAGGCGGGAGATTTCTTCCGCTACGGCCCCGGCGATCAGGCGGCGGAAATTTTCCTTGTTTCCGGTGGCATTGGCCCCGGTGAGGCGTTCTTTGTCTATATAGACGAGTTGAAAAGGGGCGTTCGCATCGCCGGAAAGCGTCAAAGGTGGACGGTCCAGGTCTTCCCGACCGGAAGCGGCCTGAAAGGGGATTTCGGCGAAGACAAAGGGTTCACGGTTATACTGCCCGGGGGCGGCGAAGACATGGTTGATCGCCGCGACGAGGCCCGGTTCGGAGCGCCAGTTATGGGTCAAGCTATAGCGATTCTGAACCTGCCGGGAGGCGCGGAGGTAAGAAAAGAGATCGGCGCTACGGAAACTGTAAATTGCCTGTTTGGGATCGCCGATGAGGAAGAGAATGCTGTCCCTGCCGAAGACGGTCTGAAAAATGGCATACTGAACCGGGTCGGTGTCCTGAAATTCGTCGATGAGGGCGGCGTGGTAGCGCCCGCGCAGGGCGTGGGCCAGGGCTTCTCCGCCGGGTTTTTCCAAGGCTGTCCGGACCCGGATAAGGAGGTCATCGTAGGACTGGATGTTTTGCTGCTCTTTCTTGAGGGGCAGCTCCCGGCGCAGGACGCGGAACATCTCTGTCTTGAGATAAAGAAGCTGGCGGTCCATTTCCTCCGCCAGGATTTGGGAAATATTCCATAACTCGCCGCAGAGATCGAAAAAAGGATGCTCCGGCGTCTGCCGGTTCTTATTGGTCTTCTCCTTCAAAAAGCCGGGGGTGAATTTCTCCAGGCCGGGGAAGGATGGGAAGCCACCCTCCCCATTTAGCCATTGATCCATGAGGGAAATGAGGACGTCGGGGTTTTTGTACGATGCCTTGTTCAATCCCGGACTCTTCAACTTGTCAATGACGTCGGGTGCGGCTGCACCCCAGGACGTCTTTACTTTGCTCAGGGTATCGCGAAATGGTTCCAGGGAATGCAGCTCTAATGGTTGGATCTCAGGTAGAATCCGGACATCGGGCTGGGAGAGAGAGTTCCTGGTTATCTTCAGGAAAATGTCGGGGCCGTATTTCTTCTCCAGGGCGTAACGGATGAACTCCGGTGCGGCTCCGTAGAAGTTGCGGCGCCAGAAATCCTCGACGATTTCTTCTGACAGGGGTCTTTCATCGGTGATCAGTTCCGTATCGAAGAGACTCAGGCTTTCAAAGGCGTGCTCACGCAGTACCTGCTGGCAGAAGCTGTGGATGGTTAAGATGGGGGCCTCATCGAAATTCCGGAGGGCCGCTTTCAGGAGGAGAAGCCCTTCCCCGGGATTGACAATATTCCTGATGAGATCCCCGATGAATTTGTCCTCGGTGGTCCCGCCTTCCATGGCGACGATGGCCGCTCTTATCTGCCGGCGGATGCGATCCCGCAACTCCTCCGTCGCCGCCACAGTGTAGGTGACAACTAGAATATTGCTGACATTTAGCTGCTGCTCCAGAAGGAGCCGGAGAAAAATGGCGGTTATGGCGTAGGTCTTGCCAGTCCCGGCGCTGGCCTCGATAAGGTTGGCCCCGGCCAGGGGGCTGTGGACAAGATCGAAAGGACGGGATTTATTCATAAGGCATCTTAATGAGTTTCATTTACAATGATTTATCCGTCAAGTCCTGGATAGTCCGTATAACCTTTTGTTCCGGGAGTATAAAAAGTATTTTCATCCCATTTTGCCCAGCCTGACCCGCGACGGATGCGCTCGACAAGATCAGGATTCGATATGAATGGTTTACCGAAAGCGACCGCATCAGCAAGGCCCTCCTCCAGGACCCGGTTGCCGCTGTCAAGGTTGAATCTACAGTTAATCACCAGGGTGCCATTGTAACGGGGCCGAAAATGTTTTGCGATTTCCTTCACCGCATAGGGAACTTGATCCACGGGGGCCATGGGTTCGACAAGATGGGCGTAGACAAGATTCCCGTAGTCGTTTAGTCGCTCCACAATATACTCAAATGTGGGGATGGTATCTTGGTCAATCGTGATGCCGAAGAAACCGTGGGCTGATGGATTCAACCTAATTCCCACTCTTTCAAAACCGATGGTTCCACCCACGGTGTCGATGGTTTCAAAGAAAAAGCGTGCCTTGTTTTCGTGACTGCCGCCGTATTCATCTGTGCGGATATTGGAACAGTTGGTAAAGAACTGATGAAAAAGATACCCATTGGCTGAATGGATTTCTACACCATCAAAACCAGCGGCGATTGCATTTTCAGCCGCCTTTTTGAAGTCCATCGTAATATCGTGAATTTCGCTCACCCTCAGAGCACGCGGCGTTACCGTATCCTTGAAACCATCGGGAGTAAAGGATTTATCCCTGGGGTTGATCGCAGAAGGCGCCACTGGTAGCTGACCGTTGTGAAAATCGGGATGGGACATTCGGCCGCAGTGCCAGAGCTGGCAGAAGATGTGGCCATTTCTGTCATGCACGGCCCGGGTAACCTGCTTCCAGCCTTCAACCTGGGCCTGGCTATGAATCCCCGGGGTATTGATATAACCGACGCCCTGTTTTGAGACTTGGGAGCCTTCGCTGATGATGAGACCAGCGGAGGCCCGCTGGGAATAGTATTCGGCGATGAGTGGTGTCGCAACGTTTTCAGAGTTGTCCGCACGACTTCGTGTCATCGGAGACATGAAGACGCGATTCGGGAGTTCATATCGCCCAATCTTTATCGGATTTAAAAGTGCATCCTTTACCATTTTACTCTCCTTTTTCTTAACCTTCAATACTCATTTCTTGTCGACGATGGCCAATGTACAGCGGGATGTGCAAATCAGATTTCCCTTCTCGTCGATGATCCGGATGTCCCAAACACTAACGGCATGGCCAATGTGGACAGGAGTCGCCGTTGCGTTGAGAATTCCTTCTCTCTTGGGTCGGATATGGTTGGCGTTTATTTCAAGGCCTACAGCGAACTGTTTTTCCTGGTCTATATTCATAACTGCACCCATGGTTGCCGCTGTTTCGGCAAGGACAACTGATACCCCTCCATGAAGAGATCCCCAAGGATGATGAGTTTTGGGAGTCACCGGCATGGTCAAGACAATCTTTTCTTTTGTTATTTCCTGGTGCTCTATCCCGAGCAGCTCCATGACTGTTCCCTTGAAATCTTTAAGATCCGTCATTTCTTTCTCCTCCTTGAATATTTTGTCAATTTTATCTTATGAGGCTCGCTTCCTCAATTATGATGCCCTGCTGGCCGGAATGCTTGAAGTTGGTTTGAAATAATTCCGAGTGAAGTTGCGCCCGCGCCTCAGGCCTTGGTGTCGGCTTCACCGGGCCGCTTCCCGTGCATCAGGTCCACGAGGGACTGATTGAGCCGGGTGCGGGTTTCATGGCTTTCGTAGGCCCGGGTAATATAGCCTACGTGGAGTTCGATGCCGTTGGCGATGGGAACCACGCTGATCCGGGGCACGGCCGAAAATGACTGGACACGATAGCGCTTGGTTGTGCCGCGCCATTCCCGTTCGGCGATCTTCGCGTTGTCCTGGGTCATTTCCTCCACCTGCTTTCTGATGGCGTCAATAAAGGGATAAAGATTCTGTCCGGAAGGAACGGCCACCTTCAGCTCATCCCACATCCACTGGCCCGAGGTCGAGAAGTTGAAGAAGTGCCCCTCGATGGCGAAGCTGTTCACAAAAGCCACCCGCCGGCCCGTGGGGTGCGCGGAATCGATCAGGCCGCCAGTTTCCAGCAGGATGGTTCGGAGCAGGTTGACCTCCACGACCTCGCCGGCCACGCCATCGATTTCGACCCAGTCCCCCACGCGGATGCCGTTTTTGCCCATCAGTACGAACCAGCCGAAGAAGGCAACGATGAAGTCCTTCATGGCCACGGTAAGGCCCGCACCAGCCAGGCCGAGAATGGTCGTCAGCTGGGTGGGCACGCCGATGACCACGAAGAGGATCACCAGGACGCCCAGGATCTGAAGCACGAAGTTAGCCACGGTCTGCAGGGTTCCGGCGCTGATTCTCGCCCTGGCAGCGCCGGTGAACAAATGCTCGACGAGCAGCTTTCCGAAGAACATTACGCCCAGGATCGACAGGATCGCCATCAGGGACTTGAGCATCTGGTGCAGGGCCGAACGACGGTGTGTTTCCACCACGGCCGTCCAGCTTCCGTAGACCTCTGCCAGGTCCTTGACAAACTGAAGCCGTTTGCTCAGGTCGGCCAGAGTCCGCTGGTCACTCATGAAGCGCTTCAGGGTTTGGAGAGTGGTCTTGGAAAGTTCCTTGGATGATTCGCCATCCCCTTTCAGGTCTCCTCGGGCGAAACTGGTGGCCTTGCGTTTGGCCGCTTCCCGCTCTTCTTTTGCCAGTTTGATCTGCTGCGCTAAGGCGTCACGCCGCTTGCTCATGCGTTCGATCTTGGTCTGGGCTTCCTGTTGAGCCTGGCGGAGCTTTGCCAGCTTGGACTGATGCCACGACCACATCGAGATCCGCGCAACCAGGCTGCCGGGAGAAAACTGCGAAACAGACGCATTCTTGCTATCTGCGATCAAGGAGGTGTCCACCTGGGCGGCCTCATAGGCTGCCTTCAGGCGGCGGATTTTAGCCGGGACATCCCCACCTGCACGATCCAAGTCGTCCTGGGCTTCTTCCAACTCGTTTTTGTCAAGTTCGATCTGGGCCTTGGCCACTTCCAACTGGTCTTCGAGGCCCTCACGATCCTGTTCCTGGGAGCTGGCCAACTGTTTCTCGATTGCTTTGATACGCTGCTGGTCGCCTTCCACTGCGTCCTGCCCCTTATCCCTCAGCGCCAGGATGGCCTTGATCTCAGGACTTGGTGCGGAAGGATTCTCGACGGCTCTGCGGATCGAATCGGCCAAGGCCAGATCCAGTTCGTGGTCGGCCAATCTTAGGGCCTGTTGGGCAAACTCGCTCTCCTCCAGCGCCGTAGCCAGGGTCGCCAGGTGCCGGGCAGTCAGGAGGAGCCGCGTATCCACCAAACGTTCCTTCACGGGAGGAGCGCCCCTCTTCGCCGGCTTGGCCGATGGTTCGGCGCCCGGTCCGGGATCCCGGGTTCCCAGCATTCCGGCAATGGTTGCGGCCATGAACACCAGGAGAATAATTCCCGTGATCAGGTGGATCTTTTTCATAGTGTCTCCAGTGTAACAGAAAAAGTTCGGATCTTTGATAACGGATTGTAATCTTGCATACTTTTAAAAAACAGTCAATTGACGAGCATTTAATCCCCCTCTTTCAGAGCCTTTCTTCTAAAGCCAGTATGGGTAAGAAGATACCCAGGGAGAGCTCCTTGAAGACTTTATCCATGGGGGCCACGTCTCGGAAACAGGCACGGAAATAGAGATCTTCCCGCTCCTTTTCCATATACCCGTCCCATTTGCCCAGCGCTGCGTTCATGGCTGTCGCCTCGTCCTTGCCATTAAAGATTGCTTCCACGTAAGCCGCAGAGGTGCGGGGGAAAAAATGGAGGGGATGATGGAGGCCCTCCCAGTAGATCGCAAGCAGTTTCGCGAGGTGCTCCTCAGGATTCGACAGGGGATGATATCGGCACGTCATGTCTTCTCCCATATAGGTGCTTTGGCGGCGGGCCTCGGAATCCGGGGCCAGGTGGAGGAAGAGATGGGTGATCCAGATCTGCAAGCGGTCATTGGCTTTGACCTTGGCGGGACGGAAATGGATGACCCCATGTTCGTAGCGATGTTCGATCCTTCCGGTCAGGTGGTAGGGGCCGATGGCGCCGTCGATAACCAGGTCGGCCAACCGGGGGCCGGAAGCCAGGGGGGCAAGGCGGGTGAGGAAGGCGGTTGCGGAACGATGCTGGTCTTCATAGCTGCAAATGCCCGGATTGCCGTGGGGGAGACGCCCGGCGGCGAGGAGCGTTTCTTGCCGGTTCGGGATGCCCGGGCCGGAGAGTCCCTGGTCGATAAGTTCCCGGCGGAGCTGGTACTTTTCAAGGTTGTCGAGGGTGAAACGTTCCTTATCCTCCAGGATGACCCCATCGTCTTCCATGCGGATGCCGAGGCGCTCCCGGAGGAGATACCGGGCGGGATTTATAAAAAAACGGCAGAGGGCGGACAGGCTCACCGTTTTCCATTCCTCTCCTGCCTCGGGAAGGCCGGCGGAGATCAGGGCCAGAGGATCTTCCCTCTTCCCGGCGGCGCGCCGGGCGGCGGCTGCATTCTCACGGGAATAGCTGAATAGTTGCGGATTATACCCGAAGTAGGCGGGGCTGAAGGCCTGGAGGGGATGTTTCACCACCAGCCTGGCGCGGATTTCCCCTTGGGCGAATTCAAATCCTTCCTCGATGCTGTCTAAAAGTTCGCTCACCAGCACCGACGGGGGACGAGAGCTGTTATCCCGGATATCCTGCCCCACGAAACTGATATGGAGCTTGTCCCGGGCCGAAAGGATCGCCTCGAGAAACAGATAGCGATCGTCGTTCCGGAGGGAACGGTCACCCGGGCGGGGATGTTTCGTTATCAGATCGAAGCCGGGTGCGAAAGACCGGCGTGGATAGGAATCATCCCCCATGCCAAGGAGGCAGATGATCCGGAAGGGGATGCTCCGCATGGGCAGCATGGCGCAGAAAGTGACGCCCCCGGTAAGAAAGCCCGTACCGAAAGCCTGACCGGCGAGATTTTCTTTAAGCCATTCCCGGATAGTCTCCAGGGGAATACGCTCCGGGAATCCTGACCGCTCCTGAAGATCGGCCAGTTTGTGAAGGCTGTGGCGAAGGGACTGAACATCGCGGAGTCGTTCTTCCGTCGCGGCAAAGAAGTTATCTGAAAAATCAATGAGATATTCAGCCCAGTCCCGGAGTGTTCTTTGTTCGCCCAGGGCGGAAACGGAACTAAAGAGAGTATCAGTGAAGTTCAGAAAGCGACCAAGGATGTCCGTAACACTTCCCTCTATCTGGTTATAGGGCAGGATGCCATGAAAAAGTCGGTCTTCCTGCGGGGTGGTCAGGGCATAACCAAGGAGGAGCCGCTCCAGTCCCGCCCGCCAGGTGTTCCAGGGGAGGGGGGGTAATCCCATCTCCCCCCGGCTTTCGGCGTCGGTTCCCCAGCGGATCTCCGTATCCTGCAACCAGTGATGAATCTCGTGCAGGTCGGCCTCAGAAAGGGAGAATCTTTCCCTGACTGCCGGTGTTGAGAGAATATCGAAGACCTCGGAGGCCGGGAAGCGGCTGCCGTGGAGGGCGAGAAGACGGAAAAAAGTTTTTATCAGGGTGCTTTCCTGAGGGATGCTGCGATCGGCGATGCTGAAGGGAAGCCAGTGGGGGTCATCCGAGGGAAGAGAGAATACTGCCTGGATGAAGGGGGCGTATAACCCTATGTCCGGCGTCATCACCAGGATATCTCCCGGTTTCAGGCCGGGGTCGGCAGCAAAGAAGGATAGGATGCGGTCCTGAAGGATCTCTATCTCCCGCATGGGACTGTGGCAGGAATGGACCATGAGGGAAGTGTCGCCATCTGCCAGCATCTTTTTCCCTTCCCCGCCCCGCTCCCGGAGATTCAGGATGTCCGATTGAATGGTCCGCAGCAGATTCTCTTCGCCCGGCTCTTCAAAAAGGGCCTTCTCACTGAGGGGGTAATCATTCAGAATCCGGAAAAAATCCCTGCCCAATGTCCCCAGGGAAGCCAGCAGGCTGTGGCCCTGTTCCAGGTGGAGATCCTCCGCCTCGGAGAGGCCGTAGGACTTTGTATTTTCAGCGATTCGCGTCATTTCCCGGTCAGACACAATATCGTGCCAATATTCCCGGGAGGGATTCATGAGAAAAAGGTTGACTTCCATAAAATTGGCAATGGCGGCTAATATTTTCAGGTGAAAGGGGGGCAGGGCGGAGACGCCAAAGACGGAAACTCGCCGGGGCATATTCGGCCAAGCCGGCGTTCGCTCCCGAAGTCCCTGAAAGAAGGCCTCCTGGAGAGCCGCTAAATGGGGAGATTCCATGCTTTGCACCATATTCCGCCAGAGCAGGGCCTGCCAGTGGTCCTCCTCGCCCCTTTCCCACTTCCGGATCATCTCCGGCCGAAAGAGGAGATACTGATTGAAAACGCCGGCAATGCGGGCCGAGAGCTGGTAGCAGCGGAGATTCATACCGCCGCCTCCGAGATAATATCTGAGGCTTTGAAAGGGTTCCCCGTCCAGGTTGCGGTGGAGGAGGTGCATGATCTTCCAGGTGAGAATGGCTGGATCGTAGGGGGATGTCTCCGGTAAATTACCCAAGGTATGGCGGAAGACATCATAGACAAAATGAATAGGGAAGGGGAATCGGATATTGGCGCAGATCCCGCAGCGGCTTGCCAACTCAAGAGACAGCCAGCGTTCCATCCCCCTGCTCTGGACGATGACGATTTCCTCCAGCAATGGGTCTTTTAGTGGATCATTACGCAGCAATTCCGCAAGGCTGCTGCTCAGCGCCTCCATACGGTTACTGGTATAAAGTTTTACTCCGGCCATTACGCAGGCAACCTACCATGATGTGAAAAGGGAAATCAACTATCACGTTCACTGGTCGCCGGGGCGGATACGACGCTGCCGAAGATTTGCTTTTTCGACCGGGTGTGCTATGGTGAAAAAAATGCAACCACTGATCATTCCCCGGAAGGGACACAGTATATCCCGAAAGCAGGTGAACCCTAATGCCCTGCGTACTCTCCACCGACTCCGTGACTATGGCTTCATTGCCTATCTGGTGGGGGGATGTGTCCGGGACCTGCTCCTGAAACGAACCCCCACGGACTTCGACATAGCCACCAACGCCACTCCCGGTCAGATCAAGCGGCTCTTTCGCAATTGCCGTCTCGTAGGCCGCCGTTTCAGGTTGGCCCATCTCCACTTTAAGGACGAGATCCTGGAGGTCTCCACGTTCCGTGCGGCGGCCCCTGCTGATGAAGTGGATACGGAAGAGACGGGTCAAAGCAAAAAACCTCCCCGTCACCTCATAAACGATGATGGAATGGTTCTTCGTGACAACGTCTTTGGCACCCCGGAGGAGGATGCCCTCCGCCGTGACTTCACCATCAACGCCCTTGCCTACAATATCGCAGATTTTTCGGTTATTGACTACAGCACCGGACTGAGCGACCTTAAACAGCGGATCATTCGTCCCATCGGCGACCCTTTTGTCCGCTTTACGGAAGACCCGGTGCGAATGCTTCGTGCGGTCCGTTTTGCCGCATCCCATAACTTCGTCATCGAACCTGCCACCTGGGAGATTCTTTGCGCCCTGTCCTCCACTATTCCCCGCGCTGCACCGGCAAGGCTCTACGAAGAGATGCTGAAACTCTTCATGCTTGGATCTGCACGACCGGTTTTTAGCCTCCTGGACGAAAGCGGCCTCCTGGCCGCCCTTTTCTCCGGGTTCAGTCAGTGGCTGCACAGAAACAGCCAACACTTGACGTTCGTGCACGCAAACCTTGAATGCCTGGATAAACTATATCGAAGTGGAACGCCACCCTCGCCATCGCTCTTTATGGCTGCCCTTTTCGGCTCCAGCCTGGAAGAGGAGACCCTTCTTCGCCACCGTGACGGTATCCCACGCCAGCAGGCGCTGGATAGCGCGTGCGCCATTTTCATGGAAGAGTTCTGCAAGACCGTGTGCATTCCGGCACGGGTCGGCGATCGACTGCGCCGCATCCTCGCCTTTCAGCCCTCCCTCCACAGAATGCCGCCTCGACGTCCTGCTGCCATGGTCAGCAGGCCTGAATTTGCAGAAGCCATGGCGTACCTGCGTTTATCGGTAGAGACAAGAGGGGAAAACCGAGCCGCTCTGGAATGGTGGGACGCCTTCCTTTCAGATGACCATTCCGTAATGCCACCGGAACCGTCAAACACGGAAACACCGGCCAAGCGGCGAAGAAGGAAGCGGCGCAGACGTCCCAATTCTGTCCAGGTCGCCGTCTGACCGTGTAAACCATTCGGGAGCCTGTATTTTTCCAATTGACTTTTGTCAACAATGGCGAAGAAATTGGGGGCATAAAGAGGGAATCATCGTGGCTGAGCAAGAAAACTTTATCACTTACCCGGTTTCCTTTTGCGCAGCGGGACGCCGCCTCGCCGGGGAGATAATTCATGGTGGAGAAGTTAGCTGGGAGGGATCTCCACATCTGGTTTTTCTCCATGAAGGACTGGGCAGTGTCGGGCAGTGGAAGGATTTCCCTCTGTTCCTCTGCAAAAAAACCAAGCTGCCGGCCCTGGTATTCGACCGCTGGGGTTACGGCAAGTCGGAGCCATGCGATAAAATCGGTGATGTCAGGTATTTGCATGAGGAAGCCCTGGCTTCTCTTCCCCAGGTCCTGGCGCATTTCAGAATTAAAAGGAGCGTCCTGGTAGGTCACAGCGACGGCGGTTCCATCGCCTTGATGTTTGCCGCCGCACACCCGGAAAACGTGTGTTGCCTGATAACTGAGGCCGCCCACGTCTTTGTGGAAGATGTCACCCTGGAGGGGATTCGCGAGGCTGTCCAGGTATATAAAGATACGGATCTTGGAGAGCGTCTGGTGAAATATCATAGCGAAAAAACGGCTCTTGTCTTCAAAAGATGGTCTGAGACCTGGCTTGCCCCTTCCTTCAGAGAATGGAATATTGAGAATTATCTCCACAAAGTTAATTGCCCGGTCCTGGCCATTCAGGGGAAGGATGATCCCTACGGTACGCCGGCCCAGGTTGAGGCCATACTCCGGCAGGTATCGGGTCCATCATCGGGGTTGATTGTTCCCGATTGTGGGCATATTCCCCATTTCCAGGCCCGGGAAGCAGTCACGCAGGCGATGATGGACTTTATTGTCGCATCATGTTCGATGGTTTAAAGGAGAAAAGATCGTGGAAATAACAGTTCTAAGCGGAAGCCCCAAAGGCGATGACAGCGTTACCCTGCAATACGTCCGCTACATGAAGAAGACCTTTCCTGATCACGTTTACCATATCTTTCATGTGGCCCGTCAGATCAGAAAGCTGGAACGGGACGAAAAGGCATTTCAGGACATAGTGGAGAAGATCGCTTTATCCGATGCGGTCGTCTGGTGCTTCCCCCTGTATTATTGCCTGGTTTGTTCCCAGTACAAGCGTTTCATCGAACTTGTTTTTGAAAGGAAAAAAGGCGAGGCATTTCGAAACAAGTACGCCGTTTCCCTCTCTACTTCGGTCCACTTCTTCGATCATACGGCCCACAATTATATCCACGGGATATGTGACGATCTGGAGATGAAATACATTGGGGGCTACTCCGCCGAGATGTACGATCTGGTGCGGAGCAGGGAAAGGGCCCGTTTTGTCCAGTTTGCCGGTAACTTTCTCAAGTCCGTGGCAAGGCAGGCTCCGGCAGTGAAGCAATTTCCAGCCGTCGTGAGGAGCGAATTTGTTCATGAACCCGGACCAAGCCGGCAGACAGTGACGACGGGAGACAAAAAGGTACTGATTCTCGTTGACGAGGAAAAAGAAAGCGGCAATCTCGGGAAAATGATCAAGGCCTTCCGGGATAATTTTATCCATGATGTTGAAGTGATCAGCCTGACCAACATTGACATCAAAGGGGGATGCCTGGGCTGCTGCCAGTGTGGCATCGATAACGTCTGCCAGTATCAGGGCAAGGACGGCTATATCGATTTCTACAACGAAAAGGTTAAAACGGCCGATATCATTGTCTTTGCCGGGGAGATCCGGGATCGCTATCTGTCTTCCCGCTGGAAACAGTATTTTGACCGTTCTTTTTTCAATACCCATACCCCGACCCTGAAAGATAAACAGATTGCGTTCCTCCTTTCCGGGCCCCTTGCCCAGCTCCCCAATCTTCAGGAGATCCTTTCTGCCTATGCCCAGTTCCAACTGGCCAATCTTGCCGGCATCGTGACGGATGAAGGCGAAGATTCGCTACGCCTGGATGAACTTCTCGTTGATCTGGCCGGGCGCGTCGTTGATCTGGCCGGTCAGGGCTACGTCCATCCGACTGACTTCTTGGGGATAGGGGGAATGAAGATCTTTCGGGACGAGGTCTGGGGGATGCTGCGCTTTGTCTTCCAAGCTGATCATCGCTATTACAAGCAACACGGCTACTATGATTTCCCCCAGAAGGATTTCAAGACCAGGAGGGTGAATTTTTTCATGATGCTTATGACGAAAATACCTGCCTTCAAGAAAAAGTTTCTGAAGATGATTGAAAAAGAGATGGTAAAGCCATTAAAGAATGTCGTCGAGAGCAAGTGAGCATAACAAATCAAATCCCATCGGTGGCGCTCATTAGCGTTTTGAGGCCGCTTCATTGTATTTCATATTTGACAGCTCAGCGAATATCAGTTATCAGGTTCAGCTAAATACCCTGATATTTTATCGTCATGCTGGTAAATGCCTGGGCAGAGAAATGAACGGTTATATGACCAGACCCATCAAGCGGGAAAAGCTCTTTGAGATGATCCGCTGCTGGGTTGCCCATGAGGGATAGGAAGGGAGGTGAAAGGGGCTGAGGAAACCATAAGAAGGATTGTCATGGTTCTGAGTTGGATCCCGGATTATCATTGATGTGAAGGAACATAGGAGGAGACATACATGGGAAACATTTTACCCCCGCTAACGGAAGAGGAAAAGAAGCGCTATACCGTCATAAATAAAGAGAATCTTGAATACCTAATGAACAGGTACAACAAGGTGAATCGTTGGGTCATCGCCGACATGATCCGCCGGAGCGCCTACCACTACCCCGACAAAGCCGCCATTATCTATAAGGACAAAACCCTGACCTATGCCCAGTTGGAGGCGGAATGCAACCGTGTCGCCAATGCGCTTAGGGATTTAGGGATTCAGAAGTACGACCGCGTGGCGATTCTGGCCCACAATACGATCCATCACGTTCTGATCTGGATGGCCTGCTGCAAGATCGGGGCGATCTATCTGGCTATCAATTATCTGCTCCGGGGGAAGGACATTGCCTACTGCATCAATCATTCAGAGAGCAAGGCCTTCATCGTTGAAGACGCCCTGTTTGACCTGGTGAAGGACGTTCTCGACGATGTGCCGACGGTCAAGACCTGGATCTGGTCTGACCAACTGGCGGGACAGCCACCGATCAGCGACCGTTTCCTCAATTTCGACGACTGGTACGGGAAATACCCTGCTACAGAACCGGACACCATCCTTCACATCGAGGACCCCTGCCAGATGACCTACACCAGCGGCACGGAATCCCTGCCCAAGGGGGTCATCATCAGCAATCAGGCCCTCATGGCCGAATATATGGGGACCATCGTTGATGGGCAATATGACGAGGACGACATCAACCTCAACGCCCTCCCCATCTATCATTGCGCCCAGCGGGATGTCTTCATGAATCCCATTTTCTGGGTAGGGGGAACTAATATCCTGATGATGCCCGACATCGGTCAGATCCTCAAGAATATTGCCGCTTACAAGGCAACAATGTTCTTTGCCCCCCCCACGGTCTGGATCGGCATGCTCCGCAATCCGGAATTCAGCAAGCAGGATCTGTCCAGTCTCAAGAAAGCTTACTACGGTGCTTCGATCATGCCTCTGGAGATCCTCAAGGAGATGATGGAACGTCTGCCCGGCGTAAAAATTTACAATTACTATGGCCAGACGGAACTGGCGCCCTATCACACGATTCTCAAGGCCAAAGACGCCCTGGCCAAGATTGGTTCGGCGGGATTGGGGGGGCTGAACATGGAGAGCCGCCTGGAAGAGGATACGGGGACGCCGGTTGACAAGCCGGATATTCCCGGTGAGATCTGCGGGAAGGGACCCCATGCCCTGATCATGTATTTCAAGGAACCGGAGAAGACTGATGAGGCAATGAAGGGCGGCTGGTTCCACTCCGGGGACATTGGTGTCATGGATGCGGACCGCTACATTACTGTCGCGGATAGAAAGAAGGACATGATCAAGACGGGCGGGGAAAACGTTCCAACCCGGGAGGTGGAAGATGCGGTCTATCTGGACAAGCGCGTCCAGGAGGTGGCGGTCATCGGTCTGCCCGATCCCAAGTGGGTAGAGGTGGTGACGGCTATTGTCGTCCTGAAACCGGGAGAAACAATGACCGAACAGGAACTCATTACCCACTGTCGTAACGAACTGGCAACCTTCAAATGCCCCAAGAAGGTCTTCTTCGTGGAAGCTCTGCCCAAGACACCGACGGGCAAGATCCTGAAGCGGGAAATGCGGGTCACATTCAAGGACCGCTAAATATTTAGGGGTTCAAACAAGGACCGTTAGATTTTTGGTTTCAAATCATTAGGGGGCTGGCTTGTTTTCTGTGAACAAAGCCAGCCCCTTGGTTTTACCGGCGCTTTTAGTAATCCCGGCAAAAAAAATACAGTAAATTTACCATGGATGTTCTGCTTGTCAATCCGCGCTTTAACGGTGCCTCGGAGGTATCGCCCCTCAGCCTGGAATGCTTGGCGGCGCCTCTCCTTGCAAATGGAATTTCCGTATCTATTGTTGACATGGATATTGGTTCCGAGGAGGAAGCCCAGGTCCTTTTGACGGATGCCCTGGAAAGGGGAAAACCCCTTATCATGGGCGTCACTTCTCTCTCCAGCAGTTTCTCCTCTGCTTTAGCGGCATGTGGGACAGCAAAAAAAATCCATCCCCGCATCAGGACTGTCCTGGGAGGCATCCACGCCACCGTCCTTCACGAGGAGATTCTCAGGGAAAATAAAGACGTGGATGTGGTCGTCCGGGGCGAAGGGGAAGATGCCCTCCGTGAGATCATGAGGAGTGATTTTGCACCGGCTTCCTTAAAAAAAATCTCCGGAATCAGTTACCGCAAAAATCATCGTGTTGTGTGTAATCCTGACCGCCCCCTGCTAAAGGATCTGGGGGACATGCCACCGCCTGCTTTCCATATTCTGGATAACCGGGGATACCGAACCCGTAGCCTGTCTTCCAGCCGTGGATGTTACCACAACTGTCGTTTCTGTTCGATTCAAAGCCTCTATCAGGGGATTGTCCGTCAGGAACCACTGGCGAAGATCTTGACAGAAATCAGGGACTTGCGGTCCGCCGGGGCAAAACGGATCATGTTCACCGATGATAATTTCACCTTTCATCCCCGCCGTGTCCGGGAGATCTGCGGGATGATGATTCAGGAAGGACTTGTGCAGGGTGTCGAATTCTACGTCCAGGGGCGAATAGACGATTTCTGCCGCCGGCCGGTCATGGCGCAGTGGCTGAGCGAGGCGGGTTTCAAGGCTGTTTATGTGGGGGCAGAATCGGGCGCTCAGGAAATATTGGACCGCTATGGAAAGGGCATGGCAACGGAAGATCTGAGACGGGGCGTATCCTACTGCATCGAACAGAACCTCATGCCCGTGGTCAGTTTCATCCTTTTCGGCCCCTGGGACACTGTCGAAACGATGCTGAAAACGATCCGGCTGGCTAAAGAACTATTCGAAAACGGGGCGGAAATCGCCTACACGGAATGCCTGATTCCTTTCCCGGGAACGCCCGTGAAAAAAGAACTGGAGCAGGACGGCAAGTGGCTGCAATCAGAGGGTGTTTACTATTTTGAATCCTATACGGGAATGGCCATGGACTGGGTTCTTAAGGTATGCGATCTGGCCCGGGCCATGGCCCACCTTATCTATGGCGACGATCCCCTGTTTTCTGTCCGCAGGGTCTATTATGAATTTTCACTGCTCGAATATCTAATCCAGGGGCAGGCGCCGCCGGTTTTTGACTCATGGCTTTCCTTACCTCTTGCCGGGCGGAGTAAAGTAGATGAAGAGACCATACGACAGATTGAAGATGCCATGCACGCCATGATTTGTCGTGAATAAAAATTGTCGGTGGCAAGTCGTTTGACTCGTCAGGTAATATATTCTGTGCTTGCGAACCGATGACAAAAACATCATTGACTCTACCCTGTTTTGATGATAACTGGCTGTAACATGCTGGTTTATGATGTGATTATTTGGATGGTTGGGGGCGTGAACAACTTCCTGAAAGAGAGTATCCGGTGATTTCGATGGGCACACTTTGTTTCAATGCGTAATGAAGTATATCGCTGACTTCAATTCCTGTAAAGATTACATTATTATTTTGACATTTAATACGGTTTTTTCTATATTTCTCCCCGAAAATAATTCTTATCAAAACACTGATTTATTTATACTGACTTCTGGTACGCAAGGAGGGGACGCATGAGGGATGAGAAACATCCGTTGATGATCAAGATGATATTGTTGGCTTTGCTGACGTTTCAGTGTGTGGCAGTAGCAGCAGAGAAACCGGAGATATTTGTACAATTAGGAAATATCCAAGATGTTTCATCAGTTGCATTCAGTCCAGATAGGAAGACCGTTTTGTCAGGAAGTTGGGATGGTTATTTAAGGATCTGGGATATCACTACAGGAAGAGAATTAAGAACTTTTCAAGGGCATGAAGGTGCTGTTGCGTCTGTCGCCTTTAGTCCGGATGGACTATACATTTTGTCAGGAAGTTGGGATCTTAATGGATTCAAACTCTGGGAAGTTTCAACGGGAAAAGAGTTACGAACTTTTAGAGGGCATTATGGTGGAGCGGTCTTATCTGTCGCCTTTAGTCCGGATGGGAGGTATGCCCTGTCTGGGAGTTATGATAACACCATGAAGATCTGGGACATCTCTACAGGAAAAGAATTAAAAACTTTTAAAGGGCACAAAGAGAAGGTTTGGTCTGTTGCCTTTAGTCCTGACGGGCGGTATGCGTTATCAGAAAGCGGCGATAACACCATGAAGATCTGGGACATCTCTACAGGAAAAGAATTAAAAACTTTCGAAGGGAAAGTAATCAGCATTTCATCCGTCGCCTTCAGCCCAGATGGACAGTATGTGATGTCAGGAAGTTGGGAAAATCATTTAACTCCATGGGATGTTTCTATCTGGGATATCGATACAGGAAAAAAGTTGAGGACTTTTAGAGGACATGAAGGTCCGGTTACATCCGTCGCCTTTAGTCCGGATGGGAGGTATGCCCTATCTGGAAGTTATGATAACACCATGAAGATCTGGGACATCGTTACAGGAAAAGAATTAAAAACTTTTAAAGGGCACAAAGAGAAGGTTTTGTCTGTCGCCTTTAGTCCTGACGGGCGGTATGCGTTGTCGGGAAGCTCTGACAAAACCATGAAGATTTGGGACATCCTTACAGTAAGTGAATTAAAGACTTTCGAAGGATATGCAAGTGGGAATACATCCTTTGCTTTAAGTCCGGATGGACGATATGGATTATCTGGAAGTCATGATAAAACCATGAAACTTTGGGACGTCACCACGGGAAAATGGTTACGGACTTTTAAAGGTCATGAAAATTCGGTTTCGTCTGTTAACTTCAGCCCTGATGGGCGGTATGCCCTGTCTGGAAGTTATGATAAAACCATGAAACTTTGGGACGTCACCACGGGAAAAGAGTTACGGACTTTTAAAGGTCATGAAAATTCGATTTCGTCTGTTAACTTCAGCCCTGATGGGAGGTATGCCCTGTCTGGAAGTCATGATAAAACCATGAAACTTTGGGATATCTCAACAAGCAAAGAAGTCAGATCTTTTGAGGGACATTCATCCATAGTTTATTCTGTTGCTTTCAGCTCAGATGGTCAGAATATTTTATCGGGAAGTCTTGATAAAACCATGAAACTTTGGAATGTTTCTACGGGAAAAGAGTTAAGGACATTCCAAGGTCATTTAAGTGTAGTATTCTCCGTTACCTTTAGTCCGGATAGTCGGTATGTTTTGTCGGGTAGTTGGGATGCAACAACCCGCATCTGGGACATCCATACAGGTAAAGAGATTGCCCAGTTCATCGGCTTTACCGACGGAGAGTGGATAACAATCACCCCGGAGGGCTATTTTAATGCCTCGGCCAACGGGGCAAAGCACCTTAACGTGCGGGTCGGCAATGCAGTCTATTCCATCGATAATTTCTATGAGCGGTTCTTCAATCCCGTTTATGTAGCTTCAGTTCTTCAGGGCAAGGAGGTCAAGGAGCTTGCCGATATCAGGAAGGGCGTTCTTGTGGCCCCGGTAACGCGGATCACTTCACCTACACCAGATGCATCATTCAGTACAGATACGATCAAGATAACCGTAAGAGCCCAGGATAAGGGTGGCGGCATAGACGAGATACGGCTCTATCACAATGGCAAGGTGGTAGGCGAAGAAGTGCGAGGGTTGAAGATTGCAGCCGGGAACGATGTGGCGGAGAAAACCTATACCGTCACGCTTGTTGATGGTCTGAACATCTTCCGGGCAACGGGTTTCAGCAGGGACCGGACTGAATCAAACCCCTATGAACTTACCGTAAAGCTCACGGCACCCCAGAAGGAGATTGCCCTGCATGTCTTTGCTGTCGGTTTGAATAAATACCAGAACCCTGCATTAAATCTGTCCTATGCGGAACCTGACGCTAAGGGGATCATTGCCTTTTTCCGGGAGAAGGGAAAGGGATTGTTCAAAGATGTCTACGTAACAGAGATATTCAACGAGGAAGCAACCAAAGCGACGATCTTCGCCAAACTGAAAGAACTTGAAAAAACCAGCCCCCAGGATGTTGTGCTTATCTACCTTGCGGGACATGGCGAGAATATCGATGACAAGTGGTATTTCATTCCTTATGAGCTGACGTATCCGGAACGGGAAGAGGCAGTTAAGACAAAAGGCATCTCCTCCATAGAACTTGCGGACTACGTAAAACAGATAAAGGCACAGAAAGTACTTGTCGTCATTGATGCCTGTAAAGCCGGGGCCATGCTAATCGCCTTCCGTGGTTTTGAAGACAGGAAGGCCCTCTCTCAACTCTCCCGTTCTACAGGGGTGCATGTCATCGCAGCCTCCACGAAAGACCAGTTCGCCGCCGAGACGCAGGAACTCGGGCATGGCGTCTTTACCTACACGCTATTGGAGGGTTTGAAAGGAAAGGCGGCAGGAGGAACCGACACAGTGACCGTCAGGAAGCTCATGGGATACGTTGAAGAACAGCTCCCGGAAATCACGAAAAAGTACAAGCGGGAGGCCCAGTATCCTGTCGTGGATTCACGCGGGATGGACTTCCCATTGGTTGTTGTGAAATAGTTCTATTTACGAGTCATTGATTTATCGAAGATTTCTTTTGATAATCTACGATTTTGTTATCAACTGTTCCTCGTTTGTTTGTAGGTGGACCAAATGATCGGCATATTCCATTTCCCCTTGAAAATATTTCCTTATTACCAAAAGCAATCTGCTACACAAACGCTATCGCAAATCTCGACTTATTTGAGATAAAGAATAATCTTTCGGTACACGATTATTTCTTCGTTATCATTTAGGGCGTCAATTTCTGAAGGGCCTCCGTTGCGCGCTTCAGAAGGAATTCCTGAAAACCCTTGTCATGTTCGATGGAGAATGATTCCTCGAATCCCCGGTCGGCGTTGTCGAGAAAGAAATGCTTGGTCTGTTCCAGGGCGTACTGAGGGGCCTCCATGATTTTTCCGGCGATCTCCAGGGCGCGATCCAGCAGCTTGCTCTCCTCCACCAGCTCATTTACCAGCCCGATACGATAAGCCTCCGTAGCGTCGATGGTCCGCCCGGAGAGGCATAATTCCCTTGCCAGACCGGCGCCGACAATCCACTTGAGGGGTGTAAAGAGGGTAGGGGCGCCGAATTTGATCTCCGGATGGCCGAATCTGGCCCCAGCAGAGCAAATACGGATGTCACATAGCTTGACGAGGTCGAAGCCTCCCGCCAGGGCCGGGCCATTAATGGCGGCGATCGTCGGCTTGGGAAAATACCAGATATCACGGTGATATTCGGAGGATGTCTGGTAGAGTTCATGCAGAAGCCCTGGTTTATTGAATTCACTGAGGTCGAAGCCGGCGGTGAAGGTACTGCCGGCGCCGGTCACAATGAGAATCCGGATGGTGGGATCATCCTTCCATGACTTCAGGCAGGCCGAGATTTCCCGGCGCATTTGAATGGAAATAGCGTTGCGCTTATCGGGACGGTTGAGGGTCAGAATGCCTATGCCTGCGTGGGATTGGTCGGTGCTGATCGTTTCGTAAGCCATTACTTTGCCCTCCCTATATAATTGATCAATCCAAAAAAAACGCCCCCACCCCTTTATTCAGGAGGGCAGGGGCGTTTTTGTCGATTTCCCGTATTTGCCTTTATTTCAGTTTGCTCAGGATGTCCCGGGCGATGATGACGCGCTGGATCTGGTTTGTTCCCTCATAGATGGAGGTGATCCGGGCGTCCCGATAGTAACGCTCAACAGGGAATTCCTTGGTGTATCCGTAACCGCCGAGGATCTGAATGGCGTTGTAACAGGCCCGCTCTCCCGCTTCCGTGGCGAAGTATTTGGCCATCGACGCCTGACGGGCGAAGAACCGGCCATTTTCCTTCTGGTAGGCGGCGTTCATAAGGAGCAGCCGCCCCGCTTCCAGTTCCGTGTAGGATTCGGCGATCATCCACTGAATGGCCTGGAAGTTGGTGATGGACTGATCAAACTGTTTTCTCTCAACGGCGTACTTGGCGGCGTATTCGATGGCGGCCAGTCCGCAGCCGAGTCCCAGAGATCCGATCCCGATGCGACCGCCGGCCAATTCGCCCACAGCGGTGCGGAAACCGTCGTTTGGTTTTCCCATCATGGCGGTTTTGGGAATGCGGCAGTCTTCAAAGACGAGTTCATTGGTGACGGAGGCATGCTGCCCCATTTTATGTTCAGCCCGGCCGACAATGAACCCGGGGAGACCGTTTTCGACGAGGAAGCAACTGATTCCCTTGCCCTTGGGGGCCGCTTTATCCGTCACTGCCCAGACAACGAACACTCCGGCGTATTCGGCGCTGGTAATAAATATCTTGTTGCCGTTCAATACCCACTCGTTGCCGTCCAGCACGGCGGTGCAACGCATCCCGGCCGGGTCCGAACCTGCCGTCGTTTCCGTCAATCCAAAGCCGCCGGCGGGGTACTCGCCCGAGCAAATCTTCGGGATATATGCCTTTTTCTGTTCTTCCGAACCGATGGCCTGGATGACCTCACAGACCATGTTGTTCACCGATGTGGTCACTGCTGTAGAGGCGCAGGCCCGGGCGATTTCCGTGATCGCGAGGCTGAAGGCCACGGTTCCCGCTTCCGAACCGCCGTATTCCCCTTTTACCGCAATCCCCATAAGTCCCAGTTCCGCCAGCTTTTTGAGGTTCTTCAGGAACGCTTCCCGATCACCCTCCTCATCCAGTTTTGCGGCCAAAGGTTCCAGCTCCGATTTGGCAAAATTTCTTGCCGTATCCTGAATCATCTTTTGGTCTTCAGTTAAATCTAAGTTCATTGCATCTTCTCCCCTTCCTGATAGTGTTTATTAACACCATCTGTCCCTTGAACAGATGGTTAATTTCCATATTCATGAGAAAGATAAAATGAAAAGAGGGGAAGCATGCTTCCCCTCTTTTCGGTGATATGTCGTTAACCCTTGTCGATGATGGCCTGGATGTCAGGCGTATAAGGAGTTTTCGCCGGCAGGAAGATCAATTCCGGATCCACGAATTCACGGAGAATGAACAGTTCCTGGTAGGTCGGGCATGGCGTATCGCCCGTCAACTTCGACACGTTGAGGTCGAAACCGCAGTTGTCCTTCACCTGCTCTACCGTGATGCCGGGGTGGCACGTTTCCAGGTAGATGATGCCTTCGGCATCAAAACGATAGACGCCCATGTTGGTCACGACGCCGCAGGGACCGTTGTTTGCGTATGCCGTGTTTTTCCAGACCTCTTTCTTGGGTTTCCATTCGTTGGTCTTAAAATCCCAGCACCACCAGCCCGGTGTGGTTGTATAATCGTTTCTCTCAAGGAAACGGCGCTTTTCCTGAAGGATGATGTAGGCCACGCGATGAGCCATCGTGCCGATGTCGGAGTTGCCGCCCGAACCGGTGAAACGGTGAGACGGATTGTAATAGTCGCCGATGGAGGTGACGTTTACGCCGCCGTATTTATCAATCGCTGCACCGCCCAGGAAGCCCAGGGTGACATAACCCTGCTGGAGATAATACCCGAAGGTATCCACGAGGCCACCCAGAGTGGAACTCATGTTGGCCGCCCGCTGATCGCAGACGGACATGGGGACATGCATCGTCTTGCCATCGCAGATGCCTGATTCATAGATCAGGGTGGCTTTCGGGGCGTTGGTGAAGTTTGCCGTCATAATCCCTACCATCGGTAGCCCGGTGCCTGCAAAGACGACGTCGTCGTTGTGCACCTCGTGGGCAATGGCGATAGCCATCAGTTCCGGCAGGATAAATTCTCCTGGCTTTGCCGGTGTATCGGGAATCTTATCGATAAGTTCCATCAATTCTTCCATTGATTTTGCCATATATACTCTCCCCCCTTTCTCTTAGTAACCACTTCTTGCCACGGACAAGGGCATCTTCATCCGGGGTGCGGGTTTCTTGCCTCTCAGCATGCGGGTGCTGTAACCGGTGCTTTCCGCTTTCAGGTCGAGAAGCTTTTTGGCGCCCTGCTTGATAAGGAATTCCTCCCAGCTTGCCGGGGCATATACCCATTCATCCAAAAATTTATTGAGGTCATCCGGGTTGCGCGAAGCCGCATCCATAACTCTCATGAAGGGTGCGTCGTAGTCATAGTAGTAGGGTACCGAACTCGGGAAGGCGCCCCAGGGACATTCTACGATGGCGTCAACAACAAAATAGGGTATCTGGTTCGCTTCCGGATACTTCCTCATCTCTGCTTCGGGAACGATTTCCTCGGCGATGATCACGACCTTATCGCAGGCAAAGGAGATTTCCTTGTCAATGGTGCCGACGCCACGCCAATGGGCTGTCCCCTTGTCACCGGCCTTGGCTACGTGAATAACGGCCAGATCGGGCATCGCTGCGGGCAGGAGTACGGTGTCTCCATTTCCCCAGAAGGGTTCTTCCATCTGAATAAACTTTTTCTTGGCGATTTTGGGGTTTTTGCCGTCTCTCAACCCCGCCTTCCCCAAGGCGTCGTATTTTTCATTATAAAGGTCTGATCCCAAGGGTGCGTTGTAGGGGATGAACGGTGCGCCGATAGCGCCGGCGAGAAATCTCATGGCCATGGCGCCATGGGCATAATCCTCAAGGATAACTTTGCCCGCTTTATAGTTTCGGCCAAGATTGATATCGAGCTTCCCGGCCATTTCGCCCCAACCCATCCAGTCCGTCTCAAAGATCTTGATGGCACTGGCGGCGTTGAGAAGCCAGGTGCAGCAACTGCCGTGTCTGTCTATGGAATGAATATCCTTGACACCCTGCCTTACCATTTCCCAGGCGAAGGCAAAAGGATTCCTATTAAACCCTGTAAAGCCGCTGAATGCAATTTGACTTCCGCTTAGTGCATACTTCTTGACCGCAGCATCGAGGGTCAAGATTTCAGCGGTTTTAGACTTCCCACGAATTCTTGCCATAACTACCTCCTTTTGTTATTAATTAACCCCTTACAAAAAAATAATAATGAGATAAAAAAAACCCTTCTGTTCCACCTCCTCTCACAAAGAATTTCATAAAACCCTTCTGGGACGATCTTAGTTTTCTGGTGACGCTAAAAAATATGTATAATTAAAGACATACGGAAGATGGTTAGACTATCTGGTAACACAAAAACGACTTAACCTATATTTAATCCTACCTAACGTGTCAAGAAGAAATAAATAAAATATTTCAACTGCTCGGGGGCCAGAATCCAGTTTTATTCAGGCCCCGGTATTCCATCTTCTGTTTCCTCGTGGTCCATCTCTGCCGCCAGCTTTTTAAGAAAATCGTCGGGTATTTGGTCACGGATGCTTGTGAGTTGTTTTTCGATAACTTCGCAGTAGGCATGGGAAAATCCTTCGAAGAGTGTGATAAGATAGTCAAGACCACAGTCAGTGCTTCCCATGCGGAATTCATCCTCCATTGTCAGCAGGATGAATTCGTCATCGATCAGGTGGAGGGATGATTTTTCAAGGACCTTCAGGTAATGGGCGGGATTGGCCAGCTCGAGGCTGCGCAGGCAGCTCAACTGGAAAAAAACAAGATAACAGTATTTTGCCCTTTCCTGGATTTCTTCTTCAGAGAGCATGCATTGTTACCTTCATTGAATTTGGCAGAGCCTTAAGGTCATATGCGACTTTCTTGACACGTCTCACAAATGCTCGAACATGTCAAACGATGGCGGTCACGGTTATCATATTTTTCCCCCGCTCAGGAAAATAGCTTGCGATCCCGGTTTTGCCCACCAGTTCCGTGTTTTCCATACGGTCCAGATCTTTTGGGGAAGCGTCAATGTCGGCCAGGGCGCGGCGGCCGTCGGCAAGACGACCGATCACTGTTCCCCGTTCCGGGGCGCCGGCAGCGTCATGCCGGATCATATATGCCTCAATGGTGAGAGGTCCGCCGGCCTTCTCTACCGGCAATGGCAGTTCTTGCCTCTCTATTTCCCTTTGCACGGAGCTGTCGTCGCGAGATTCCCAGCGATTACCAGGCGGCGTCGCCCCATAGATGCCCACGGATTGTTTGGAGTTATACCAGCCGTTGGCTGTTATCATAGTGTTCAATTCGGGGTTGCTGCGAATCTTGTCGGTCACGGCGGCGATGGCGTGGAGTGAATAATTGTTTCCCGGTCCGCCGAAGTAAGGAAGACCGCCGGTTACGGAAAAGCATCGGGGATCATCTGCCGCCAGCCCCAGGGATTGCCGGGCGATCTCCACGGCAGAGGGAAAGCAACTGTAGATGTCGAAGGCGCCAATGTTGTCTATGGAAAGATCCGCTTGTTCCAGAGATAGACGCGCCGCTTCAGTCAGGGCCGGGGAATCGATCAGAGAAGGACGTTGGCTTACATGCCAGACATTACGGAAATCCGCGCCCCCCAGCGGGTAAACCCAGCGGGAACGGTTGATGCCCATAGTCGCGGCCATTTCTTCACTAGTCAGGATGACGCCGGCTGCCTGATCAACGTTGATGTTGGCCATCATAAACTTTGTGTAGGGATAAACGATCATGCGGTTCTGTTTTCCGGGCCGGGTAATGTCTTCACCGGAGAGAAGAGAACGGCTCCAGGCGTGGGGATTTCCGGCGGCGACAGCGCAAAGATCATGACAAAGTATGCCGAGCCGTATCCGGTGCTCCTCAACACTTTCTTGCGCAGCAGCCCGCAGGGCCGTCTCAAAAAAAGGATACATGAAGTGGGGAAGATAGAGATCGTATGCCTCTTCCACATTACTCAGTGGATAGCGATATCCTTTCAGGGTCTTACTTTCCAGACCGTCTCCGGCCCGCAGCAGGACATCGAAGTTGACGGCGGTGGGATGGTCTTCCAGAAAAGGTTGGGATTCCTGCTCCGGCCAGTCGAAAGGGACCTTTCCCCGCAGGGCGCGGTTCAGGCCATAGACCGCCTCGGCCCCCGTGATCAGAACTGCCTTGCATTCGCCATTGGCTATAGCACGGCAATAGTGGTTAACCAGCATCTGGGGGGTGTTGCCGCCGATGGGTCCGTAGTGTAGGAAGGTTGCCTGTATCCCCAATTTTTCGCAGAGGCTTTGAGGGGCGTTCCTATAAATCCAGGTAAAAAGATTGACAACACAGACGGCATCGATACCCCGTATCATCTGCCGTCCAACGCCGGTATCTTCAATGGCCAGGCGGCTCGCTGTTGCCATCATACTGAGGGGATCGAGGGCGGGCAGGGCGTTCCTGGCTTGGGTATATTGAGCAGCTCCGACGATGACCGGTGTAGCGATACGCTTCATTGATCATGCGTATAATAAACGATTCCCTTTCTGTCAACTCATAATCCAATCCAGTAGTCTTTCCTGCCGCTTTTGGTTTCCTTATCTCCCGTTGCCTGTCGCCTTCTTTTCACCTGTTCATCCATATCTCCATGCGGGCGACTTCGGCGGGCCATCCCGCCGATAACCTAAGTCTCATGAAGAAGGCAAAAAGCTTATCCATCGTCTCGATCACCTTTTCTAAAAGGAAGATTCGCTCCAGGAGACGTCCCTCTTCTTCCAAGGCGCTGTTTTCGTCAAATTCATCTGACGGGGCCGGCAGTTTCATGGACTGGAACTGGAACAGATCCCCCTTGAAGGTGAACTCCCACTCCATTGAATCGATTTCCAGGAACAGGCGGGCTTCGCGGATCTTTTTCCCCTGCCGGAGGGCCTCTTTGCCCTCTAAAAGAGACGCGTGCTGCCCCTGGCAGACGACGGATTCGGCGTAATCTCCCTCTCCAGATTCGAGGATTAGACGGCGTACAAAGGCCAGACCGATTTCCTCCTGACCTTCCAGTGCGATTCTTCCATCACGTTCCTCACACTTGAACCACAACCAGGTGAGGAACTCACGGCCCGGCTGCCGGGAAAGGAACTCCGCTGCGTTGTCTTCGCCTTGCGCCATGTTATCCAGCCAGGGGACATGAAGCGCAAGCTCCATTTCAAAGCTCTCCCGGAAGACGTCCTGGAAATCCTGAAGGATCTTCTCTGCATGGGAGGAAAAATAAACCATTCCTTTTGTCAGAGACCAGCAGACATCCAGCATCGAGGGGACGGGAGCCGCCTGTTTCATGAGATCCTGGCGGATCGCCTCGCGAAGGGCTTCTTTCTCCTCCTTGTAGAGTTTTTTCGCTTCCCGTTCTGCCAGCATGCCTCGTTCCGCCTCTAAAAACCGCAAACGCAGGAGTGCCGACGAGATGGTCTTGCGGTCGATGCGCAGGGAAAAAACCCGGTAGTCTCCCAGAGTATGGGTAGCGTATGCGAATGACCTATCGAGAATTTCCTGCAATCCTGTCCAGCCCAGGGACTTCTCTTCATTTTCGGGAAAGAAATCTCGAAAAGCGAATGACTTGATCTTTTCATCAAAAAGATTGGCAAAATCGCCTGGCAACGGATTGGAAACGCCAAATCTTGAGAATGAGAAAGCTCCTTTTTTTAGACCCATTAGTTTTATCCTTCCCTTCAGGTTGTTTTGGTGAGGTGGTTTCGCCTTATATACAACCTGGGAGACAATTGCAACTTGGCATCCTTGGCTGCCAGGGAGAACTGAAAAGGGCCTGACTGAAAGTCATTAAAGCATCATAAAAACATTGGGATTCGTCTTGACAACCAAACTTGAAAGGTATATAGGTGCCGTGGCTGTGCGGATGAAGACTTTTGCTGAATCTTGAAAGTCCCCGCCTCTATTACCCACTGAAACACATAATTTGTAAGCGAGTATCTCGAGTAAAGAGTCATTGTGCTTGAAATCCCTGATGTCGAAGGAGATGACCCGGCCGTGATGCGACATACTTCCGCAAGGACAGGCAGGCAAAGAGGCGTCGGAACCACCTCAGGCTGCCTCCATTCTTACGTAGTAAAAACATTTACCCAAATATTATTTATTAGCATTTATATGCCTGGAAGGATGGCCTTTTTCAGTCGGCATTGAAAGGGGGGAACTTTGCCCCGGCGTGATGATTTAATAACATAACAATACACACTGGCGAGGAACGGGATTTCCAGGAAATATCCGACCGGAGCCGGTGAAGAGGAGAAAAGGAGGAGGAGGAGATGGAAAAGGTACCACAGAAGTTGGATAAAACAAGGAAGGAATATTACAAGGACGCGAAGATTGCCAAATTCGGCGAGCGGAAACCGGATTATTCAGGGATGGGCAGAAAAATCAAAAACAATTCCAAAGGTCTTCGCGAAGTGGTCTGCGTCGAAGCCTGTCGGACCCCCTATGGAGTCTTCGGTGGGGCGCTGAAGGGTTTTGATGCTCCCCAACTTGGAGCTCTGGCCATCAAGGAATGTCTCCGGAGAACGAATGGCAAGGTTAAGGGTGAGGATGTAGATTATATCATTATGGGTCAGGTTGTTCCGGCGGGATGCGGACAGGTGCCGAGCCGTCAGGCGACTTTGCTGGCGGGCGTGCCGGAAAGCGTTCCCTCCATTACCGTAAACAAGGTATGCTCATCCGGTATCAAGACCGTTGATCTCGCAGTCCAGATGATTCAGACCGGCAGGGCCGAAATCGTCATCGCCGGCGGCCAGGAGAGCATGACCAACTGTCCTTATGTCCTTCCCGACATGCGGTGGGGTTCCCGTATGGGATTGCCGAACGGCAAGCTCGTGGATGCGATGGTTTTGGACGGACTTTGGGACGCCTTCTACAACCGCCACATGGCCATCCACGGCTCTGAGACGTCCGACGAGTTTGGCTTCACCCGGCAGGACCAGGACGAGTGGGCTCTCAAATCCCAGCTCAGCGCCGTGAAGGCGATGAAGGATGGAAAACTGGACGACGAGATTTTCCCCGTGGAGATCAAGAAAGGGAAAGAAGTCATTATTTTTGATAAGGATGAAGGACCAAGGCCGGCGACGACAATCGAAGGTCTGGCGAAGCTCCCCCCCGTCTTCAATCACAAGAGCACCGTGACTGGGGAGCTTGGCAGCGTTACGGCGGGCAACGCCCCCGGCGTCAATGACGGCGGCGACGTTTGCATGCTTATGAGCAAGGAGATGGCCGACAAGCTGGGAATGAAACCCCTCTTCACTATCCTTGATTACGCCGAGGTTTCCCAGCCGACCAAGGATATCGCCACGGTGCCCGGGCTTTCCATCAAGAAGATTCTCGATCAGAATGATATGACCGTCGATCAGTTGGACGTAATAGAAATCAACGAGGCCTTTGCGGCCGTGGCCATTGTCAGCGCCCGATCCATCCTGGGAATGAGCAAAGAAGAGATGTACAAAAAGGTGAATCCCAACGGTAGCGCTATTGCCTACGGACATCCCATCGGCGCCACGGGGGCACGGATACTTATGACCCTGGCTTATGAACTACGACGGCGAGGCGGCGGCATCGGCGTGTGCGGTATCTGTTCCGGCCACGCCCAGGGCGACGCTATGCTGATCAAAGTGGACAAATAAACCTGAATATTTTTTTTGAAAGGAGAAGTAGTTGTATGAGAGAAGCTGTTATTGTAAGCGGCGCCCGGACTGCAGTCGGTGAATTCGGCGGGTCCCTGAAGGGCGTCTCGGTTGTAGAGTTAGGCAGACTGGTTATTAAGGAAGCCATCATCAGGGCAGGCCTCCGCCCGGCCATTACGGACGCCATCAAGGCTGCCCGGCCGACCATCTTCGGCGATTTCGATATGACCGATGTCCAGAAGAAATACTATGCCTATGACAGTTCCCTGACCCCCGTGTATTTTGACGAGGTCATCATGGGTAACGTCCTGAATGCCGGCGTTGGCCAGAATCCCCCCCGGCAGTCGGCCATTTTTGCCGGTCTTCCCGAGGAGACGAACGTTTTCACGGTTCAGAAGGTATGTGCATCGGGAATGAAGGCGATCGCCCTGGCCGCCCAGGCCATCAAGGCAGGCGATGCGGATATTATCGTCGCCGGCGGTATGGAAAACATGAGCAACGTACCTTACGCTATGGCCGATGCCCGTTGGGGTTACCGGATGAGTATGCCCTACGGTAAGGTAACAGACCTCCTGGTCCATGACGGCCTCTGGGAAATCTTCAACGGCTACCACATGGGTAACACGGCAGAAGCCATCGCCGCAAAGTACGGAATCTCCAGGGCCGAGCAGGATCAGATAGCCTATGAGAGCCACAGAAGGGCAAGAGCAGCTATCGCTAGTGGCGCTGTCGCCGACGAGATCGTACCCGTCGTCATTCCTCAGCGCAAAGGCGATCCCAAGGTCTTTGCCGTGGATGAGCGGCCCATGGATACGACCCTCGAAAAGATGGCGAAACTCTCGCCGGTCTTCAAGAAAGACGGCACCGTTACGGCCGGAAACGCATCTGGCATCAATGATGGCGCCACGGCAGTGGTTATCATGAGTGCCGAAAAGGCCAAAGAACTGGGTCTGAAGCCTCTGGCGAAGATCAAGGGTTATGCTACCGGCGGTCTCGATCCGGCATACATGGGCCTCGGTCCTATTCCGGCAACTCGGAAACTGTTTAAGCAACTCGGCGTCACGATGAAGGACATCGGGCTCATCGAGCTTAACGAGGCCTTTGCGGTTCAGGCTCTGGGCTGCATCAAGGAACTCGGTGTCGATCTCGACAAGTGTAATCTCAATGGCAGTGGTATCTCCATTGGTCACCCCATTGGCAACACCGGCGCCAGGATCACATACACCCTGGCCATGCAGATGAAGAAGAAGGGTGTGAATCTGGGTCTGGCCTCCCTGTGTATCGGTGGCGGTCAGGGGATGTCCATTATCCTCGAGGCTGTATAATTAAATTGGTGTGATCGGGGCGGCCCCTGACCGGGCCGCCCCTTCATGAACTTTAATCTCATAAGGAGGGTTGAACATGGCAGTTAAGACCTTTGGCGTCATTGGCGCCGGACAGATGGGAAACGGCATCGCCCAAGTGGCGGCCTATCCCGGTGGATTGAATGTCATCATGAACGACATTTCAGATCAGTTTGTGGATAGAGGCTACGACACCATCGCGAAGAACCTCGACCGGCTGGTGGCCAAAGAAAAGATCACGGCGGATAAGAAGACGGAGATCCTCAGCCGGATCAAGAAAAGCACGAATCTCGAAGACATGAAGGACGCCGATTTCGTTGTCGAGGCGGCGGTGGAGAGAGAAGATTTGAAACTCGGCATCTTCAGAAAACTCGACGAGTTCTGCAAGCCCGATGTCATCCTGGCCACCAATACCTCCTCAATTCCCATCACCCGCATTGCCGGCGCCACCAAGCGTGCGGACAAGGTCATTGGTATGCACTTCATGAACCCCGTCCCGGTTATGAGACTGGTAGAGATCATCCGGGGACTAGCGACTTCCCAGGCGACCTACGACCTGACGGAGAGCCTCACCAAGCAGTTCGGCAAGGTGCCTGTGGAATGCAACGACTTTCCCGGCTTCATCTCCAACCGCATTCTCATGCCCATGATCAACGAGGCATTCTGCGCTCTGATGGAAGGTGTGGGCACTCCCAAGGCCATTGACGACATCATGATCCTCGGTATGAATCACCCCATGGGTCCCCTGGCCCTGGCCGACCTTATCGGTCTGGATACCTGCTGGGCCATCATGGATGTTCTCCACAAGGGTTTCGGCGATTCCAAGTACCGTCCCTCGCCGTTGCTGAAGAAATATGTTGACGCTGGTTGGCTTGGCAGGAAAGTCGGCAGAGGGGTTTACGATTACAGTCAGAAATAGGGGGAATTAGCATCTTTCGGGATGCCTTAGAAAAAAGGGGGTATGAATTGATGGAATATCAGAATCTCTTATTTGATGTGGAAGACGGTGTAGCGACAATCACTTTTAACCGGCCCAAGGCCCTAAACGCGATGAACTCCGTGACAATGAAGGAGCTCTATGATGCAGCCATGTGCTGTCAGACAGATGCGGCCATAAAGGCAATCATCCTCACAGGCTCTGGAGATAAGGCTTTTGTGGCCGGGGCGGATATATCCGAAATGCAGGAGATGCGGCCGCAGCAGGCCATGGAATTCATGGAATTGGGTCATGCCACCCTGCGCCTTATCGAGACGATGAGCAAGCCTTCCATCGCGGCGGTCAACGGTTTTGCCCTGGGCGGAGGGACGGAGATCGCAATGGCCTGTGACATGCGCTTTGCTTCCGACAAGGCCCGTTTCGGGCAGCCCGAGATTCTCATCGGCCTGATTCCCGGATGGGGTGGCACGCAGCGCTTGCCGCGCCTCATCGGCGTCGGACGGGCCAAGGAAATCATCATGGGAGGCGGTCAGCTTGACGCCCAGCGGGCTTATGAAGTCGGGCTCGTCAACAGGATTTTCCCGGCGGATCAGTTAATGGCAGAAACAAAGAAATTTGCGGCCAAATTGGCCGGGCTGCCCGGATTTGCCCTGAAGATGGCGAAACACTCCATCGTTTATGGCTATGATCTGGCCCTGGACAACGCTAACAAGCTGGAAGTTGAATGCTGCGCCCAGTGCTTTAGCACCGACGATCAGAAGGAAGGGATGAAGGCGTTCCTGGAAAAAAGGAAGGCCAATTTCAAAGGTTGTTAACAGGCGAAGGAGCATGACGCTCTCTTCTCGATGAGAGAGGGCGTTGTCCTTTCCCCCCCTGGGGAAATTCTTGAGTTAATTGAGACAACCCCCGCTGGATGGCATCGTAGTCGTCAGTTAAACAAATATTAGGAGGGATTGTAAATGGCACATTATACTTGGTTGTATCAAACGCGCGACATTACGTTCCAGATTAAAGAATGGCTCGACATGGGTAAGCTCTTGACCCTTGACGCTTACAAAGAATACTACGGGATTGACGATATCGATAATTTCCTCGATGTTAACAACAAAGTCTGCCGCGACGTGATGTGTCCGGCCAACAAGGATGCCGATGAACCCGGCGCGACGTTTGTGGGTGGTAATGAACATGCGGTTGTCACCCCCGACTCGTTCAAGAATGTTTATAAAACCGTCCAGGAGGCGGCGATAGCACAGCAGTTTGGTTTCCGCGGCGATGGCAAAATACCGCTGACTTGGTACGCTCCGATTCTGGAAATGCAGACTGCTGCATCACCGTCGATCGTCATGTACTGGTGTCTCACCCAGGGTGCTATCACGGTGCTCCAGGAATATGGCACCCAAAAGCAACAGGACTTGTTCATGCCCAAGATGATATCCGGTGAATGGTGCGGTACCATGGGCCTGACCGAACCGGGCGCAGGCTCCGAGGTCGGCGCGGTTCAAAGCAAGGCATTTCCCACCGACACTCCCGGCAAGTATAAGCTCACAGGTACGAAATGCTTCATCACCTCCGGAGACCATGACCTGGCGGAAAACATTATCCACCTGATGCTGGCCAAGACCCCGGGCGCCAAAGAAGGGACCGCCGGCATTTCC
>CAISJV010000046.1 GCA_903885795.1 uncultured delta proteobacterium | reverse complement strand
CTATGAGAAAGAGCTAAAAAGCCAGCGTCGCTACGCTCCGACCAGGGGTGGCGGAATCAACCGGAACACCCTGGCGCTTTGCATCGGAACAGGGTGGCGGCTTCCTTCGTAATCGACTGGCGGCTTCAGCGGAATACCCAAAACGTTCGAGAATAGTCATATTATTGACAATTCGTCATGGAAACAATTATTCATCACTTAATGATCATTTCTGCATGGCTACTATTGAATTCCTTTACTGTTTGAAATAATTAGGCAATATATTATTGCACATCATGGCATAGTGCCTGCATTATTCCTTAATGGATCGCCACCCACATCACAAAATGGATTCACCAAGGAGGAGCAGCCGATGGAGTATGAAATTCAAAAAGGAGACCCGATAAGTAAGGTAACGAAACATCTCGGTGTCAGTTGGGATGAATTTCGCAAGTTGAATCCCCATGCAGTAGCTCAGTCCAAGAATACAGGGAAATGGTACATAAAAGAGGGCAAGACTGTCGAAGGTCCTGGTTCCTTCCAAGCCAAACTAAACGAAGCGCAGGGGGAGTCAAAAGTAAAGCCGGCTTCAGACAATGTAGAGAACAATCAATCGATTGAATACACCATCAAATCCGGCGACAGCCTATGGAAACTATCCAAGGATAAATTTCATATACCTGTTGATACGATTATTAGAGATAATGGGATACTGAATCCCAATACTCTTCAAGTTGGTCAAAAATTGAGAATCCGCATGGAATCTTTACCATCCGAGAAATTGGTATCACCGTCATTGGAAAAGAAGAAAACTGTTGTCGCAAGCTGGTATGGTGAGCAATACCATGGCAAGGTGATGTCAAACGGCAGGCCATTCGATATGCACAAAGACACCATTGCTCATCGTGATTTACCTTTGGGAACTCGTGTTCAGATAGAAAATCCTGTGACAGGTAAGGTTGTGGATGCTATGGTGACGGATCGAGGACCATTCATCAACGGGCGTGACATAGATCTATCCTATGGTCTTGCCAAGAAACTATCTGTAGTGGAAAAAGGGGTCAGCAAGCTTCTCATGAAGGTGTTGTAAAAACTATACGTCATGTAGAATTCAGTGCTTGCGCTGCATCAATTGTTTTGATCACCTATCCCAGAGGATGTGATAGAATCATCCATGCCAGGTGACTGATATGGAGGAGCAAGATGTTTCAGATCGCATCATATGAGACGTTCCAGGATGGACAGATTATTTTCGAAGATGGGTCCAATGGCGACTGGATCTATGTCGTGGAAGAGGGCGAAGTTGAAATCTCCAAAAATGTGGGCGGTCTGAAGATAGTCGTTGAGATCCTGAAGGAGGGTGACATATTTGGCGAGATGGCCTATATAGACAAGGCACCCCGGTCCGCAAGAGCCACTGCCAAGGGAACGACCGTGATTGGCACCATTGACAGGACTTTCTTTGACACTGAATTCAACAAGATCTCTGCCGACTTCCAGAAAATTCTCAAGACGGTAGCCTTTCGGCTCAGAAAAAGCACCCAGAGGTCTGTGGAGGCGGGGAGAGGAAAAGGCGATTAATATTCCGGCAATCATAACAATGCAAGCTCCGGAGCCTCTTCACACGATTAGTTTCAAACTCAACCTGTCCCAGTATCACAACAAAATGACCACAAACAAAAGCCCCTCGAAGAATTTTATTTCTTGCGAGGGGCTAACGAGATCCACCTATGCCGTCTTGTCATTTACTGGAGTCCATCATTTGAATTCTTGGTCTTTTACGGGTGATAATCACCACTAAGACTCTGTGTT
>CAISJV010000045.1 GCA_903885795.1 uncultured delta proteobacterium | reverse complement strand
CTATGAGAAAGAGCTAAAAAGCCAGCGTCGCTACGCTCCGACCAGGGGTGGCGGAATCAACCGGAACACCCTGGCGCTTTGCATCGGAACAGGGTGGCGGCTTCCTTCGTAATCGACTGGCGGCTTCAGCGGAATACCCACTTCACGGCTTTTGTGCCATTTCAAGTTGTCTCATGCCTGTGAAAGTCATCTCTGTGACACTACATTCCGTAAAAAATAGATATCCCCAGCAACCTATACCACGGCAATTGCTTCCATCGTCATCGCGCGGACACGATCCAGATCATTCTGATTCGGCCTCGTATGCATGTCGGGGAAGTACCAATCCTTCATGCCCCGATGGCTAACCTTCCCCAGAACGGCTATCTTCCCGACCGATTTCAATCCGAGATGTTCGTAAGCAAGTTCAAGAAGAATCAGCGCAGCGTCCGCCTCGTGCTCACCGAAGTGAGCACCCCCGTATGTTGCAAAGGCGAGGCCGCGCTTCGGGCCCGTTTTCATACTGCCATACTCAACGCGATGCGAGACAGTCCGGATACCCCAAAGAAGGGGATCGAAAGGGACGTGCCAAAGAACAGGAGAGCCGCCGCAGATGAAATCGTAGGAGAGGAAATCTATCTCATGATGTTTGGGATCGAAGTCCCTACCAACCTTTACAATATCGTTCTCCCAGTCTGCCTCCTCAAATACCTCCTCGATCACTTTTGCTACCAATTCGGTGTTTCCAGTGAATGAAGCATAGTAAATAAGATTGCGACAATTCATTAATGTGTTCCTTTCTCAAGGTTTCGACGGCCATGGCATGTCGATTCTTCCATGTGCTGAGTCGGACGCCCAGCCCAGTGTTCCTTGCGTTACCCTTTCAGTTGTTTAATAGCCGTTGCCCAATCTTCGAGGTGATAAATCTTAACTATCTGGCCGTTTTCAATAGTGTGAATGTCGATGGTGTCAATCTTGAAGGACTTGCTGCCATCAAGTTCCAGACCCATGAAATTACCCTTAGGTGAGCCTGTGGCTACGGAGCGAATGACGTACTTGTTGCCATCTACTATTTTTTCTTGGGGCTCCCATTTCAAGTCCGGCATAAGTTGCCAGAAATAAATCACCTGTTTGATCAATGTTTCTTTATTTTTGCCCCCCTGACTATTGTGAGATTCAAAGCCGTCGGCCAGCACTTTTTCCAATACATCTGTTGAAGTAATTTCAGTGTTTACAGTCAGTGCCTGTTTGTAAAATGGAGTCAGAATGTCGTGAAATGCTGAATTCATGTTGTTTCTCCTCTTGCTTGAAATAATTTCCTTCAGCGTCTCTGAAGGATGAAATACAAAATACTTGATCCAGCATAGATGTTGTAGGTCAGATTGAGCCGATTTATGGTCAAATCAGGAATATGAGAGGTGGTCGGGGTTGTTTGGACAGGAGACAGGTTTTTATAAGTGGGAAATTGCCCTTGGTTCATGATCATGCTGCAGCCTGTCTCTGCGATTGTGTTCCGAAGTAAACCATAGCAGGTGTCTTCCTGTCAAAGTTAT
>CAISJV010000044.1 GCA_903885795.1 uncultured delta proteobacterium | reverse complement strand
TACCTGAATAACAATACCCCGTCCCTTGCGATTGACAGCCGTTACAAGTGTCCTTCCGGGCTGAACTATGTCTGGCTCATCTCTGACCCGGCGGCGCCTGAATATCCCCGTGTCGGCTGCCCCATACATTACGGTCAGACAGCGGCGCCCCTGACAAGCCTGGGATCGACATTTAGCGAGATTACGACGGCCATGATCGATCTGATCAACAAATTCTACCAGCAGAATAATCGTTATCCCCGAAGCTGGGGAGATTATGTGTTTACCGATATCGGTCTGGATCCGTTGGAGTGGGCGCAACCAGTCAACGGCCTATACTACAGCCCTGGGGGAACGAGACTCACAATCCAGCCGGCCGAAGGCTATACCCTTACTATGAAGAGCACAGAAGGCGCCACGCTGATTCTCACCCCGAAATTGAAATGGGATCTTCTCTATGATGTTTCGGATGGGCAGTGGTATTATCACAAAAAAGCGAGTGGAAACGCGGTTGATATCAATACGTTGCAGGTTATGAAAAACTGATGAACTTGCAGGAATGCCGAAATCTGATCATCAATGGCTTCGTGATGAATATCATCCCACACTCTCTGAGCAAAGTCCACCTGTGTCCCCCTTTGTCAAAGGGAGATACAGGTGAATATTGACGAATTATTTAAAAATGAGGCCGCCGGGAACGAGAGGGTGGTGGTTTTCTGTCTGTGGTTTGCCGTCTGACTCGGGGGAGGCTTTTCTTGGCGGGGTAAACCGCTACCGGCTTGGTCAGCATTTCATCGTCGGGCTCGATACAGTGCAGTTCACGGCCCATGAACGCCTCGATGGGGGCGATGTAAAAGGCGTCGCCCTCGTCGGCAAAGCTGACCGCGGTGCCGCTGGCTCCCGCTCGGCCGGTGCGTCCGATGCGATGCACGTAGTCTTCTGGATCATGGGGCAACGTGAAGTTGATGACGTGATCCATACCCTCAATGTGAATACCCCGACCTGCTACATCCGTAGCGACCATGACCCGGATTTTTCCGCTTTTGAAATCATCGAGCCGGTGAATGCGGCTTCGCTGGGGGATGTCGCCGGAGAGTTCGGAGCAGTTGATGCCGTAGCGGGTCAGCCGTTCAGCGAGGCGCCTGACCTCGTCTTTCCGGTTACAGAACACCAGGACCCGCTCCAGGTTCTCTCTGGTAATGATGTTGAAGAGCAGGTCAAATTTCTGGTGCTCCGTCACAATGTAAACGATCTGATCCACTGTATCCACGGCCACCTGCTCCGGTGCGATTTCCACCGTTACGGGGTTGACGGTCCATTGGGAGGCGAGACGGGTAATTTCCCCGGTCAGGGTGGCGCTGAAAAGGAGGGTTTGGCGCTTTTCCCGGGGCGGGGTGCTGTGGATGATCATGCGGACATCCGGGATAAAACCCATATCGAGCATCCGGTCTGCCTCGTCGATGATCATTACCTCGACCTTTTTCAGGGTTATGTCGCCGCGACGCTGAAAATCCAGCAATCTTCCCGGTGTTGCTACCATGATATCGGCGGGACCGGCGGCTAACTGCTGGCGTTGTTTTTCATAATCCATTCCGCCAAACACGGAAAGGATCTTCAGGCCGCAGTATGTGACAAGCTGGCGGGCCTCTGCGGAGATCTGGAGCACCAGCTCCCGAGTGGGGGCAAGGATCAGAACCCGGGGTGTTCCGTGGGGTCTTTCTCCCGGGTGGGGATGGTTCAGAAGGCGTGTAATGACGGCGATCAGGAAGGCAGCCGTCTTTCCCGTGCCGGTTTGGGCCCTGCCGCTGGCATCCTTGCCCGAAAGGGTGCTGGGAAGGATCTCCGCCTGGATGGGGGTGCAATACTGAAAGCCGAGATCGCTGATAGCATGCATCAACGGGTCGGGAAGATCGAAATCGTGAAACCTGGTTTTGCCTTCAACGGGGGGAACCTTGAACTGTCTAGGCTCCCAGCGTTCCTCCTTGATTTGCGAATCGGTAAGAGCAGGTGTTTCTTCGGTGGAAACCGGTTGCTTTTTCCTTTTTTGAGGGGGGCGACGGCGGGGGGGGCGTCTTTCCTGATCAGGAAGGGGGGATGGAGACTGAGAGGCGGTAGCCTCGTGTTCTGTGGCGGATGCTACCCCTGCTGATGTTCCTGCTTGCGGCCCCGAAGTTAGATTTTTTTCTGTTTCGGTCATATGAAAATTTTCTCTCTTCCGGCAACGAAGAATTAGCTGCCCGGTAAATATACGTGACTTATGGCGCAGCATAAACTTATCCGGCCAAAGATAGCAAGAAAAAACGCAACAAGGGCAGCACCGCTTTGCATAAAAGACTTTACTATAAAGCAAAGCGTTGCTAAAAAAGCACCAGGAGAACGAACGATGATTCCACGTATTGTGATTGCCGGGACCCACAGCGGCGTTGGGAAAACCTCGGTAACCCTGGGGCTGATTGCCGCTCTGAAGCGACGGGGGTTGCGGGTCCAGACCTTCAAGGTAGGGCCGGATTTCCTTGATCCCTCCTATCATGGGGTGGCTTCTGGTCGCCCCGCTTATAACCTCGATGGATGGATGAGCAATAAGGAATATGTGACCAGATTGTTTTCCAGGGTGAGCGCGGACGCCGATATTTCCATAATTGAGGGCGTCATGGGATTATTTGACGGGGCCTATCCCGATTCCATTGCCGGAAGCAGCGCCGAGATTGCCTTGTGGCTTAACTCTCCGGTCATTCTGGTGACGGATGTCTATGGGATGGCAGGAAGCATTGCGGCTCTGGTTAAAGGATTTGCGACCTTTCATGAAGGAGTCCATGTCGCCGGCGTCATCGCCAATGCCTGCGGATCCCGGCGTCATGCCGAGTTGGTGGAAAAAAGCCTGGAAAGCTCAGGGGTTTCAATGCTCGTGGGCGCAATCGAAAAGGGCAGTCTGCCCGCCCTGACGAGCCGCCATCTCGGACTGGTTACGGCGAATGCCAAGAGTCTCTCACCTTTGTTCCTCGATGCCCTGGCTGATGCTGTGGAACGCCAGGTTTCCCTCGATGATATCCTGCGGATCGCCGGTAGCGCCGAGTTGTTTTCACCTGGGAATAAGAAGGACTTCAACGAAGATGGGGCGGAAGGATCAACATGCACAGAGGCAGCGAAAAATTCAGGGGTAACATCGTACGAGAAGGCTATATGCATCGGCGTCGCCCGGGATGAAGCATTTCACTTCTACTATCAGGATTTGTTTGATGAAATGACGAAACGTGGTTGCACCGTTATTCCTTTTTCGCCTTTGGGTGAGGGGAAACTTCCCGCCGGGATAGACGCTCTGTACATAGGCGGCGGATATCCGGAGGAGTATGCGGAAACGTTGTCGGTCAACGAGGCCATGAAGGAGGACATTCGCAAATTTGCCAACTCGGGCCGGCCGGTTTATGGGGAATGCGGGGGATTAATGTATCTGTCTGAAGTAATTGAAACCAGGGACAGCATTTCCTACCCGATGGTCGGGCTTGTCCCGGCAAGGACGAGGATGCTTGACCGGATCAAGTCATTGGGTTATGTAGAGGTCACCTTGAGGGAGGACAGCCTCTGGGGAACGAAAGGCGACCTGCTCCGGGGGCACGAATTTCACTATTCGGAACTGCTTATGACCCCAGCGGGTAAGGAGGGATGGCGGTCCGTCTATGACATGACCTATCGGCGAACCAACATGATTTATCAGGAAGGATTTCAAAAGGGGAATATCCTGGCCAGTTATATCCATCTCCATCTTGCCGGCAGACCGGCGGCCTTGGATGCTTTTTTGTCCTTATGCAGGAAGTCTCGTTGAACCTGACCGGTATGAGTAGTCCCAACGACAAAGAAAGGACGGATTAGGTTTAAGCATGGATGATAAGACAGACTTAAAAAAACCCTTGATCTACGGACTCTATGAAAAACCGATGAGCGGGACGGATATCGAGGACCGCTCTTTTGCCATCATCGACCGTGAGGCCCCGGCTCATAGTTTTTCTGTTCAGGAATGGGAAGTGGTCCGCCGGATGATCCATACCGTTGGCGATTTCGGTATTCTGGGGGATGTGCGGTTTTCCCCGACAGCGATCACTGCTGCGGAAGCGGCCCTGAAAAAGGGATGTCCCCTTTACGTCGACTCCAATATGATTCGCAATGGTCTGTCTCTGGATCGCCTGCGCAGCGCATATCCCCATTACCAGCGAGAACAAATTCATTGCCATATTGCCGACGACGACGTCGCCCGCAAGGCACGCGAGCAAGGTCTTCCCCGTTCGTTATTTGCCGTCCGCAAGGCTAAGACGATCCTCGACGGCGGTATCGCCGTTTTCGGAAACGCCCCGGTGGCCCTGCTGGAACTGAATCGATTTATCATGGAAGAGGGGCTGCGTCCCGTCCTGGTCGTTGCCATGCCGGTGGGATTCGTCCATGTAATTGAAAGCAAAGAGGAACTTATGTCCCTCGACGTACCCTGCATTAGCTTGACTGGGCGTCGGGGTGGAAGCACCTTGGCGGTTAGCGTTATCCACGCCTTGTGCTCCCTGGCTGCACAACAAGTTCCCCGGAAAGAGAATAACTTCTGATTGGATTGAGGAAATCAAATACTTAGGGGTATTTTTACGGATGAAAGATAATTATAGTAAAGAAGCGATCATTCTTATGGGACATGGAAGCCGGGTTCCCGGGGCAGGGGAGGGTATGGAAAAAGTTGCTCAACGGTTGAAGGAAAAGCGTCCCTGGGCGATGATCGAAACCTGTTACATGTCTGAACTTGGTCCGCACTTCCCGGAAATACTTGAGAAATGTGTTAGGGAAGGGGCAGATAAGGTCATCGTCATGCCCTATTTTCTTCACTTGGGGATCCATCTTCTCAAAGACGTGCCGGATATGATGCGGACGGAAGCAAAAAAATATCCCGGTTTGACCCTTATTCTCGGCCGGCATCTTGGATTTGACGAGTCTCTGGTGGATCTGGTCGGCAAGCGTCTGGAGGAGTCAAAGGAACTGATCGATATCAGGGGATAAAATCCTAAGAGATCTCCCCAAGGAGTGAATATGATCTTTAATTATTCAGCCGTAAAGGCGCATACTTCGATAAACTCTTATCTGTGCTTTTTCCTGCTCATGTTGGTGGCAGTAATTGTGCTTACGGGCTGCGCAACCCCTTCCCCTCGCCTGCAGCCCTCCGGTCTGAACACGACCTTTGCCGTTACGGAAGACACCCCTTTTGCAACATATCTTCAAGAGACCCGGGAGATGATGATCAAGGCCCGGGTGGACATCCATGACGACAACCGGGAAGTGGTCTTGCAGGCCAACATGCCTTTTGAACTGCGGCCTGATGAAGGAAATTTCCCGAGGGGAAAGGATGGAAAATACGGTCAGGGCATCCTGCTTATTCATGGCCTTTCCGATTCGCCTTACCTGCTTCAGCCTCTCGCCCGTCATCTTCAAAAACAGGGTTTTTTCGTCCGGGCGATTCTCCTGCCCGGGCACGGTACCGTTCCCGGAGACCTGCTTAACATCCGCTACCAGGAGTGGATACGGGCTGTCCAATACGGTATCCGGGGGATGAAAGGGGAGGTTACTGATCTCTTTCTGGGTGGATTTTCCACCGGCGCCGCCCTGAGTGTACTGGAAAGCTTGAAGAATAAGGAAATCAAAGGATTGATTCTGATTTCTCCCGCCCTGGCTGTCAAGGACAGTAAAGTTGCCTTGGCGGGAATGCTCAGTGGGTTCAAAGATTGGGCTGGCGATATTGAGGATGATGAGGATTACGTCAAGTATGAAACCTTTGCCCTTAATGCCGCTTATCAGATCTACCTGTTAACGCAGGAGATCGACGCCCTTCTCGATCAGGGCAGGTGCATTGAGGCCCCCGTCTTTGCCGCCCTGTCGCGGGAGGATATTACCATCGATCCGGAACGGGCCATGTTTGTTCTAGAGAAATACGCCCCTTCTCCCCGGAATGTGCTGGTCGTCTACGCGAAAAATCCACAAAAGACGGTGGAACTGTCTCGCAGCAAGATCTACAATGAAAACAGCTTTCTTGCCGATAAAAAGGTGCTGGATTTTTCTCATGTCGCCCTGCCGATGCCCTGCGATGACCGGCATTACGGCAACCAGGGCGGCTACAAAAGCTGCCTACATTACCGGAATGACCAGGAGAAGAGAAGGGTCTGCCTGATGGATGATTCAATATGGAGGGGCGAGATCTCCGGCAATAATTTGCAGGCTTTCACGGTCCGCCGTTTGACCTGCAATCCAAAATATGACGGGATGATCGAAAAGCTCGACCAGTTTCTCAGAACCGTTGCCCAATGAAGAGGATCAAGGTCTGATGACCTCCTTCGGCCACTCCGTAAGCGAGGTAAGCGGGACCGATGAAGGTGTTGGCCCCGACGAAGAGGCTTCCTGCGTAGATGAGTGAACTCAAGGTTATGTCGCTCCGGCTCTGCCAGGCGTTGCCCGCTTCGGCGGAGAAGCCCAAATAAAGAGCCGTGTGGAAATCCCCCAGCCCAACATTGCCCATGTTCCGGTAACAAATAATTTCGGCAAGCCCTACGTGCTGACCTGACAGTTCCTCGGGTCTATATCCGGAAAGGTTCATGAAACCACCGATTGTATAAGCATTCTGGATCTCTCCAGACCCATCGACGATACCGCTGTAGAAAACCTTCGGGATAACAGTTATCTTGCCCCACGTTTTCGCAAACATTCCGCTGATATCAACACCCGTAAATTTGTTATCAGACCCCAGCTCAGGAACACCGGACATCACCTTGGCCCCGCCGGCGGCCCCTTTGAGAGGGAAGTTGAAGTTGTCCAGAGTGTTATAGGAGAAAGACGAAGTTATTCCGCCGTCATTAAAACTTTCCGTTGGCCATAGAGACGGATCGCCAACGTTGAGACGGGTAGCGCCGTATCCCCGGAAGAGGCCGAGTCGGAATTCTCCCCAGTTTCCAAACTGACGCCCCACATCCAGACCGCCAAGCAGTTCCTTTATCCGGTACTCGGAGATAACATCCCCGCTGTTAGGAGCGAAGACATTGGCGTTCCACTCCCGGTAGTCAACCCGGGGGGCAACAAAATAGCGCGTTCCAAAGTCCAGCGGCTGGTAGAATTCACTGAATACGCGGGGGAGATCGCCAATTTGCAATTGATTCCGCCATTCGGCGCCGAGGGCATTAATTTCTGTCCTCGTAATCCGTCCCCCGATGGTATAGCTGTTAATCCCCTTAAAATCGTCGGCCAGGCTCAGGCTGAAGCGCACGTAGGTGGGGCCCCAGGATTTTTCCACGGGATCAAAAATGAGGCCTGTCTTGCCGTCTTTCTTTTCGAGATGAAAATCGACCCGCTCAAAGGTATCAAGGCCATAGAGGCGGGTGATGTCTTGATTGATGGTTTCCATGTCAAGTTTCCCCCCGGCCTTTGTTTCTATCTGGGCCTCAAGAACCTTGGGAGAAATCTTGGATCTGTTTTCCCCTATTACAGGGATACCGGTCATTTCCTTCAGCTTTGCGCTCAAATCCAGATCCATATCGTCGGCATTCTTCCCTTCCGCCGGTGGCCGGGCGCCCGTGGGGAGCATCTGGGATTTTATTTCTACTTTGACGTAGTCAATTTTCGGCAGTTCCACCGGCTGCTGCCGCTGACGGGCCAGAAAGACCTGAAATTTCTCGGGGGGTACGGACAATTTGGCCAGACGGTCGCCCAATTTTTTTGCCGTATCCTGACCGATGTTCATGGCTTCGGAAATTTTTGAGAAGTCGGTGGTCCCCAGATTGCCAAGCTGGGGCTGGATGAGGATATCGTCAGGTTTGAGAGACTGCAACTGGGTCTGGACATTTCTCTGAATAAGGATGGTCATGACCTGAGCCGTGATACTGGTAGGGGAATTTAACCCCTCCCTGGTCCGGAGAGGCGTCCCGATATCGACGACGATCAGGATATCCGCTCCCATGCTTCTGACTACATTAACCGGGAGATTGTTGGCAATGCCGCCGTCAACGAGCATCTTTCCCTTGATTTCCATGGGGGCGAAAATGCCGGGAATGGACATACTGGCCCGAATGGCTTCGGAAAGGTTCCCGGTGCCGATAACCACTGCCTGTCCTGTTTCGATATCGGCAGCGACGGCTCGAAAGGGAATATGGAGCTTGTCGAAGTCTTTAATGTCCCAGGTATGGAGAAGGATTTCTTTCAGGAGCTGATTCAGGTTCTGCCCCTGGATAAGGCCCTTGGACGTGGTTAAATGACCGTCCCTAATACCGAGATTCAGATCTATCTTATAGGCCTGACTATCCTCCTTGCGACGGAAGGAGAGCTTGTCGGCCGTCAGTTTGTCCGTAAAGGCATCATTCCATTGGATGCTGGTGACGAGCTTCTCAAGATCGGCAGGAGAAGCGCCTGCCGCATAGAGGCCGCCAACGATGGCCCCCATGCTTGTTCCGGCGATACAGTCGATGGGCACGCGCATGTCTTCCAGGACCTTCAGGACGCCGATATGGGCGATCCCCCGGGCCCCCCCACCGCTCAGGACTAGACCAATACGGGGACGTTGATCTATCTTGATTTCTTCACTGTGACTGTTTCCTGTGAAAAAAAAGATCAGCGCAGGTAAAAGAACAGGTAAAAGTGCAAAAAAAATCCTCCGTCGAGATGGAAGAGAAAATACGTCCCGAATTCTACATGGCCCAGTTGACTGGATAAGGATCAAGAAAATCACCTAGTGAAATGAAGAGACTAAATGGCGTCTTTGAAGAGTCATCAAAACGACTCGGATTGACCGATTCCTTACGCCCCCGACACCGGGGATTAACCGACCATGTCAAATTTGTCAATCATTTAATATTTCATTATTTTTTGCGAGATCTTCAGGCATGACTGTGAATAAAAACAGTGATTACACCAGCGAGGAACTTCATGGGTGTTTCAGGTGGGGAATAACTCCCCCTTTCCTGAAAACCCTGTTTCTTCTGTGAAAGATCTAAGCTTTCCGACCGCCGCCACCGCTGCCGCCACCGCGATTACCGTAACCACTGCGAGGCGGCTGACCGCTAAAGCCACCAGGTCTCCTGGCGGGACTGCCGGGAGATCGTGGCCGATCATCCTGCTCGCCTTTGGGTTTAGCCTCGTTCACGCGGATAGTGCGACCGAGAAGCTCTCCGCCATTGAATTTTTGCACGGCTTCCTCAGCCTGCTGCTCCGTTGACATCTCCACAAATCCAAATCCTCTGCTCATTCCTGTGATCTTGTCCCGAATAATGACCAGTGATACAATCTCACCGATATCGCCAAAGTTGGCCCTCAAATCATCTTCAGTGACATCGTCCGCCAGATTTCCTATGTAAAGCTTTTTAACCATATTTTGTTCCTCCTTCTCTCCCGTTCTGACCGGTTGCTTTGCCCGGCAGAGCCCAACATCCGTCAGCATGCGCTGCATATAAAAAACCACCGAACTCTGCGGAGCACGGTGGCCTTCCTTGTTCCACAAATCGAAGACAAAATGCCCTGATCGTCGCTTGACCCAGATCAGCAGGAAAACGATATATGGCGGCTTTTCTATTACAGGTGTGTGAGAAAGTCAAATGATATTTTCTACATGGGGAGCTTCAGGGTCATGCGCTTTCCTTTGAGCAAGAAAGTTTTCGTTGATCTTATGCCTTTTGCAAACGGAATGAAAAGGAACTTCCCCTGCCGACCTCTGAAGATACAGAGATATCTGTTCCGTGGGCCTGGATGATCTTGCGGGCAAGGGTAAGTCCCAGCCCCATACCGCCATAACGCCGGCTAATGGTCTCATCGAGCTGATGAAAGGGTTCAAAGATTTCCTCGAAACATTCCCGGGGGATGCCGATGCCCGTGTCATCAACGGCAAAGACGATATAAATCCCTTCCTCACAGGTTCGGATGGTTACCGATCCTTCTTTATCCGTGAATTTTATCGCGTTTTCAGCAAGATGGCGTATAACCCATGACAGTCTGTCGGGATTTGCCAGGACCGAGACATTAAATGAGGGGCAATCCAGGTTCAGATTGATTCCTGCCTTCCGGCCCATTTCCTGTAAATGCGACATGGCGGCTTCACAGGTGGAACAAACGGGAACGACCTGCATATGCAGTTTCAGGGGTCTGTCCTTGGTAGCAGTGAAGAGAATCAGGTCTTCGATCAGGTCGCCCAGCCGCTCGGCTGCCCGTTGCACGATGGCAAGGGTTTCTTGCTGATCAGCGTTCAGGTGTCCCATATCTTCATCCAACACCAGTTCCAGATTACCTGAAATATGGAAGAGGGGGGTTCGCAACTCGTGGGATATGTTTGATACAAACCGGATTTGCATTTTATTCAATTCTGCGAGTTTATCGAGAGCTAGAGCAAGTTCCGCCGTACGCTCCAGAACGGTCTTTTCGAGGTCTCTGTTTGTCTCCTCCAAGGCCTGACGCAAGTCCAGAATCTGCTCCGTAATAGCAGCGTCAAGGTTGTCTTTGCCGATAACGCCCATGGAAACAAGGGCCTGTCCCAAAAAAAGCTTCACCCCTTCCCTTTGTAAGGCCATTTGCTGGTGAGCGAGGGCCTCCCGGAGATTTGCCGCAGTAATCAGTTTTTTCTCCACCAGGTAGTCCCCCAAACGGGGAACCAGTATTTCCGGCTTCAGTTCCATTTTACCTTTTGATTTGTTTGTATCTATTATTTAATTGTCGGCACCAGGCTTGGCGTCGCCCTCCAGGAGGGCGGAAAGTTCGCGGCTTGTCTTCTGAATGTAGGCATCGGCGTCCTTCTCCAGGCGCCGGAATTTTTCCAGGAGGCCCTTGGCGGTCGGGGTCAGGGTCATGCCTTTTTTTGCGGTGTCACTTTCAACAAGTTTGACGCCCAGGCGATCTTCCGAGGCCCGCAAGCGTCCCCAGGCGGCGCGGTAGGACATGCCGAGCTTTTTTGCTGCCGCGTTGAGGCTATGGCAATCGTCAATGGCCTGGAACAGTTCTTCCCGGCCATGTCCGAAAATGACCTTCCCCTCTTTTTCGATCCAGATCTTATACTTGATTTCCATGTCCAGGCTCCTCTTTATCGCTCGAAGAAGATTTAATGAATGGCCACCAAATAGTCAAGGGTTTTGATTTTAATCATTTTATTCCACATAGGGTGTGCGGCCCTGGCAGCTCAGGCAGGATGCTCCGTCTCTTAAGGGATAGGACTCGCCGCAGGCGGGACAGGGAGCGGTGGGTCCCAGGCTCCGCTTGACCGTAAGCTCCGGTTTTACGCGAACCGGCTGCATGCTGAGGACCGAGGGTCCGGCGTCCTTGATCTGATTCATAAGAAGCTCGAAATCCTGTTCCTTTTTCTTTTTCAGTTTGAAATACCAGGCGTTGAATTCCGGCCAGGGCTTCAGTTTTTCCGAATCGAGATAAACCCTGATTCCCGTTCCCTTTTCTTTTTCATATAAAGTCACGGCAAAACGGCCGACGTCGAATATCTTCAACCAGCCGTTCCCGATCGTGCAGGGCGTCAGCAATTGGACGGCGTCGGGCAGGCAGACCGAGGTTTCGCAGATGGCGTCGAAGAACTCCCCCTCGGGGAGGTTTTTCAGGGCCAGATCAACGATAAAACCCCCGATGATCAGCCCCGGGGCCAGGCTTCCGTGAAATGATTTTACTAAATGAACGTACTCGTCATAGGAATAAGCAGCAATTTTCATAAACGAAACAACTCCTTTGATTCATTTTAATAGGCAAGGGACAGCCGCGGTTCCCGAACCGCCTTGGTTCGTTCGGATTTTGCGTCGTCCACCCGCATAAGGGAACGCTGCATCCATTCCCGGTCCACCCGGCCCTCGACAATGGGCAAGAGATCATCGGCTAAATAAAGGGCCTCGTTGACGTCGTGGGTCACATAAATCACGGGTATGCGCAGCTCTTCTTTCAGATTGCGCAATTCATCCCGGAGATCCCGGCGGGTGAAGACATCGAGGGCGGAAAAGGGCTCGTCGAGGAGGAGCAGCCGAGGTTCCCTGGCCAGAGCCTGGCAGATTGCGCACCGCTGGCGCTCCCCGCCCGAGACAGAGTCGGGCTTGCGATCCTGCAAGTGCCGGATGCCGAAACGCTCCAGCAGCTCCTGAACGACATTCTTCCTGGCGCCGGTGGCAAAGGCGGCATTGTCGTGGATGCTCAAGTGGGGAAAGAGGGGATAATCCTGGAAGACATAGCCGAGACGGCGTTTCTGCGGCGGCAGGAAAATCCGCCGCTTGGTGTCTAGCCAGACCTCGTCGCCGAATTGTATAAACCCCTCGGCAGGTTTATCCAGTCCCGCGATGATGCGCATCAGGGTCGTCTTGCCGGCGCCGGAGGGACCGATAACAACGGTCATTGTCTCCGCCGGGCAGTTGACGTCGATGGACAGCTCGAAATGGGGCAGGGGCTTGCGGATGCGAATCTGGAGATTCATGACGGGCTCCTCGTCAGGCGGTGGACAACGAGGAGAAAGATGTAGCAGATCGGCAACAGGGCCAGGGACATCATGGCGGCGTTGCCGTATTGCAGGGTCTCCACGGCCTCGTAAATAGCGACGGAGGCCACCCGGGTCTGGCCCGGCACACTGCCCCCCACCATGAGGATGACGCCGAAGGCCCCCAGGGTGTGGAGAAAAACGAGGATGGCCGAAGCGGCGATTCCGTTGAGGCTGTTGGGGATGATCACCCGGGTGAAAATTGCCAGCGGAGAAAGGCCGAGAATCCGGGCGCTTTCGATCAACCGGGGGTCGATCTTTTCAAAGGCCGCCCGCATCGGTTGCAGGGCAAAGGGGATGCTGTAGATGATAGAAGCGATGACAATCCCGGTAAAGGTGAAGAGGAGCGGCGATCCTGTCGCCCCCGTCCACAGGCCCCCGAGCCAGCCTTCGGGACCCATCATGATTAGCAGATAAAAACCGACGACCGTGGGTGGCATGGCCAGGGGCAGGTTGATGAATGCCTCCAGGAACGCCTTTCCCGGCAGGCGGCTGTAAGCCATGAGGCAGGCCAGGGGTGCCGTGACGATCATCAGGATCGTGGTGGCGACCAAGGCGAGTTTCAGTGAGAGAAAAAGTGCTGTCCAGTCCATATTTTACCTGTACCCGTACTTCTTTTTGATCGCGACCGCCCCCGGCGAAGCCAGAAAAACGGCAAACCTTTCCGCCGCTTCACGATGGGCAGTCCTTTTCAGGAGGCAGGCCCCCTGGACGATGGGTGGGGCATTATCGACGGAGAAAAAACACCCCTTCCGGCCTTCCGCCGATGTAGTGGCGGACAAGGCGCAGAACCCCGCATCCACGCTGCCCGTGGCGGCATATTGGAAGGCCTGGGCGATATTCTGGGCGTAAACAAGCTTCCCTTGAACATTCTCTATGACGCCGGTTTTATTAAGTGCCTCCATTGCCGCCGCGCCGTAGGGGGCGGTTTTCGGGTTGGCGACGGCTATTTTCTTCAGACCGGGAAAGGCCATGACCTCCCGCCAGTTCTTGAGAGTACACAGATCTTTCCGGTTCGTCCAGAGGACCGCCTGTCCCGAGGCATAGACAAAAGGAACGTCCGCCCGTCCCCCCTGATGGAGGAGGTCCGGTTTTTCCCGGTCGGCGGAAAGAAAGAGGTCGTAGGGGGCGCCGTTCACAATCTGGGTGTAGAGTTGACCGGTGGAGGCATAGGTTGCCTCTAGGGATATCCCCGTTTGTTTTTCAAACAACTGGGTCAATTCCTGGAAGGTGGAAATAAAATTCGCCGCCACGGCAACATGAAGTTTATCCTGGGCGGAAACAGGAGAGATGAAAAGAAAAAAAACAAGTACAACTGTGCAAAGATTGCATATCAATGACTTATACCTCGTTTAACATATGTTACTTTTGGCTTAATACAAAAAAACGGCGAGAAAGTCAACCCCCCATATGTCATACGTCGCTTGCCACGATTCTTTTCCATCATATAGAGGGGAAACAAAATAAATCCGTAATGACCAGCGCCTTAAAGGAAGGTTTCCCCAGTCTCCGGGAGGACATGGACCGTCTTGAAAAAGCCGGACGCAAAGGTGGACTGGATATATATGATTATTTCAGGACCTTTCCCGATCATGGCGAGGATATCATCAAACTCTGGTCCGCCGACCTTCCGGCAAGCCCCCAAGGCATCGCCCTCCTTCTTAATCAGTTGACGAGAATGGTTCTGGAAAAGCGGCGTCCCGATGCCGTAGCGCTGATCGACGCCGAATGGAAGAAGGGCTACTGCCCCGTCTGTGGCGCCTTTCCCACGATCGCCCTGATCGAGGAGAAGATAACCCGCCGCTGGCTCCACTGTTCCCAGTGCGGTCATGACTGGCTCTTCAGCCGGGTGATCTGTCCTTATTGTGAGCACGAGGCCCAGGAGGGGATGGACTTTTTCTATGTGGAAAACAGGACCCAGGAAGCGGCCTTCAGTTGTGATAAATGCCAGCGCTACCTTGTCACCCTCAACCGGGTGAGCGATCTGAACGATCACGAACTGGACGTTTCGGCCCTCAGCCTCACCCATCTGGACGTCATCATGCAGGGGAAAGGTCTTACCCCCATGGTGAACTGCTCATGGAATGTTTTCGAAGGATAATTATTTCCTTCCTGAAGGGAGTGTCATTTTCTATAGATGATCGTCCCAACATGTTCGCCCCGCAGGGCCTTGGTTAGGTTCCCCGCCTCCAGACCGTTGATGATCTGGATCCGGTCGATTACTTCGCTGTTCTGTAGGATCTCCAGACAGGGGCGCTCGATGATCAGGTCGTCAAGGTCCTTCGCCAGAAGGTCCGCAACGCTGATCTCGGGAATGAAGGTCGCCTTGGCATTTTTCTTTGGATCGTCCGTATATAACCCCTGTTCATCTTTGATAAGGATACAGCTCTTGGCGCCGATAAGATTGGCCAGAATCAGGGTTCCCACATCGGTCCGGTGGACGGGAAGACGCGATTTGGAGGTGGGGAGGGCGAAATAATCGTAGGGGGGCATGCCGTGCATGACGGGGAGGCAATCCTGCGCGAAGTAGGTAGATAGTTTGATTACCTCATCGTGGCCGATCTTGATGCCCCCAAAGGAGGATAACAGGGTGGAGACCAGCAGGGCGTTCTGTTCGGAGACGGAACTTCCGAACTTGGCGATGATGCCGGTGGGCATGCCCAGTTCCAGACCGATGGAGTAGATATGGCGGCTCCGGGTGCCGCCGCCTGTTGTCAGCAGCATCTTGTGGTCCTTTTTACAAGCGGCGATTTCCTTGACGAGGGCGGGTAAGGCCTTTACCCCCCGATCACAGATTGATTGCCCCCCGATCTTGACAACATTCACGTCGGGAAACAACCGCTGCTGCGGCGCAATGGTGAGACCCTCCAGAAAGGTCTTTCCGACCAGGCTCTCTCCCATCAGTTTGCTCTTCACATGCAATCTGCGTCCGTCCCGCTCTCTTAACAGGGCCATAAATTTTGCCTCTCTATTCTTTTATTTCGACTTCTTCGTCTTTATCCTTGGGGGCTTTAAGGAGTACCAGTTCTGCTCCCACGGTGGCGGCGATTTCTTCCAGTTCCTTCTTGCGCAGGTGCTCACTGTAGAACTTCAGATCCACATCGGCGACGGCGACGAGCTTGAAACGGGGTTTCTTTTCTTTCTCTCCCACCTTCCGGCGTTCCCGATAAAAAATTTTTCCTGCCATGATCACACCTCCTAAAATTTACGGTTTGTCCTTCTTTCGTTTCTCTCCCATGCTTTCCCACCGGCCCGGCCCCGTCGGCATCACGGGGAGGACCACCTCGTGCCCCCACAACCGGGGCCGGAGCCATCCTTTCGTTGTGACCAGATCATCTGGGGCAGGGCAGATCGCATCCCGATCCAGAGAAACGGCCCGGATTCCGTTATCGGCCAACTTCCCGACGGACAACGGATCAGAAAAATCCCGCAGGTTGGCAAACTCGATAAAGCGCCCGTTCCATCCCGAGGCGGTAAGGCCCACGGCCGCCGCCGCGCCGATGATCCCGTCATTCGTCCCGCCGTGACCGGAAAGATGGCTGCCGCCAGCGGCCTGCCGGGCGTCGGTCTGAGTCATGATCTTTTCCGTGCAGAACCGGCCGAAGGTTATCAAGGCCGCGAGGGACTGGTCTCCTTCACATACGAAACATAGCCCTGGATCGCTGCCCTGGGCGGATGATCTTTCCAGGTGCTCGATCGCCAATGGCAAAAGGCATGGCGCCAGGGAAGGATCGGCCAATTCCACCACGACGCAGGCCGAACTGTTGTGGGAGGTGTAGGGGATACGGGGATCCACCAAAAGCTGCTGGCGGACAACCCCCCAGACCTGGCAGCCTGCGGGGAGCAGCCTTTCATAACGGCGGGCCACCTTGCCCGTGCCGAATTCCGAATCTAGAATGTCCGTGTCGTCAAAACCGATGTAAACGCGCATATTTCTCCTGACGGTTCTTTCTGCGACGTCGAAGATACCACCTGATGACTCTTTATACATGGCAAGACCGGATAAAGTCAAAGTGAGATCTTTAATGTGATCACGAAAACTCATCACACCTGTAAAACTGATGCCCAGCTAAAGTGTAGATTACTGAAGAAACTGGATTCCGGTTTCCACCGGAATGACGTGAAGACATGAAAATGCCCATTCCCTTTGGCCCAACGTCCAGGGTTCGACGGATCACGCCATCCTCTACAATATCCTTCCTGGTTACTCGGTCGTCATAAGCTTTTCTTAAACGAATGGTTTAATAATGGCGCCACCGGATAAAACGGCGGCGCCATTTCTTTCTTGTCTCAACTTACCTTTCTTCTGAGTTCATAAAAAAATAGATCTGCTCACGAGCAATGCTATCAGTGATGGCTGTTGTTGCTGCTGGGCATGACGGTTTCTGCATATGTTAAATTAGGCATTATTTACTTCTGAGATGTTATCCGGTATAGGGGGATGCAGAACAAATTCAATCGCTGATAGGCATATTTCCCCCGCTTGCTGTGGAAAAATTGACAAGATAAGCGGAGGGGGTAGGAAGAATATTTGTGACAGGCAAACTGCCGAGGGAAAGGATTTAGTTATGGCTGAAGACATTAAATGGTTCAAGACCCACTGTTCACGTTGGGATCACGGCGGTTGCGCCCTCCTGGTCGGAGTTGAGGATGGTAAGATAACAAAGATCAAAGGAGATCCGGATGGCTATCTGAACAAGGGCTATACATGCCCCAAGGGCAGGCTTTCCGCCGAACGGCTTAATCATCCCGATCGTCTCCAGTACCCCTTAAAGAGGGTAGGGGAAAGAGGGGCGGGGAAGTGGCAGCGCCTTTCCTGGGAGGAAGCCTTGCAGGAAACTGCGGACCGCCTCAACGGGATCAAAGAGAAATACGGGGCCAGGGGTGTCGCCTTCGGCGTCGGGATGCCCAAGGGGCTCGAACATTTCATTTTGATTCGTCTGGCCAATCTTTTCGGCTCCCCCAATGTCATCGCCTCTCAGGACATCTGTCATGCCCCCCGGGAAATCACCGGGGTTCATACCTGCGGGTTCTACCCCGTGGCGGATCTCCATAATCCCACGAAACTGGTCATGCTCTTTGCCAGCAATATCACCGACACCAACGAAGAGGGCCAGATCCGCAGCAACCTCGATGAGCAGTTGAAAAACGGCACGGAGCTCATTGTCGTCGATCCCCGCAATATCGAACTGGTTAAAAAGGCCGGGTTGTGGCTGCGCCTGCGGCCCGGCACGGCCCACGCCCTCGTTTTGGGCATGCTGAATGTTGTCATTGAAGAAGGGCTCTACGACAAGGAATTCGTCGAAAAATGGACCTACGGTTTTGAGGATCTCGCCCGGCAGGTAAAAGATTATCCGCCGGAAAAGGTAGCCGAAATTACCTGGGTCCCGGCGGATCAGATTCGCGCGGCGGCACGCAAATACGCCGCCGCCAAGCCGGCGGCCATCCAGTGGGGCAATCCCATTGAGCACGACGTGAATGCCTTTCATGTCATCCGCGGCCTCCTGTGCCTCATGGCCATCTGCGGGAACCTCGAGGTGGCGGGCGGCAATGTGAACGCCTACGATCCCAAGATCATGGGTCTGGGACCCTTTGTCCGGGCCGATCTCATTCCCGACAAAGCCAAGGAAATGATCAGCCGCCATTACGGCGTGATTCCCCGCCTGATGACCATCGCCCCCGCCTTCTTCCGCCGGGCGATCCTGGAGGAGGTCCCCTATCCCGTCAAAGGATACTACGCCATGTGCACCAATCCCATGGTGGCCTGGGCGGACAGTCGCAAGACCTATGAAGCCTTTCAAAAGCTCGATTTCATGGCTGTTGCCGACCTGTTCATGACGCCGACCGCAGCCATGGCCGACATCGTTTTCCCGGTGGCGCACCAGTTCGAGATGAACGATATCGGTCACTACGGCATCGGGCACGGCATGGTCCTGGCGCGGCCCAAAATCGTCGAACCCCCTCCCGAGTGCTGGCCGGACATAAAAATCATGAACGAGCTGGGCAAGCTCATGAGCCCCCCCGAACTCTGGAAGGCGGATCATGAGGAGTTTCTGGAGGACCTCCTGCAGCCAAGCGGCCTCACGTACAAGCAGTTCTGTGAAAAAGGATATTTGAAAGGGCCCGACCGCTTCAAACTTTATGAGGAAAAGGGTTTCCGGACGCCGACGGGCAAGGTGGAACTGCGCCTCAGCACGGCGGAGAAATTCAAACTCCCCGCCATGCCCGCCTACGAGGGACTTCCCGAAGCGGAAGATCCCGATTATCCGCTGATTCTCATCAGCTCCAAGAGTCCTAACTACCTCATCTCCTCGTATCGCTGGGTCAAGAAGGTGCGGGAAAGGGAACCTGATCCCTTTATTGAGATTCATCCCGACACCGCCGCCCGGTTCGGCATCAAAAACGGCGACGATGTCCGCATCGAAACCAAATACGGCGCCATCGTCCAGAAGGCCGTCGTATCAGATATCGTAGCGCCCCAGGTCGTCAATGCCTCTATCGGTTGGTGGTTCCCCGAAGGAGATCCGGAGAAGCAGTTCGATTGGGAGAAATCCAACTTCAATATCCTCACTTCCATCGGGAAGCTGGGCAAGGAATACGGGACGCCGAATATCAAGAACATCGGCTGCCGGATTTCCAAGATATGACGGCTTCGCCATAGGAATTTAGCCTCTTTCTCCCTCACTTTGGGGGAGAGAGGCTACAACAGGTGCTTCCCTTATGCCTCCCACCCCTGCAAGGGGAAAGGCCGCAACTCAAAGCTCCATCCCATTCAAGGGGAGGGCAGGGGTGAGGATGGTGTTAGTCCTTGATTTTCATCCTTATTTTAGGCATTATCGTCATAAGAGTTTCATTACCGGATAGTTTAGACGGCGGCGCTATCTTTTTCTCATCCCAAGTCAGCTTTCCTCTGTGTTTAACATCATCGCACGCGGTAATGAATTTCTTGCCGGTGACGCACCCGCCGTTATAGTACAAGATGAATCATTCCATAACTTCCAAACCCATTCCTCATGTCGAAAACTTAGTCTAAACCATCCCGTAACCCTCGTCAAAAGCCTTGAGATTGATTGCCAGTTGTCCTGTCGCCAATCGTAAGGCAATTGCCTCCTGGAAGTCCTCCCGGTTGAAAGGGACGACGTTCAGGCGGCCCAGGGCGCCGAGCATGACGATATTTACCAGGATGGAATTACCCAGCGCCAAGGCCCGGGCGGTGGCGTCGATAAAGTACGCGGTGGGGAGAATCTGTGTAATGGCGGCCTCCATTTCCGCCACGGGCGGATAGACCAGTTCCCCTTTGATGACCCCCACGGGATAGATGGGGTGGCTGTTGGTCAGAAGCATGGTGCCGGGATTGCCGTAGAGAGCCAGGACCCGGAGGGCCTCCGCCGGTTCGAGGGAGACGATGACATCCGCCCGGCCGCGGGGGATCTGGGGACTGGCCACGGCCAGGCGGGAAATCCGCAGGTGACTCATGACGGAGCCGCCCCGCTGGGACGCCCCGAAGGTCTCCCCGATAGCGACGAGAAAGCCCTTTTTGGCCAGCATTCCTCCCAGGAGCCGGGCGACCAGGACGTTCCCCTGGCCGCCGACGCCGGTGATGATAACATTGTAAGGATCTTTTGCGAGTTTGACATCGGACATGATCAGGCAACCTCCTTTCTGAGAATGGCCCCGGCAGGGCAGATGTCGGCGCATACCCCGCAGCCGACGCAGATGATTTCGTCGATGCGGCTGACCTTTTTCTCCCCGTCCCAGATAAGACCCGGACAGCCGAAGATCCGGGTGCAGATCCTGTTGCAGCCGCAGTCCTCCCCCCGGCAGCGTGATTCGTCCACCGTGACCTCATACTCTTTCTTCCCCCGTCGTTCGGGGCTCAGCGCACAGGCCCGGCGGAGAATAAGTACCTTGGCTCCATCGGCGTATTCCATGAGGTGGTTCAGCTTTTGCCGCGTCTTTTCCAGGTCGAAGGGATCGCTCACCTCCACCTTTGCCCCCATGGCCCGGCAGATCTTTTCCATGTCCAGGGCCGGTGTTGCCTCGCCCAGGACGTTCGTCGGCGAACCGGGATGGGGCTGAAATCCCGTCATGGCCGTGCCCCGGTTGTCCATAAGGAGCATTGTAAAGGGAGACCGCTGGTGGATGGCGTTGGCCAGGGCCGGCATGGCGGCATGGAAGAAGGTGGAGTCGCCACACACAGACAGGACGGGCTGGTCCACGCCGAACTGTTTGAGCTTGCCGAAACCGCTGGCGATGCCGCTCCCCGAACCCATGGCATGGAGGGTCTTGCAGGTGTTGAAACCGGCGGCCATGGTCCCCATAACATAGCAGCCGATATCCCCGCAGACGAAGCCACCCCGGCCGTCCAGCTTCAGGGCGTTATTGATGGACCAGTAGGAGGCTCGGTGGGGGCAGCCGGGACAGAAGGTCATCCCCCGGGGCGGGGCGTATCGTGCCGCCAAGGCCTTGACGGCTGCGGAAAAATCAGCCGGCGCCCCCTCATAGGGGACGGCAAATATACGGGACAGGGCCATAAGGACGAGGTCGGGATTTAGTTCTCCCAGGGAGGGCAGATGGCCGGACTTCTTGCCGAAAAATGTCTTGACGCCGATCTCCGCTCCGGATTCGGCTGCGACGACCTTGACGTGGTCCTCCAGGGTGGGGGCGACCTCTTCGACAAAGAGGATCTTCGGCGTGGCGGCGAGGTGCTTTTTCAGCAGCCGTTGGGGAAGGGGCCAGGTCGTGGCCAGCTTGAGTATCCCCACCCTCTCCCCCAGGCCCAGGATGCTCACGGCCTCCTGGCTGTAGAGGGAACAGGCGCTGCTGGTGATGATGAGAAGTTCCGGGGTTGCGGGGCCCGTATAGGTGTTGAAGGGGCAGGTCTCGAAGATCTCCGCCGCCCGTTTCATCTTTTCCTGCTGGGGGCCATGCTGGGCTTCCGGGGCTCCCACGATCATGGCGATCATCGGTCCCGTTTCCGGGTCGAGGAGCGGACCGCTGTTGCGAAACTCCGCTTTGGCCACCCTGGTGGGGAGGGGGCCGAAATGGACGTTGCCGCTTGCATGGGACAGGCGGGTGACGCTTCGCACCATGACGATGTTTCGGATCTTTTCGGAAAGGTCGAAGGCCCAGGGGATGATGTCTTTGGCCTCTTGAAAGTCTCCCGGCTCTAAAAGGGGGATTTCCAGGAGTTGGGCAAAGAGCCGCGATTCTCCCTCGTTGACGCTGGAGAGGGCGCCGGGATCGTCGCAGGTAACGAGGATCATGCCCCCCCGGGTTCCCGAACTGGCTAAGTGGAGGAGGAAGTCGGAGGCCACATTGACGCCGTTTTGCTTCATTACGCACAGGGAACGGAGGCCGGCGAAAGAGGCTGCCGCCGCCACCTCTACGGCCACTTTTTCATTGGTCGACCATTCTACGTACAGGTTGCGCTCTTTGGCCACCTGGGAAAAGCACTCGATGATCTCCGAGGAAGGGGTGCCGGGATAACCGGCGGCGACGTTGATCCCCGCCTCCAGGGCTCCCCGGACGATGGCCTCGTTGCCCATGAGGAGATGCGAGGCATTTTTGCCTTCATCAATCAGGTATGACATGGCGACTCCTTTCCGTTCCTTCCATTCTTCAAGATCCTGTCCGTTACTTCCCCTGTCAGTCGGAGGCAGGCCGTGCCCGCTTCCCCGTTCAGTCTCCCCGTCTCCATACAGCGGCGGAGGCCGCGCTGTTTCTTGTTCCCCGCCGCCCACTCCAGGTGTTCCCGGTTTTCCACGGGCATATCATCAAGGATGATGTATTCCTGCCGCTGGGCTTCCCGGACGATCTCTTCGCCCCGTTCCGTCCGGACAATAAGGGTATTCAGTTCGGGATGCCCCTCCAGAACGCCTACCGATACGTCGGCAAACTCGGAGGTCATGTCGAGGCAGTAGCCGCAGGTATCCGGGACTAGGAGGCGGATCTCGTCGAGGGGAAACTCCCGTTTCTCTTCCTGGAGATAAACTTCCAGCACCGACGCCGGGGGCGGCGGGATATCAATCTTGACAATGTCCTTGAGGGGAACTCTCTCCGCCAGGAAGGCCTCGAATTTACGGAAATCGAGGGCCCAGGTGCAAAAGAGGCCGATTACCAGCGCCGTGTGGTCCCGAAAGGACCGATTTTGCAGGGGATTCATCCGCATCTGGGCGATCGCCGTGGCCTGGCAGGGGGTGGCGACAACGCCCAAGGCCTCGTGTCCTGCGGCAATGGCCCGGTTCAGGGCCGCCAGGGTGGGGGCGGCGGTATATTTGGAGAGGCTGTGCCGCCATACCCCCGCCGGACGGGTGACTAATTGGGGGACGGGCAGGAGCCCTTTCCGGCCCGTGAGGATGGCGCCCCGGATGCAACCGCTGCGGAGGGAGAAATACATCAGGGCGGAGACGGTGCCCCCGGACTGGAAGGGTTGTCTTTTCACCCGGGCGCCGGCTCGGGCTACATGGATGCTCCGCCAGTTTCCCAGGGGATGGCCGTCATAAGGTTTAGCAAAGAGAAATCGGGAAAGGCCGTCCGGGTCCACCTCCACTTTGGGACAATAGGCAAAACAGCGCCCCTCTTCCCTGGTGCAGGGAAAAAGGTAGGCCGTCTTCCCCCGGTAGGAGCGAAAATAGGGGCAAAGATCGATGCAGGCGCCGCAGCCGCTGCACAATTCCGTCTGAATGACCGTCTCGGCGAGTTTGGTTGCTCCGAAAATTTTCATGTCAAGACCTCTTTCTTCTTTTTCTTTAAGTCTTTCTTGCGATGCCTTTGCCGGTTATGGATGCCGAGGTCGCTGTCCGCCACCGCATGCATGTATTTGACATTGCACAATACCTGTATCAAACTGCGGAATAATGCAAGGCTAATCATTAAAGAGGAGAAACGGCCATGGGCGGGGTTCCTCGGTCTGGATAAGGTAAGCATCCAACATATCAACCATGTCTTGACTGTGGATTAACGAGAAACAGCAAAGAGTATAATTTCAGCAAATCCTCGGCACTAATTCTCCCGTGGGCAGGTCTATTTCCCGGGAACCGCCGATAGCGGTTTGAAGGATCAAGCGGCCCCGTTTCCCTTCTTTCACCTGGCCGATGAGCGCCCCTTCCCGACCGTAGGGATGATTCTTCATCACGGCCAGAATGTTTTTCGCCTCTGTCTCCGGACAGAAGAGGACCATTTTGCCTTCATTGGCCAAATACAAGGGGTCCAGGCCCAGGATCTCACAAATCGCCCGGACGTCCTCATGGATGGGTATCTGCGCCTCATCCAGGATGAAAACGAGTCCGGACTGCTCCGCCATCTCTGCAAGTATCCCCCCCAAGCCACCTCGGGTGGCATCGCGGAGACAATGAACGTGAGGATTAGCTTCCAGAATGCCGGCCACGAGGCCATTCAGGGGCGCAGAATCTGAAATGACGGCACTCTTGAAACCTAGTGATTGTCGGGCCTGGAGGATGGCAGCGCCATGATCGCCCACCGGTCCATTTACGATTATCACATCCCCCGGTCGGATACAGGCCACTCCCGGGGTGGCGGCATACTCGATGATCCCGATTCCGGAGGTGTTGATAAAAAGTCCGTCGGCTGTACCTTTGGGGACGACCTTTGTGTCTCCCGTCACAATCTCTACGCCCGCGCGCTCCGCCGCCGTGGCCATGGACCGGCAGATAGTCTGCAATTCTCCATAGGGAAATCCCTCTTCGATAATAAATCCTGCGGAAAGAAAGAGGGGCCGGCCACCGGACATGGCTATGTCATTGACCGTGCCGTGAACGGCAAGGGAACCAATATCGCCGCCCGGGAAAAAAAGGGGATGAACGACGTAGGAATCCGTGGTCAGGCAAAACCTCTGGGAGCCTACGGAAAAGGTTGCCGCATCTTCCATGCGAGATAAATGTTCGTTGCGAAAAAGGGGCAGGAAAAGGTTTCGGACAAGCTCGTGGGAAAGGAGGCCCCCGCTGCCGTGTTCAAGAAGGATATGATCGTATTGCATATGGAAACTCCTTTATTGAATGTTCTAAATATGGCATGTTAGCGAAAACCGGCTATCGCCGTAACAACGGCGAAGGCCGGGGTCCGGTACGTCCTGGAAATACTGGATTGTGAACATTAATCTTCTATTTCCGGATCAATTCCGGAGATCGGCGCGATCAACCGACCTGGCGGACACCGTTCCTGCCGGTAATTTCGACCATGCCACCCCCGGTTTGGAACACAGCTCCGGCGCAGACGGCCTGACCTAAGCTGATACCACCATCGTTGGTGGGAACCAGTTGATGGAAAAAGACATCAAATTGCCGCTCTTTTAGAGTGGCAACGCAACCTTCCAGGAGCAGACGATTCTGGAAACAACCGCCGCTCAATACCACCCGGTCCAGGTTGCCGGTTTTCTCTCTGATCAATCCTGTCATTTCCACCATGGCCTGGACAATGGTTACATGAAAGTCCGCGGCCAAATTCCGGTGGTCGCGACCGGAAAGGATGCCTTCCACAATCGCCTGAACGAACATGGCCGTATCAAGGCGGAAGGGTTGTTCCTCGTCCCTCTTGATAACATACGGGAGGATACTGCCTGAGAGCCCTGAGGCCAGATTTTCCAGCTCCATAGCGGCCTGTCCTTCGAAGGTTACCCGACGCCTCACATTGAGCATCGCGGCAACGCCGTCGAAAATTCTTCCCAGGCTGGAACACCGGGGAGTTTGCAGGCCTCCGTTTATCATTCCCTCAAGAACGTCGGCTGGACATGACTCCGGCAGTAACGCCAGGGCGGTAGCCACGGATGGCCATTTTGTCCCGTAAGCCTGTTGCAGCATGCCCACCGCCGTCCGCCAGGGTTCCCGGATGGCCTTGTCTCCACCGGGAAGGGGGAAATAGTCGAAATGTCCCATCCGTGTGAAGTCTCTTTCATCGGCGACGAAAAATTCTCCTCCCCAGATCTGGCCGTCGGCCCCGTAACCCGTACCGTCCATGCTCAGACCGATGATGTCTCCCGATAGACCGTGCTCGGCCATGCAACTGACGATGTGGGCGTGATGATGCTGAACCGGTATCACCACGCCACCCCGCTGCCGGGCCGACCGGGTGGAATAAAAAGCCGGATGGAGGTCGCAGGCCGCAATCTCTGGTCGGCATTCCGTAATCCGCTCCATGAGGGGAATGGAGGCGTCGAAAAAATCGCGCGCCTGAGGCGTTTCCAGATCGCCGATGTGGGGGCTGAGAAAGGCTGTGTTATCCTTCAGGATGCAGATAGTTGATTTAAGATGGGCGCCCATGGCCAGGACGGGTGGAAAGGACCGGTGCAGAAAAATCGGCCGGGGAACGAAACCACGAGCGCGCCGGAGGACTTGGGGAACATGGTTGGCAACTAGGGCGATGGAATCATCACAGCGTACCAGAATGTCCCGGTTGTGAACAAGGAATCCGTCGGCAATGCCTTGCAGGCGCCGGACGGCCTCGCCGTTTTCTATGCAGATGGGTTCATCCGTTTGATTGGCGCTGGTCATTACGAGGGCCGCAAATTGATCTTTCATGATCAGGTGATGCAAAGGGGTATAGGGAAGCATGACGCCCAGATTTGGCGATCCGGGGGCCACCTCACGAGCGATGCACGCCTCCTCAAGTCTGCGCACGAGGACGATAGGCCGCTCCGGCGCCGTCAGAAGTTCTTTTTCCGTATCGTTGATTTCAGCCAGGGATGTAATCGTCTCCATATCCCGGACCATAATGGCAAGGGGCTTCTCTTCCCTGTATTTCCGGGAACGGAGGCGCCGGACGGCCGCGTTGTTTGTTGCATCGACGGCTAGATGGAAACCGCCCAAGCCTTTCATCGCCAGGACCTGTCCTGCCTTCAGACGGGCAACCGCCTCCGCAACGGGATCAATACAATCAAGGCTTTCCCCCTGTTCGTCCAGAAAAGAGACCATTGGTCCGCAAACCGGACAGGCGTTCGGTTCGGCGTGAAAGCGGCGGTCCGCCGGGTCCCCGTACTCGGCGGCGCAGTCGGGGCAAAGAGGAAAGGAGGCCATGGAGGTATGAATCCGGTCGTAAGGGATATCATTGATAATGGTCAGGCGGGGGCCGCAGTTGGTACAGTTGATGAACGGGTAGTGGTAACGGCGGTTCCGGTAATCGAAGAGTTCCCTTAGACAATCCGGACAAGTGGCTGCATCGGGGGCGATCTGGACCGTTCCCTCTCCCTGGTCGGCGCTTGGGATGATACGAAATACCTGCTCGCCACAGGGGATCACATCCTCTCCTTCCCAGCGGGCGATCCGGGCCATTGGGGGAAGATGGGCGGCCACTTCTTCAGGAAAGCGGTTCACCGCATCCTCTGGCCCTTCAACCTCGGCCAGCACGCCGTCATGACGGTTCTGGACCCACCCCGCAAGACCGCGCTCCGTGGCAAGACGATAAAGAAAGGGGCGAAAGCCGACTCCCTGAACAATCCCGAGGAAGCGGTAGCGCTTGCGCCGAATCATCTTCCTGAAAAGACCCTGATCTGTTCGTTTAACCACCGGGTCCAAACCTCGAGGCCGGCGCCTGTTTTACAGGATACTTCAAAGATCAGCAGTTTCGGATTGAGGATCAGGGCATCCCGCTTGGCCTTTTCGAGATCGAAATTTACATAGGGCAGCAAATCGGTCTTGTTGATGATCAAGGCCGTCGACGACTGGAACATGAGGGGGTATTTCGCCGGTTTATCGGCCCCCTCCGGCGTGCTCAGGATCATTATCTTCATTTGTTCGCCGATGTCGAACTCTGCGGGACAGACCAGATTTCCTACATTTTCGACAAAAAGCAGGTCCATGTTGTCTATATTCAGGCCAGGCAGGGCTTCCCGAACCATATTGCTGTCGATGTGGCAGGCTCCGCCCGTATTTATCTGAACAACGGGTATGTCCAGGGCGGCAATGCGGTCGGCATCGTAGGTATCCTGAATATCCCCTTCGATTACGCCAATTTTCCAGGTTCCCCGCAACTCCTGGATCGTCCTCTCCAAGAGCGTGGTCTTGCCCGCACCGGGGGAACTCATCAGATTCACTACAAATATCTTCTTCTCCGCAAAAAGCTTCCTGTTATCTGCTGCCAGGCGGTCATTGGCGTCCAGCACATTTTTCACTACCGTTACTTTTGTACTCATAATTCCTTGACTCCTTATGCGTTTGTTTGACTTTTTCCGTAATACTTGTAATAGGCGGCGCAGGTTCCTTCTGCGGAGACCATGCAAGGTCCCAAGGGATTGGCGGGGTGGCATACCCTGCCGAAAAGGGGACATTTATCAGGTGATTTTACGCCCCGGAGAATGCTTCCGCACTCACAACCCTTGGCCTCGGCCGATGGCAGAACGGGGATGGAGAATCGCCGTCGGGTGTCGAAATCTGCAAACGAATCGCGGAGGGCCAGCCCGCTCCCCGGGATGACACCCAGTCCCCGCCATTCGGCATCGACTTCCTCAAAGACCTCATTCATCACAGCTCTTGCCCGGGAATTCCCCTGAAGCTGGACGCCTCTTCCATATTGAACGGCAACTTCAAATTGACCCTCTGCAAGCTGCCGCAGGATCATGGTCAGGCCTTCCAGGATATCTACCGGCTCGAAGCCCGTGATTACGGCAGCACGATGCGCCCTGGGAATCAGTTCATAAATCCCGGCTCCGGTAATGGTGCTCACATGGCCGGGGCAGAGGAATCCGTCAATGTTCAATTCCGGATCGTCTATGAGGGTCCGGATGGCCTGGGGGATGGTCTTGTGGACGGAGAAAATGGAGAGATTGGCGATACCTTTACGACGACAGGTCAGAACCGTCGCGGCTACGGTAGGCGCCGTTGTTTCAAAGCCGATTCCCAAGAGAATAAACTGCTGATCAGGTTGAGCTTCCGCCATTTTCATGGCATCCGTGGCAGAGGAAATGACTTCCACCGTGGCGCCACCGGCCCGAAGCTGCTGGAGACTCACACCTCCCGTTCCCGGTACGCGCAACATGTCTCCGAAGGTGGCTATGGTTGCCTTATATTGCTTTGCCAAATACAGAATGCCGTCAATGTCGGAGGCGGAGGTCACGCAGACGGGACAGCCGGGACCGGAAATCAGACGGAGACTTTGCGGAAGGCAATCCCGGAGACCGAAACGGGCGATGGCGAAGGTATGGCTGCCGCAGATCTCCATAATCGTTACGGGACGGCCTATCCTTTCCGCCAGGCGCTCCAGGGTTGGCAGCAGTCTCCTGGCCAACAGCGGATCACGGTATTCGTCAATATATTTCATTATCCACAAGTTCCTGGAGAAACTCGAGCTTATCCTTGGCAAGGTCTTCGTCGATCCGGTGGATGGCGTATCCGGCGTGACAGATGACATAATCTCCGATTTTGACCTCTTCATCGACGATGTCGAGGCAGACGTCCCGACGGACGTCGCTGATTTCGATCACTGCCATGTTGTCTTCATCGATGGAAATGATCTTTCCCGGAAAACCGATGCACATAATATTTTTTAATCAACCTCCATTTCCATGAGTTTCAACTCTTCCGTCCCTCCCGTCAGGATAACCTGTGTTCCACTGCAGACTGGACACCGGAGTTCATGGGAAGTCATTTTCTGCTCTCCCTCACAGGAAAAACAGTACAGGGCTCCGGGCAGGATGTCAAATACCAGCTTGGAGCCTTCGGCCCTCGTTCCCGGCGATTCGACATCAAAGGCAAACTGAAGGGACAGGGGATCGACACAAGCCAGTCGCCCGAAAGACAAGCGAAGAACGTTGACGCGTTGAAATCCTCTTTCTAAGCTTAATTCATCCACCATCTCAAGAAGTGACTGGACGAGAGATAATTCATGCATCAGTTTTCTTCTGCCATGATATGTTGAGGCGGTCAAGTTCCTGTAATAGCAATCTCTCCATGATGGGAAGACCTTCTGTCATGATGGGGGTCATCTCCAGGCTCATCTCTTCGTATTGTTGCGGGATGATGCAAAGAAAAGTCACTTCCGGAAGTTCACCCAGCAGTTCCGCCTTAAAGAGGACGTCGGGGAAAGCGACCTCGTGGGCCGAGGTTGGGGGCGGCAGACGTGTCAAAAGCTCTTCCCTGGTAAAGCGGTAGATAGATCCGGGAACATCCGTCAGCTTTATTGCGTCGATGACGATCAGGTGCTCGCAGGAGCAGATTTCATCCAAAAGAGTATTGGCCAGGACGCCACCGTCGATGAGGCGCACCCCGTCGGGAAAGGTAAACTCTTCCTCTATGCGGCGGACAAAATGAACCCCGAAGCCCTCGTCAGCAAGGAGGATGTTGCCCACGCCCATGATTGTCAGATAATGCCGTTCAGATCCCATATAATTGCAAAAAGGGGGGAGATGAACCCTCCTTCTCCCCCCTTTACGTAACACATTAAAACAAAATATTATATTGCCCTTGCTGTTTCTATTTGTGCGCCTTCCGGAACACGACGCCGCTGATCATGGAAGAAACGGTTCCTTCCTTGAAGATAACGTCGTACCAGAAGGCCATATACATATGGACCATAATGAACAGGACAAACCCCCAGGAAAGAAAATGATGAATTAGCCGGACACTGGCCAGGCCGCCCATCAACCTCTCCACGGGTCGGACCATAGTGTACATGATGCCGGTCAGGCCCGCCTTGTAACCCGCCGCCCCGGTAAGAATAAGGCCTGTCAGGACAATCAGGGCTACCATGATGAGCAGGCCCCCGTAGGCCACGGATTGCAGCGGGCCGTACAGGTGGGTATGCTCGGGAGGTTCCTTTGATATTAGGAGGTAAAATTTGACCTGTTTAAGCGAGTTTTTGATATTCATCCAGGCAAAAAAGTCTTTCCAATCGGCGTGGAACCGGGAGAAAAACATGAGATACACCCTCCATACAAAGAGGAAGGTAAGGCATATCCCCGTGAGGATGTGCCAGAAGATGATATCATGCATCTCCGTGATTTTATCGCTGAACGATAAGTTGACCGGATAGGCGATATACAAGCCCGAAGCGATCAGGACAAAAATGGCCGCGGCCATGAGCCAGTGATTATACCTGATGGCGACGGTCCATTCTTTTTTCGGGACGATATGTTCCATAACAACCTCCTTTTCCTATAGGATCTTGTACTTCTTGATCTCGTTGGTCTGCGGATCGATGATGTGAACGGCGCAGGCCATGCAGGGATCGAAGGAGTGAATGGTCCGCAGGATTTCCAGGGGCTGATCCACTTTGGCCAGCCTGGTCCCGATCAGAGATTCTTCATAGGGGCCGCGCCGGCCTGCCTTGTCCCGGGGCGAGCAGTTCCACGTGGAAGGAACTACGGCCTGGTAGTTGGCGATCACGGAGTTTTCAATGCGTACCCAATGACCCAGAGCGCCGCGTGGGGGCTCCGTCATGCCTCGGCCCTCGCCGCTCTTCGGTACGTCGCACTTGGTCCAGGTGCGGGTGTCGCCCTTCTTGATGTTGGCGACGAGTTCATTCACCCAGCCTTCGATATGGTTGCCTACGTAAACGGTTTCGAGTGCCCGGGCTGCCGTCCTGCCGAGGGTAGAAAAGAGGACCGTCGCAGGAAGGCCGGTAGCCTTGAGGGTGTTGTCGATGAGGGGTTTGATTTCTTTGTGACCCTGGGCATAGGCCACGACGAGTCTTGCCAGCGGACCGACCTCGTAGGGCTGGCCGTCATAGCGGGGCGCTTTGCACCAACTATACTTCTCGTTGCCTTTGAGGTTCCCGGTGGCATCATAACCCGTGTATTCCGGATCCGTTGTGCCTTTGAAGGGGTGTTGTGGTTCCGACCCTTTATACCAGGAATGGGTCGCTTCCTCGGTGATCTTGGCCTCATCCAATTTAAGGGGCTTGGCAAGATTCCCTGCTTTTACAATGCCTCTGGGGAAGAGCATGGCGCCGTCGCTTTCGTCCAGGGGGAAACCACCATAAGACAGGAAGCTCTTCGCGCCGCCGCCGACACCGGCTAATCCTTCGTCCTTATAGTACTTGGCGGCGATGAGGACATCGGGGATATAGGCCCGGTCCACAAAGTCCCGCAACTCCTTCAGCCGGTATAGATAGGCCCCGATGCGCGAGGCGTCCAGGGCATCCATGACTGAGGTCACGCCGCCCACGACCAAGGTCTGGGGGTGAGGATTCTTGCCGCCGAAGATGGCCATCATCTGGGCGCCGATTTTGGAGACCTGCAGGGCGTCGAGGTAGTGAGACAGAACGACCAGATTGGCCTCGGGAGGCAGTTTGTAGGAGGGATTGCCCCAGTAGGCATTGGCAAAGGGGCCGATACGGCCCGATTTGACGAATTTAGTCAGGCGCTGCTGTACGGCCTTGTATTGTGTTTCCGAACAGTTGTACGGATCTGGATTAACGCTACGGGCCAGATCAACGGCCTTCTTCGGATCAGCGGAAAGGGCGCTGACGATGTCCACCCAGTCCAGTCCGTGGAGGTGGTAGAAATGCATGACATGGTCATAAAGGTACTGTGCCCCGCCGATGAGGTTCCGGATGATGCGGGCATTGGGCGGCGGTTTCACCTTGAAGGCGTCCTCGCAGGCCATGATGCTTGCTTCATAATGAACATATGTGCAGACACCGCAGAACCGCTGGACGATGAGTCCTGCGTCTCTGGGGTCGCGTCCCTTGAGAATGGTCTCGATGCCCCTCCAGAGGGTAATGCTGCTCCAGGCATCCTTGATCACGTTATTTTCGACTTCGACTTCTATTCTGAGATGCCCCTCAATTCTCGTGATGGGATCTATAATAATGCGTTTCCCCATATGGATTCCTCCTGTCCCGATTACTTAGTTTCCGATTTGTTGTCCCGGTGCCGGCAAGCCGTTGCAGCAGCATGAACGGCAATACCTGCAGCCGTTACGCCCAACAGGGTCGTGCCGATAGTATCGATGGTAGCCTGTCCACCGCCGAAGGTGTCCTCGTGGATCTGTTTCTCTAGGGGCGCCATCGTATCCCAGAAACCCGGTTCCGTGCAACCGATGCAGCCATGGCCGGCCATGATGGGCCAGGAAATCCCGTCGTTGAAACGTACCTGGCTGCAGTTAGCGTAGGTATAGGGGCCCTTGCAACCCATCTTGTAGAGGCACCAGCCATGTTTCGCCCCCTCATCACCCCATTGCTGCACAAACTCGGCGCCGTCATAATGGGCTCGGCGCTCACAATAATCATGGATCCTCTTGCCATATGCCCACACCGGCCTGCCAAGACCGTCGAGGGGTGGTACGTCGCGAAACATGAGGTAATGAAGGATCGTGCCAATGAAGTTGACGGGATTGGGGGGACAACCGGCGATATTGATGGTATGCACACCGATGGCCTTACTGACGCCCACACAGTCCGTCGGATTTGGTTTTGCCGCCGGAATGTTTCCGAAGGCAGAACAACTGCCGATGCAGATCGTGGCGGCGGCCTTGGAGGTCACTTCCTTAGCGATCTCTACGCCGGTCTTGCCCTTCGGGCCAAGGCGCATATATTTACCGTTATTTCCTAAAGGGATGGCTCCTTCGATGACGCAGAGAAACTTACCGGGGAAATCGTGGAGACATTGTTCCAGACACTTTTCTGCCTGGTCGCCGGCGGCGGCCATGATCGTCTCATGATATTCCAAAGAAATAGTGTCAAGGAGAATATCGGCGACCCCGGGATAAGATGTCCTCAAGAAAGCCTCGCTGCAACCGGTGCATTCGGCGAAGTGGAGCCACACGACCGGCACCCGGCTGAACTGTTCTGCAGCCCTGGCCAGCGCCGGTTTGAAGATGGGCGGCAGCATGAGCGCCCCCGTCATGAGGGACGTCCACTTAATAAACGCCCGCCTCGAAACACCCCGCTCTTTGAGGAGTTCTCCGAAATCCTCCGCGGCTGCTGGCAGCTCCTGGTCATTTCGGTCCAGATTGACCTTGCATTGTTTGAGGAGCTGCCGGTATTGCTTACTTACGGTACTATGATAATCAGCATTTTGACCCATAAAACCCCCTTAGATATTAATCTTTTCTGCCCTCGCGTCTGCTATCCGCAGGAGGCAGTTGTAATCAAATCGTTACGCTTTCTGACATCCTGTGCATGCCTTTTTTGTCATATGTCACATAAGGTATAACATGCACCCATCGAAACGGTCAACATTAATTGCTCCGGCAACTAAAACATAAAACTGAGATCCTTAATTCCAGTAAATGTGGCCTTTGTACACAGATTAGTTTTACGTCTTTAATTCCCGGAGAAATACCTTCTTAAAGGGATCGCCAAAAAAAGAAGGAACAGGCTATAGAAATAAGACCGGGGGTGCCCGGTCGGGTTGGAAGAACATCGCCGGCGAGGAAGGAATAAAAATCCCCGCAGTTTTATAAAGATATGTTTTGATGGCAAGATGGGACAAAAGAACTTCATTTTCCGTAAGTGACCAATATGTGGGCGCCTTCCAGGCATGACGTTCGGAATCGCCCGGATCATCATTGCATAATGCCTGTTTAAGGGTGGGAGTTGCGATCGAGAAGGCATTTTTTATTGTGAGATCGTCCGTTGCCGCTGATACGACAAAGAACAACAACAATATCGGCAACATCTGATGAACAATCCGCCTACGCAACCACATTATTTTGGACCTGTATTTTGGATTGGCCATGTGAATATTACGTAGCATAGCAATCGTTCTCTTCGTTATCGCTTTCGCCCCGAACCTTAATTGGCAGCTGTAAATACTCACACTGTCTGTCCGGGAAAATTAAGTTTTAAAAAATCTTTCGGGAATACGGTTTGGGAATGGACCAAACGCGGTTTCCAGCCTGCACATCTGCCGCTCTTGTCACAACAGGGCAGGCTTGCCACATGCCAAACCAGACAGATGACATCGGCGACATATGTCAGTTTATTTGTGCTGTCAAGGGAAAAAAGGCGTAGGGAGCTGAAATAATATGAATTATTGCTTCGTGTCACAAATGATGTTTATAACTTTCACCAAGAATTTAAAATGGCGAATCGTGTGTATTATTGAGTATATATCCAGAATATAAATAAAGCGCTTGACACCAGAAAGGTAAAATAGTATGCGCGCTGTGGCATTAAATAGGAAAAAGTAACACTTCGCGAAGGCAAAAGAAATTAATTATGCATATGTCGGACGCGCTATTATCTCCTACGGTCGGCGTTGCCATGTGGGCCGTTGCGGCCGGAACCATTGCCTACTGTTCAAGCAAAGTCCGCAAAGAACTCGACGACCGCAAGATACCGCTAATGGGCGTGCTTGGCGCCTTCATCTTCGCAGCTCAGATGATAAATTTTACTATTCCGGCAACCGGTTCCAGTGGCCATTTGGGAGGAGGGTTGATTTTAGCCATTCTCCTCGGACCGTATGCCGCTTTCCTTACCATCTCCTCGGTGCTGGTGGTGCAGGCGCTCTTTTTTGCCGACGGCGGCCTTTTGGCTTTGGGATGTAACATCTTTAACCTCGGCTTTTTCCCGGCCTTTATCGCCTATCCTTTTATCTATAAAAAGATCATTGGCCATAAACCAACTCCGGCGAAACTGTCGGTTGCCTCGGTGGTGGCCGCGGTGATCGGCATGCAAATGGGCGCCTTGGGAGTGGTGCTGGAGACGGTCTCTTCCGGGATTTCATCACTCCCCTTTTCAAGTTTCGTCATTCTGATGCAGCCGATCCATCTGGCCATTGGTATTGTTGAGGGTCTGGTAACCGCGGCGGTTGTGTCATTTGTCTACAATGCCAGGCCGGAGATCCTTCAGAGCGCTCTGGAAGCTCGTCCAATCGGCAATCATCCGGTGAAAAATGTTGTCCTGGCATTTCTTGCCGTGGCCTTGATAACAGGGGGAATCGTTTCCTTGTTTGCTTCGGAAAATCCGGATGGGCTGGAGTGGTCCATAACCAGGGTGACGGGGATGAAAGAGCTGAAAGGAGCCCAGGAGGGCCTACACGGACCATTGTCCAGCCTACAGGAAAGGATTTCCTTCCTCCCGGACTACACATTCCGAAAACAGGTGGAAGTGAAGCCTGAAGCGGTGGGAAATCAATCGTCTCACGCCATTATGGGTGAGACAAAACCTGAAGATAAAAAAACGGAAGTGAACAAACTCGGCACCAGTGTCGCCGGTATCGTCGGCGGATTGCTGAGCCTGGGAGTTTCTTTCCTTAGTGGTTTTCTGCTTAAAAAACGTATTCATTCAGACTGATATGAGATACATCGATGGGGCGGTTCGTGACTTTAAAAATCTTGATCTTCTTGCCACCGGCGAGACGGCAATTCATCGTCTCGATGCCCGCGCCAAGGTTATTGTCACACTTGTTTTTATCATTTCCGTCGTATCATTCAACAAATATGAGCTGACCGCACTGTTTCCCTTCTTCATCTACCCGGCGGTCATGATGGCTCTTGGCAATCTACCTGCCGGATATATGGCCGGGAAAATCGTTTTTGTTCTTCCCTTCGCATTGGCAGTGGCCATATTTAACCCCCTGTTCGACCAGCAGGTCATGATTCAACTTGGCCCGTTCGGTATTTCCGGAGGTTGGATATCTTGTGCTTCCGTTGTTGTTCGGTCCATCCTGACCGTCGGGGCAGCGATTATTCTGGTCGGCCTGACCGGTTTTCCCGGCATCTGCAAAGCCCTCGAACAATTGGGGATGCCTCAGGTGTTCGCCGTTCAACTCCTCTTCCTTTATCGCTATATATTCGTTCTCACAGAGGAAGGGGGAAGGGCTTCCCGGGCCCGGGAACTCCGTTCCTTTGGGGAAAAGGGGCTCAGCCTGGCATCATACACTTCCCTGATCAGTCATCTCTTGTTGAGAACGTGGCAACGGGCGGAACGTATTCACATGGCCATGCTGGCCCGGGGGTTTACCGGTGAATTCCACACGGGACAACCAAAACAATTCGGGGGGAGAGAACTCTTTTTTGTTATCGTCTGGTCCGCCATTTTTATCGCCTTAAGACTTCAAAACATCCCTCAACTGATCGGGACAATTGTCATGAGAATGCTTTCGTGAGCCACCATATCGTTGATATCGTCGATCTTTGCCACACCTATTCCGATGGGACAGAGGCCCTGCGTGGTGTGTCAGTCCGGATAACCCACGGCGAGTCCGTAGCGATCATCGGCGCCAACGGCACCGGAAAATCCACCCTGCTGTTGCACCTGAACGGTTATTTGACGGCCACATCCGGGACTATCCGCATTGGTGATTTTCCACTGACCAAAGGTACCCTTCCGGAGATACGGCGGACTGTCGGCATGGTTTTTCAGGATCCTGATGATCAACTTTTCATGCCGACGGTATATGACGATGTTGCCTTTGGCCCCCTAAACCTTGGCCTTGTGGGTACTGATGTTGATCAAAGGGTTGGTGACGCACTGGAAAGAGTAGGGGCCGCACATCTCCGGACAAAACCTCCATACCGTCTTTCGGGGGGAGAAAAAAAACGAGTGGCAATAGCAACCGTGCTCGCCATGTCGCCTGACATCCTGGTCATGGATGAGCCGACCAGCGGACTTGACCCTTACGGTCGCAGACAACTGATGCAACTCCTTAAAGAATTTCATCATACAAAGATTTTTACCAGCCACGACCTGGATATGGTGCTTGAATTATGCCCAAGAACCATCATCCTGCACAGGGGTATGATTGCTGCGGACGGACCAACGGAAGAGATATTCCTCAACACCGCCTTGCTTGAGGAGTGCCATCTGGAGCAGCCTCTTTCCATGCAGGGGTGTCCGATTTGTAATAGGAATATACTTCTAAGTTGCCAACTTAAATAATGTCCCTGCCCGTACTTGCCATGTTCAGGCTACTGTGGCGAACGCTCTTGACAGATTTGAGAGTTGCGGCAAGCCCTTTCACCTCGTCGGCGAGACCTTGAACAGCGATAATTTCCAGGCAGTTGTGATGATCGAGATGAATATGCTGGGTGGAGATAATCAGGCTTTGATACTCATGCTGAATGTCGATCACCTTGCCGAGGACGTCCCGTTTATGATGGTCGTAGATCAGGGTGATCGCCCCGGCCACTATTCCTCCCATTTCCCATTCCTTACTGATGAGTTCCTGGCGGATCAGGTCGCGAACGGCCTCGGAGCGGTTCGTATAGTTCTTCCCCTTGATGAGGCTGTCGAATTTGGATAGCAGTTCACCGTCAAGAGAAACGCCAAAGCGGACAAGTGCGGACATGTGACCTCCCGTTATATTTATTAGCCACTGCGTAACACACAGGGGCAAAAATGTCAATGATGGCCACAACGTCAACCGGCAACGACAGTGATTCCAGAGAACATAAACTGAACATTTAACATAACGATACTGGATAGATTGCCTATTTATTGGTCAGCTTAAAACCTCTTATGTCAACAATGACATAAATATCTGGAATCATTAGTTTTCTGGAGAAATAAATCTTGACACTCCAAGGCATTAAATATATAGGGAGTCGGTTATTTCAGGCCTATTTGAAAGACCAAGTGCATCCTGCTCTCCGATCCACTTTATCTAAAGAGTTTCTCAATGAAGGGTGGACATTGGGCGTTGCTGGAAACGGCGCCGCCTCCCATGCTCGGAAAGGGTGAGTCGATGGACGCAACCATGTGAATCAATACCTAAGAAAGGAGCGCATTTTTATGGATGTCAGCAGAAGAGGTTTCTTGAAGATCTCCGGTGCTGTGCTGGCTACCACCGGCCTCGGCGTCAGCCTGAAGCCTGTATCCGCCTACGCTCAGCCCCTGAAGGTCAAGTATGCAAAAGAGACCACGACGATCTGCCCTTACTGTTCTGTCGGCTGCAGCATTATTGTCTCCACCCGGCAAGGCAAGGTTGTCAACACGGAAGGCGACCCGGACAGCCCCATCAACAGGGGATCGCTGTGCAGTAAGGGCGGTTCCATCTACCAGATGGCCGTCAACGAGAACCGCTTGGGCAAGCCTCTCTACAGAGCGCCGTTCGCTACTGAATGGAAGGAAGTAGATTGGGAGTGGGCCCTCGAGAAGATTGCGGAAAATGTCAAGAGAAGCCGCGATGTAAGCTTCAAGGCCACAAATGAGAAGGGCGAGCTTGTCAATCGGACAGAGGGGATTGCTTCCGTTGGCAGCGCGGCCATGGATCTCGAAGAATGCTTCACGTATCAAAAATTTCTAAGGGGGTTGGGCCTGGTCTACATTGAACATCAGGCCCGTATCTGACACAGCCCAACTGTACCGGCTCTGGCAGAGTCGTTCGGACGTGGCGCAATGACGAATCACTGGGTCGATTTCCGCAATGCGGATGTGATCCTCATAATGGGAAGCAACCCCGCATCCAATCACCCTGTTTCCTTCAAGTGGATTCAGGAAGCCATAGACAAAAGAGGGGCAAGACTGCTCTGTGTGGACCCCAGGTTCACCCAGTCGGCGGCCAAATCCCATGTTTATGCCCCCCTGCGGTCAGGGACTGATATCGCCTTCCTCGGCGGTATGATCAAGTATATCCTTGATAACAATTTGCATTTTGATGAATACGTAAAGAACTACACGAATGCCTCCTTCCTGGTGAATCCGGCGTTAAAGCTTCCCGGCGATAACAACGGCGTCTTCTCCGGACTGGAAGGCAGCAAATACAACAAAGACACCTGGTCCTATCAGACCGGCAAGGACGGGGTCATCACCAAAGACCCGACCCTCCAGGACCCAAACTGCGTATTTCAGCTCTTGAAGAAGCATTATTCCCGCTACACTCCGGAGCTCGTTACCAGGATCACCGGGACGCCGAAGGAAAAATTACTGGAGATCTACAAAGAATATGCCTCCACCGGTAAGCCCGACAGGGCCGGCGTTGAACTTTATGCCATGGGCTGGACCCAGCATACCGTGGGCGTCCAGAACATCCGGACGATGTGTATTATTCAGCTTCTCCTAGGTAATATGGGCATTGCCGGCGGCGGCGTTGCAGCCATGCGGGGCGAAGGCAATGTCCAGGGTTCCACGGACCATGGGCTGCTGTTCCACATCTGGCCGGGCTATATAGGCGCCCCCACTGCTTCCATGAAGACCCTGAAGGACTTTAATGAGAAGCGTACCCCCACCACCAAGGAAAAGAACAGCCTCAACTGGTGGAAAAACACTCCCAAGTATTCGGCCAGTTTCCTCCGTTCCATGTACGGCATGAACGCTTCGCTTGAAGAGGCCTATGCCTTGATGCCCAAACTCGACGACGGAGTCAACTACTCCTGGCTCCAAATCTTCGACCAGATGTACAGGGGCAAGTTCTCAGGCTTCTTTGCCTGGGGAATGAACCCCGCCTGTAGCGGCGCCCATTCCAACAAGGTCCGGGCAGCGATGGGAAAACTGGACTGGATGGTCAATGTCAACCTCTTTGACAATGAAACAGGTTCCTTCTGGCGGGGTCCCGGTATGGATCCCACGAAGATCAAGACGGAAGTCTTCATGCTTCCCTGCGCCGCTTCCATCGAAAAGGAAGGAAGCATTGCCAACAGCAGCAGGTTGCAGCAGTGGCGCTTCAAGGCCGTCAATCCACCGGGAGTGGCTCTTCCCGACGGAGATATTATGAGTGAGATCTTATTTAAGGTCAAAGGACTGTATGCAAAACAGCCCGGCGCCTTTGCTGATCCCCTCATGAAACTTACCTGGCCCTACGGTCGCAAGACCGTCGATGGGCATTTTCATTATGACCCCCATGCGGTAGCCAAAGAAATCAACGGTTTCTTCCTGGAAGATAAAAAGGTTGAGGTCCCCAACAAGAAAGGGGAGTTCAAGGAATTTAAGAAGGGCGAACCAGTGCCCGCCTTTGCCTGGCTTCAGGATGACGGTTCGACGTCATCGGGCTGCTGGGTCTATTGCGGCTCCTACGGTGCGGTGAACATGGCCGCACGGCGAGGGAAAGGTGATCCTACCGGCATCGGCCTGTATCCCGAGTGGGCATGGTCGTGGCCGGTGAACCGCCGGATTATTTATAATGGCGCGTCGGTGGATCTCAACGGAAAACCATGGGATCCCAAGCGGGCGGTCATTACCTGGGATGGTACTAAATGGGTTGGCGATGTGCCGGACGGTGTCGGCGATCCCGGTTCGGGAAGGCCGCCTTTCATCATGAAGCCGGATGGCGTGGCCAGTCTCTTCGGACCCGGTCTTGCCGACGGTCCTTTCCCGGAGCACTATGAACCACTGGAGTGTCCCGTGGAGAAAAACATGATGTCGCCCCAGAAGAACAACCCGGCGATCAAACGCTTCGATAAAGCCGGTGTTGGATCCGATCTGGATGTTTATTCCGGCGTGGGCAGTTGCGATCCCCGTTTCCCCTTCGTCTGTTCGACCTACCGGGTCAGTGAGCATTGGCAGACGGGCGTTCTGACACGCTGGTGTCCGTGGCTGGCGGAAATGCAGCCGGGGATGTTTGTAGAAATGAGCGTTGAACTGGCTAGGGAAAAGGGTATCCGGAACGGCGACAAGACCATCGTAAAGTCACCGCGGGGTCAGGTCGAATGTACGGCCATTGTGACCCACCGGTTCAAACCCTTTAATATCGACGGCAACACTATTCACGAAGTGGGCATTCCCTGGCACTTCGGCTGGATCACGACAAAGGACCGGAAATACAGCCCGGGCGACAAGAAGGCCGAGGTCTTTACCTACGGTGATGCAGCCAATCTGCTGACGTCAACTATTGGCGACGCCAATACCATGATTCCTGAGAGCAAGGCCTTCATGGTCAATGTGATCAAGAAGTGAGGGGGTGAGAGATTATGGCTGAAATAACAAAACTAATCGATGTTTCGAAATGTACGGGTTGCCGGAGCTGCCAATTGGCTTGTAAACAGTGGAATCAGCAGCCGGCAAAACAGACCGAGAATTATGGAACCTATCAGAATCCCCCCGACCTGCAGTCGAACACATGGACCCTGATCCGGTTTCAGGAAATTGCCGAGAAAGACAAAGTCAAGTGGCTCTTCAGAAAAGACGGCTGTATGCACTGTACCAATGCGGCCTGTGTGAAGGTTTGTCCCAGCGGGGCGCTCCACTATACAGACTTTGGCACGGTGGCTGTCACCAACAGTCTCTGCATCGGCTGCAAGGAATGCGTTTCCGCATGTCCCTTTGAGATTCCCAGATACGACCGGGTCACGGACAAGATCTATAAGTGCGATCTGTGCCTGAGCCGCATCGAGGCGGATTTGATTCCCGCCTGTGCCAAGGCCTGCCCGACGGGGGCCATTACCTTCGGTGACAAGAACGCCATGATCAAAAAGGCATATGCCCGGGCCAAGGAGTTGGGGGGCGATGCCAACGTCTATGGCGACAAGTTCGTCGGCGGAACACATGTAATTTATGTGCTGACAGAAAAACCAAGAGTTTATGACGCCCTGCCCGACAAGCCCTGCGTGCCATTCTCCCTCATTGTCTGGAAGGACATGCTGAAGCCTTTAAGTTTACTGGCTGCTGGCGGCGTGTTGGCGGGGTCGTTCCTTCATTACATCCTGCATGGACCAAAGCTGCCCGATGAGCCCGGCAAAGAAGAAAAGGGAGGTGAATAAGCCATGAGAAAGGGATTAATTCAAGCAACAGACGGTTTTGAGAGGATTGTCCACTGGAGTCTGGCCCTGTCCTGCATCGCGTTGTGCATCACCGGGTTGGGGATGATGTATCAATCCTTTAATTTTATCGGCGACATGATGGGAGGCCTCAAGTCCCTGAAGTATGTGCATAACTTCACGGGCGTTTTCTTTGGCGTGGCCCTGTATTTCACCATCCGTATGTGGTGGAAAGAAGCAGGGATTTTTTCCATGCCCGAAGATCTGGCATGGATCAGGTGCGCCGGCGGCTATCTTTGGCATGTGGACAAGGTTCCCGAAACGGGTAAGTACAATCCGGGCCAGAAGATGTTCTTTCTGGTTGTGGCGGGATTTGGGGTCATCATGTTCCTGACGGGTCTGATGATGTGGTTCCCCCTGAGCTTTCCCCCGCTGATCGTGCGGCTGATGTATGTTCTCCACGCCTTGGGGTTTGTGGTTATCTTCGCCTTCTTTTTCGTCCATCTGTACCTGGGAACGATCGGTTCTCCGGGATCTTTGGATGCCATGCTTACCGGCTGGGTGAGCAGGGCGTGGCTGAAGAAGCAGCACCCCAAGTGGCTCAAGGAGATGGAAGAGCACGGGACACTGGTTGTCTATGGAGCAGAAAAGCCATCGGCAAAGGGACACCACTAACAGGCGCGTAATGAAGATCTGAAACACCAGGGGACCTGTTCCGAATGAGCAGGTCCCTTTTTTTATCTGTATAGATACGGATTCATAGTTGCCAATCACCAAAGAGTGGTTAATATAGGGCACAAAAGGTTAATGGAATAACTTGACTTCAGTAAATATGATAAGAGGAGGCAGGAAGATGATAAAGATAAAATACGGAACCTCGATAATGCTGATGCTCATGATTCTCTTGGGAAGTTCGGTGAGCACGGCCGCGTCTTTGCCGGCCGCAGGAAGCGTCCTTCCCGATTTAAGCCCCGGCTTCAGTCTGCCCAAACCGAAGGATGGGGTGGTCATTATTGAAATATTCAGCATGTACTGCCCCTATTGCCAGCGGGAAGCTCCTAATGTCAATAAGCTCTATGATAAGATTCAGGCAAATCAGAACCTGAAGGGCAAGGTAAGATTGGTAGGCATCGGCGTGGGCAACTCATCTTATGAAGTGGATGTTTTCAGGAAAAGATACAGTATTAGTTTCCCCCTGTATTCTGACGGAGATTTTGTAATTCACAAGAAGTTAGGTGAGCCACGGACGCCTTACTTCATCGCGGTGAAGATCAATCCCGACGGCTCCCATCGTATTTTTTATTCAAAGTTGGGTGAATTGGGCGACGTCGATGCCTTCCTGGCCGAGATGGTGCGTCTGTCGGGGATAAAGTAAATCCCATTTCCACTCCTGGAGGAAGACCATGAAGAAACGAGCAAGTTCCAGATTTTTAATTTCCTGCTGCGCCATCATCTTAACCTTGGCGATAGCCACTTCCGCCTGGGCTATTTCCGATGCTTATAAAGAAAATATTTACAATCCCGGTACGCTGCAGCCCACAGACAGCAAATTGGAAGTAAAAGTGGGGCAGCTTGCCCCGGATTTCACCCTGACTGCCGTAACGGGTGGAAAGATCACCCTCAGCCAGTATCGGGGCAAGAAAAATGTTGTCCTGTCCTTTGTGCCCGCTGCCTGGACCCCTGTCTGTTCGGACCAGTGGCCGGGATATAACATTGTCCGGGATATGTTTGACGCCCATAATGCCGTGCTTTTAGGCATCACCGTGGATAACATCCCGACTCTCTTCTCCTGGACCAACCAGATGGGGAAGCTCTGGTTTCCCGTTTTGTCGGATTTCTATCCTCATGGAAAAGCAGCGCAGCAATACGGTATTCTGCGGACCGACGGCGTCTCCGAACGGGCCATATTTATTATCGATAAAAAAGGAATCATCCGCTACATCGACGTCCACGATATTAACCAGCGTCCGTCCCTGGAAGTGCTGATCACGGAGTTGGAGAAGCTGAAATAGCAGGGCTTGGACGGCTATTTTATAATCCGGAATAAATCTTTTGCCCTCGGATCTGTCGCCGTCTTCAGGAGCTCAAAGAGGGCCATCTCGGTGCTCGTCAGAATGGCACCGGAGGCGAGTAGTTTCTGAATGCCGATTTCCCGGTTGCCCGACGTGCGGGATGAAACGGCGTCGGCGACTACGTAAACCTCGAATCCCCGCTCCATCAGGTCCATGGATGTCTGATAGGCGCACACGTGGGCTTCGATGCCGCAGACGAGGACCTGTTTTTTCCCCGAAGCAACCAGGGCCTCCAGGAATTGTGGATCGCCGCAGCAACTGAAGCTGTTCTTGATTATCGGTTTCACATCGGGCATTAGGTCGGCAAGTTCGGGGATCGTCGGCCCGATCTTGACTTGCTCTGTCAAAATTATTGGAATATCGAGGATATTTATTCCCTTAATCAGTTTTGCCGTATTTACCAGAAGAAATTCCTTATTATCCATAGCAAGATAGAGATTCCCCTGGATGTCAATAACTGCAAGTAACGCCTTTTCTCGATTAAGCATCATTTCTCTCCTGTATATTGTTGATATTACGTGATTTTAAACATTACCCCGCAAATAATAAATAATAGTCGAAAGGGCCATTCCATTGTCTGTCAAGACCATTCCTGATGAGCGGGACAGGGGGGATTTACTTCCGGTGCGCTGCATTCCGGGCCGGATGTCTGCGTCTTCGGCAATCCCGCATGGTAAACCGCACTGGATAAAACTATTCCGGGCAAAATCTCCTTCAAGAAGGTGGAGACTTTCAGAAGGACGTCTAGGTTGATTCCGGTCGGTATCCCCATTTCATTGAACATGAATACCAAATCTTCAGTGGCGATATTTCCGGAAGCGCCGGGGGCGAAGGGACAGCCGCCCAATCCCCCCACGGCGGCGTCAAACCTCCTGATGCCGGTGTCATAAGCCCGTAGGGCGTTGGCGAGGCCCAATCCTCTGGTGTTGTGGAAATGAACGGCAAAGGTGACTTCCGGGAAACTCTCCAGACAGGCGACCGTAATTTCTTCCACCTGCCTGGGATTACCGAAACCGACAGTATCACAGAGGGTTATCTCTTTGATGCCCATATTGGCGATCTTTTCAATATCTTTAAGGATATAGTCGGTAGTCATGTATCCTTCAAAGGGACAACCGAAAACTGTAGCCAAGGCAACGCAAAGTTCGGCGGGTGTCTCGGCGGCCAAGTTATTTTGGAGCAATTCCAGTCCTTTGAAGGACGCGTCCTTTGTCTGGTGGACATTGTTGAGATTGTGAGATTCGCTCAGGGAAAAGAAGAAGATCAACTTTTCAACACCGCTTTTGAAAGCTTCACGGGCCCCCCGAGCATTGGGAACAAGGGTGGAAAACCTTACATTTGGCAAGGCTATTATTCCCGCCATAACCTCTTTCATGTCCCGGAACTGGGGAATCGCCCGGGGGCTGACAAAAGCGCCGGCTTGAATTTCCTTCAGACCGCTGGCAGCAAGGCGCCGGATGAGAGAAACCTTCTGCGCCGTTTCCACAAAAGCCTCTACGTTCTGAAGGCCATCCCGGGGACCAACCTCAATTATGTCTACATCATGACCTGTTTTCATTTAACCCTTGGTCTTTCGCAATTTATTCTTGACAGAAGTTGGCAATTTATATAAAAGGATCCCCTTGATTGAATAAGGATGAAGGAGGAAGTTTTTTGGCCAACCATAAGTCAGCGATTAAGAGAATGAAGCAGAGCGAAAAACGGCGTCTGCTAAATGCGTCTGTTCGTTCCAGCGTAAAAACAGAAATTAAATCCATCGTCAAGGCAGTCGAGAAGAAGGAACAGGATGGAGCCAAGGCTGCTCTCATTGCCGTGATTCCCAAAATCAGCAAGGCTGCCGCCAAAGGCATCTTCCACAAGAGGAACGCTTCCCGCAAGATTTCCCGGCTAACAAGGAAAGTGAACGCCCTTCAGACCGCCGCATCCGCAGCCTGATCAGAAGCCAGACATCATCATGCGATACGCCCTCTCAGCGGTATCCCTGGATAGCTTTGTGAGGGCGTTTTGACGAGCGGTTTCCGTGTCGTTGACATTGGCTACCGGGTAATCCTGAGAGCCGGAAAAATTACCGTCCTTCCAGATAGCTTTCTTTGTCCTCCTATCCTCAAATGATAGTTCCAGCGTTAACGTCATCCGTTCTTCTGCGGCCAGATTTGTTGTCCGGTAGGAGAGGGGAGCAGTCGAGAGACTTTTGACCGCGCCCCGGAAAATGGCGTCGGCCTGAGCCTCGTTATCGACGATCTGAAACCGTTTTCCCCTGACGAACCAGTTGGTGATGGCCAGGCGGATGGTGTCTTCCAGGTTGGCTTGGCTTGTCCGGTTGGCGAAAGGTTCGATGAATACCTTCCGGACCTCCGGATCAATATACTCTCCCCCCGGTGAGAAACCGTATCCGCAGCCGCTCAGAATAAGGATCATGGTTAGGACGACGATAATCCGGGGAATAGGGATACCGATTTTCATCTTATCCCTCGACGACAATATTCAGTAATTTTCTGGGTACGTAAATCTCTTTGAGGACTGTCTTCCCCTCGATCAGCTTGACAATCTTTTCATCGGCTCTTGCCAGCGATTTGATTGACTCCTCCTCCTCATCGATGGGTACGGTAATCCGGCCTCTTACCTTACCATTTATCTGGATGACGATGGTTATTTCCTCCTCAGTGACCACGGTGGGATCATATTCCGGCCATGATGAGTCGGCGGTATTGATCTTGTTTCCCATCATTTCCCATAGTTCCTCGGAAAAATGGGGGACCGTGGGCGCCAGCAATAAAAGCAGAGAATCAACCGTTTCCCTGATCACCGACAGGGCGACCAGATCATCTTTGGCGGGCCGGGGAACCTGATAAAGGGCATTGACAAGCTCCATGACTGCGCTGATGGCCGTGTTGAAGTGGAATCGATCATCGATATCTCTGGTGACTCTGCGAATGGTCTGGTGTGTTTTTCGGCGCAGGTTTTTCAAGTCACCGTCGAGAACAGTGCCGCCGTCAAAGGGGACAATTTCCTTGATGTCATCCAGATAATCCATGACGATACGCCATGTTCGGTTGAGGAAGCGATAGGAGCCTTCCACCCCCTGGTCGCTCCATTCCAGGTCTTTCTCCGGAGGGGAGGCGAAGAGGCAGAAGATCCTGGCGGTATCGGCGCCGTAGCGTTCGATCAGATAATCCGGATCGACAACATTCTTTATGGATTTGGACATTTTTTCCGTCTTACCGACAACAATCTCCTCCTGACAATGAGTACACCGGCCTTCCTTGACCTCTTCTGGATAAAGATAACCATGCTGACGGCATTTCATCGTTTCCTTGCATACCATGCCCTGGGTCAGGAGGTTGGTAAAAGGTTCATCGACGCCGATGACTCCAAAATCACGCAGTACCTTTGTGAAAAACCTCGAATACAAAAGATGGAGGATGGCGTGTTCGATGCCTCCGATGTACTGGTCCACGGGCATCCAGTAATCAAGCGCCTTCCGGTCCAGTCCTGGTTTGTCATTGAAGTTTGCGCAGCAGAATTTGTCAAAGTACCAAGATGATTCGACAAAGGTATCCATGGTGTCTGTTTCCCTGCGCGCCGGGCCGTTACAATTGGGGCAGGAGGTTTTTATGAAGGATTCATGTTTTGCCAGGGGCGATCCGCCTTCACCGGTCAGCTCTACATCCCTGGGTAAAATAACGGGCAGGTCACGCTCGGAAACCGGCAGGGCCCCGCACTTCTCACAGTAAACTACCGGAATGGGGGCGCCCCAGTATCGCTGTCTGGATATTCCCCAGTCCCGCAGGCGGTACTGGATAGTCTTCTTGCCCCGGCCCAGTGATTCAAGATATTCGACAATCTTATCCAGGGCCTTCATGTTTTCCATGCCATTGAAGGGGCCGGAATTGACGAGGATGCCTTCTTCCACGTAGGCCTCGGTCATGGTATGGACATTCAGGGCCTTTTTAGGCGGCTGAATGACAACAATCAAGGGAAGATTGTATTTTTTGGCGAATTCAAAGTCCCGTTGATCATGGGTTGGCACCGCCATGACGCAGCCGGTGCCATAATCGGCGAGGACAAAATTGGCTGCATAAATGGGCATCTTGTTTTTTGTAACGGGATTGAGACAATAAGTATCAAGAAAAATACCTTCTTTCTCGTAGTAATCGGAGGTCCTCATAACCTTGTCGTGTTTCTTGATCTTGTCTACCCATTGACTGACCTCATCTTCCCGTTCTTTTCCTTTGACAAGCTCCATCACCATGGGGTGTTCGGCGGCGATGAGCATGAAGGTGGCGCCGAAAATTGTATCCTGGCGGGTCGTGAAAACCTTTATGTCCCCCTTGCCGTCCGCCATGGGAAAGGAAAGTTCACAGCCGTGGCTCTTCCCGATCCAGTTCCTCTGCATGGTGAGGACCCGGTCCGGCCAGCCGGGAAGACGATCACAGTGTTCCAGCAGTTCTTCCACATAAGCGGTGATTCGGAAAAACCACTGATCCAGCTCTCTGGGGGAGACTTCGCTTGAGCAGCGCCAGCAGAGTCCTGCCTCTACCTGTTCGTTCGCCAGGACGGTCTGACAGTCGGGACACCAATTGACCATGGAAGTTTTTTTGTAAACAAGGTCTTTCTCGTACATCCATAGGAAAAAAAGCTGTTCCCACCGATAATACTCTGGCTCGCACGTGGAGATTTCCCGGTCCCAGTCGTAACTGAATCCCATGCGTTTGAGCTGTTTTTTCATGTGGGCGATATTTTCATTCGTCCAGACGGAAGGATGGATGCCGTGGGCAATGGCAGCATTTTCCGCCGGCATGCCGAAAGAATCCCAGCCCATGGGATGGAGGACATTGAATCCTCGCATCCGCTTGTAGCGGGCAACTACATCGCCGATGGTATAATTACGGACATGTCCGATATGGATTTTCCCGGAAGGATAGGGAAACATTTCCAAGAGGTAGTACTTTTTCTTTTGCGTGTCTTCCTTTACCGAGAAGGTCTTGCCTGTTTCCCAGTGCCGCTGCCACTTCTCTTCAATCTGCTGAGGGGTGTATTTAGCGTTCATAGACTACTCCCGGAATGGTTTTTCTTTTCCGTAACACAGGAGAAGAATGATTTCAATAAGGAACAACATAAAAAGGGGCCACGGTGCCGGGATTAACCCGGAGTCCGAAGCCCCTTCAGGAGTAAGCCGTTAGATTTGTTTGGTTATGCTGCCGCCTTTTTTAGTTGTTTGATTAAATCCGTCTTCTCCCACTTATAACCGTCCATGAATAATGTTTTCGGTATGCACCTGTAGACATTACTACTCAGGAGTCCAAAACGGGTGATCATTCCTCCGGGGGTCAGGTCAAAATTATTTTCAATGATTTTCTCCAATTTGCCGTCCGGAATGACGCCAGTTCCAAAGGTGTTGACATAAATAGAAAAAGGTCTGGCGATACCGATGGCGTATGCCAACTGGACAGCGCATTTTGAAGCCAGACCGGCGGCGACGATATTCTTGGCCACATAACGGGCTCCGAAGGCGGCAGAACAGTCGACCTTTTCCGGGGATTTATTTACGACCGAACCACCTCCGAGCTGTGCGCCCGGATAACCGCCATAGAACTGGACAACCAGCTTGCGCCCCGTTACCCCGGAGTCGGCAGCGCTGCAGGAATTGAGGGCATTCCATTCTCCCGTCGGGTTGAAGAGAAATTCCGTCTTCTTGTCGACCCAGTCCTTGAGGCATTCAAAGGCAATCTTTTTGGCCCGTTCTTTGACAGTGTTTTTGCTTCCCTTGACGTAGCGATAGTCAATGGCATTGGACATGAGGATCTTGACCAGGCGTTTCGGCTTGCCAGTTTTCTCATCGTAATCTATGGACACCTGTCCCTTGCCGTCAGGGGCAAAGATCGGATCCTGGCAGTCTTCAAAAGCTCGCATGAGTCTACTTGAAAGGACATAGGGCAGAGGGAGTAGTTCCGGCGTTTCATCGCAGGCAAAACCATACATGATCCCCTGATCTCCGGCGCCTATTTCTTTACACTTGTTCAGTTCCATGCTCGTACCGATGTTAATATCGGGGGATTGTGGGATAATGGCGTTGAGAACTCCCATGAGGTGACCATTGAGACCAACGGCGGCGTGGTTGTAGCCAATATCCAGAACTGAATCCCGTGCGATTTTATCGATGTCTGCGTAAACCCTGGTCCTGACTTCACCCCCGACGAGGCAGATCCCTTTGCCAAGGAATACCTCAATACCGCAATGAGGCATGTTGCTGAGGTCCATACCCAATTTTTTTTCCTCATCCAGGATTGCCGCAATGACATTAGCGGCAATGATGTCCGCCACAACATCCGGATGACCAATCTTGACGCTTTCCGAAGAAATCTGCATATTTTGTCTCCCTTTCACGAATAAGTTACCGTCAAAAAAAAACCCATGCGCAAGCACGGGTTAAATTCGATCACCATCAGTGCTTTAGCACATTTATAGAGCGGAGCAATTTACTTTAAATCACCGCTGTGTCCGGTCTTCTATCATACAAAAACACATTGTCAAGGGTTTTTTGCCAGTTTATCCAAATAAAGCGCGTCGAGGATGCCATTGATAAAGGCCCCGGAATTTTCAGATCCGTATATTTTCCCCAGATCGATGGCCTCGTTCAGAGAGACTTTCGGGGGGATATCTTCACAGAAAAGAAGTTCAAACACAGCCATTCTGAGGATGCTCCTGTCCACCCTCGACATCCGCTCGATGGACCAATGTTCCGAGTAGTTTCGGATAATGCCGTCAATCTGCTCGATGTTTTCCCAGGTCCCTTGCACGAGATGAAGGGCGAACTGCTTTGACCCTTCATCCCGGGGAAGCTGCTTCCCCAAATCTTCGTGATTTTCCAGAATTGACCAAAAAAAATCCAGGATTTCAGAGACATTCCGGTCCTGAAGATCCATTCCGTACAGGACCTGCAAGGCAAATTCCCGCGCCTTTCTTCTTTGTTGCATGGCCTGTCTTAGATCTTTCTGAAAAGATCGACCATTTCGATGGCGGCCATGGCGGCATCCCAGCCTTTGTTGCCCGCCTTGGTGCCTGCCCGTTCAATGGCCTGTTCAATCGTGTCCGTCGTCAATACGCCAAAGGAAACAGGAATCTCGGTTTCGAGCCCAACGCTGGCTATTCCCTTGGACACCTCGGCGCTGACGTATTCGAAGTGGGGCGTCGCCCCGCGAATGACAGCTCCTACACAGATGACGGCATCGTAACGGCCGCTTTTTGCAAGTTTTTTCGCAGTGATAGGCAGTTCAAAGGCCCCGGGAACCTTGAAGAGCTGAATGTCTTTTTCATCCGCACCAGCCCTTGTCAGGGCATCAAAGGCCCCGTCGATGAGTCTGCTGGAGATAAAATCGTTGAATCGGCTTGCTGCAATAGCAAACTTCATCCCCTTGGCAATAATTTTTCCTTCGATAACTTTTGGCATGCTCAGCCTCCATCTCCATTAGTGACAAATTTATATCAAATGACCCATTTTTGCTTTTTTGGTCGTTAAGTAACGAATATTGTTCTCATCCGGTTCGATGACAATGGGCACCCGACCGGTAATGGTTATGCCGTAGCCTTCAAGACCCACTATTTTCTTGGGATTGTTGGTCATCAGCCTCATTTTCCGGACCCCTTGATCGGCCAGGATCTGAGCGCCGAGTCCATAATCTCTCAGATCGGCCTTAAAGCCGAGCTCAATATTGGCCTCAACGGTATCCTTTCCTTCTTCCTGGAGGGCATAAGCCTTGATCTTGTTTACGAAGCCTATGCCTCTCCCTTCCTGACGCATATACACGATCACGCCTTTTCCTTCGGCTCCCACCATCTCCATGGCTTGGTGAAGCTGATCGCCACAATCGCAACGTTCCGACCCAATGACATCCCCCGTAAAGCACTCGGAATGGACACGGACGAGAACTTCATCTTCCGGCTTGATATCCCCCTTTACCAGGGCGACATGCTGCATATCGTCCACGTCGTTTTCATAAACCGTTACGGTGAACATCCCTCCAAAACGTGTCGGAATGTTGGCGGTGGCAGCACGGCGAATCATGGACTCATGCTGCATACGGAAATCGATGAGGTCGGCAATAGTCGCAATTTTCAGATCGTGTTCCTTAGCAAAAATCTCCAGATCGGGCATGCGGGCCATGGTGCCGTCGTCTTTCATGACTTCGCAGATGACGCCGGCCGCCTTGAGCCCGGCTATGCGAGCCAGATCAACGGACCCTTCTGTTTGCCCGGTTCTTACCAGAACACCGCCCTTTTTAGCCCGGATAGGGAAGATGTGTCCGGGACTGACCAAGTCATCGGCCTTGGCGCCATCGGCCACAGCGGCGCGAATGGTGGTGGCGCGATCAAATGCCGAAATACCCGTGGTTACACCCTTCTTGGCCTCAATGGATATGGTGAAAGCTGTGCCAAAGCGGGAGCGGTTGTCCCTCGCCATGGGCATCAGATTAAGGCGATCGGCATGTTCTTCCGTCATGGTCAGGCAAATCAGTCCCCGTCCATACCTGGCCATGAAATTAATGGCCTCGGGGGTTACAAATTCGGCGGCCATGTAAAGATCGCCCTCGTTTTCCCGGTCCTCGTCATCAACGAGGATGATCATCTTACCATTGCGAATGTCTTCGATGGCTTCACTTATTGTACTTACACCCATTTTTCACCTCAGAAAACCGTGTTCCGCCAACAACTTCCAATCCACCTGCGAGTTGCTGCCGCGATTGCTAAATATTAGTTTTTCTATGTGCTTACCAATGATATCAGTCTCAATATTCACCGGTTCCGATACCCTTTTAAAACCCAGAGTTGTCCCCTGGGCAGTATGCGGAATCATATTAACATGGAATTGATTCCGCACACAACGATTGACCGTTAAACTGATCCCGTCGACGGCAATGGATCCTTTTTCTACAATATATTTAGTGAGTTGGTCCGGAACTTCAAATGTGAAGAGCACGGACTTTGTCCGGACGGTCTTCTCCGTGATCTTGCCGAGACCATCCACATGCCCCAAAACAAGGTGACCGCCCAGAAAGTCCATAAGACGCAAGGCCTTTTCGATGTTCACGTAATCGCCGTTCTTAAGTAGCCCCAGATTGGTCTTGGCCAGGGTTTCGGCAGAGACATCAGCGGAAAAACCTTTCGTTTTTTTCTGTGTTACCGTAAGGCAGACCCCATTTACGGCGATGCTGTCTCCGGTCTTGACGTCATCGAGGGGAAGATCGGTAGTGAAGGTTAACAGGGATTCTTCCCCCTGTCTGACCAATTGGGCCAATGTTCCCTTAGCCTGGATAATGCCGGTAAACATAAATGAAATCAGCCATCCTTTTTTACGTTCAGCAAATCTTTGAGTTCATCAAGGAAATCGTTGACGTCCCGGAATTGTCGATAAACAGACGCGAACCTGACATAGGCCACTGCATCGAGTCTCTGCAGCTCTTCCATGACCTTCTCCCCGATCATGGATGAAGGGACCTCCTTGCCCAGACTTTCCTGACATGCACGCTCTACTTGATCCACAACGCTATCAATCTCATCTATACTGATCGGTCTTTTCTCCAGGGCCTTGATCAGACCATTACGAATCTTCATCCGATCGAAGGGTTCCCTCCGCCCGTCCTTCTTGACAACCATGGGCAGAACGTCCTCGACCACCTCGTAGGTGGTGAAGCGCTTGTTGCATGCCAGGCATTCGCGCCGCCGCCGAATGGCGCTACCGTCCTTGCTGATTCGGGAGTCAATCACGCGGTTCTCACCGTTATGGCAAAAGGGGCATTTCATGTCAGATGCACCTCTACTCCCGCCTCCTGGAGGATCTCCTCTGCCATGGCGTCGCGATAACCATCCTGGATCAGCACGGAGCGGATGCCGGCGTTAATGATCATTTTTGCGCAGATGATACAGGGATGATTGGTGCAGTAAAGAACAGAATCCTTGACGCTGACCCCGTGGAGGGCCGCCTGAATGATTGCGTTCTGCTCGGCGTGCAAGCCGCGACAGAGTTCATGGCGCTCCCCCGAGGGGATATTATGCTGTTTGCGAAGGCATCCCAGATCGAGACAGTGCTTGAGTCCCGTCGGAGCGCCATTGTATCCTGTGGACAGGACGCGCCGGTCCCGTACTAGGACGGCGCCGACTTGCCTGCGGATGCAGCTTGAACGTTTGGCCACCAGGCCCGCAATGCTCATAAAATATTCATTCCACGATGGCCGTCCCGGAATCTCAGGCTCTTCTACCATATCAGTGCCTTATTTAAAAGGGGCTCCCTGTAATCGTTCTTTGTAAAGAGGAAACTGCCCGCAGAGGTCCTGTACGCTGCTGCGGATTTCCCGTATCTTTTCTTCGCTCTTGATGTCCTTGAGAATACTGGCGATAAAGCCAGCGATGATCTTCATCTGCTCTTCCTTCATGCCTCTCGTGGTGAGGGCCGGGGTTCCCAGGCGGATACCGCTGGTGATCTGAGGTCCCTGGGTATCAAAGGGGATACCGTTCTTGTTGACCGTTATGCCCGCCAGATCAAGGACCTCCTGGGCGTCTTTGCCGGTAATGCCTTTGTCCGTAAGATCCACGAGCATCAGGTGATTGTCCGTGCCTCCGGAAACAAGGCGGAAGCCCTCCCTGACAAGTGCTTCCGCCAGGGCGTTGGCGTTCTTGACGATTTGCGTCTGATAGTTCTTGAAATCTGCCGACAGGGCCTCCTGGAAGGCGACGGCCTTAGCGGCGATGATGTGCATCAGCGGGCCGCCCTGCATTCCCGGAAAGACACGGCTGTTGATGGCGGCGGCTCGATCCTGTTTGCACATGATCAGACCTCCCCGGGGGCCTCGGAGGGTCTTGTGGGTCGTCGAGGTTACAAATTCGCAGACGGGGACGGGGGAAGGATGAAGTCCCGTGGCCACAAGACCGGCGACATGGGCGATGTCGGCCATGATTTCTGCCCCGACCATATCGGCAATTTCTCTGAATTTAATAAAATCGATGGTCCGCGGGTAGGCGCTGGCCCCCACGACGATCAATTTGGGTTTGTGTTTTTTTGCCTGGGATTCAACTTCGTTGAAGTCGATAGTTTCACTCTCCCGGGAGACGCCGTAGGCCACGACATTGTAAAGCCGTCCGGAGAAATTGGCCGGACTGCCATGGGAAAGATGTCCTCCGTGGGAGAGGTTCATGCCGAGGACCGTGTCTCCCGGCTGAAGAACGGCAAAATATACTGCCATATTGGCTTGGGTTCCTGAATGGGGCTGGACGTTTACATGGTCGGCGCCGAAGAGCTTTTTGCAGCGTTCGATGGCCAGAGTTTCCACGACATCAACATATTCACATCCCCCGTAATAGCGTTTGCCCGGGTAACCCTCGGCATATTTATTTGTCATGATGGATCCCTGGGCTTCGAGGACCGCTTCGCTAACGAAGTTCTCCGAAGCAATCATTTCCAGTTTACCGGCCTGCCTGCCCGTTTCTTCCCAGATGGCCTTCGCAACCTGTGGATCGGTCTTAAATAATGATGTCATGAATCCTCCTCATGTACGTCCTTAATTTTTCATCAATTTTTGTTCGATTGCCCTTATCTTGTCTATGCGGCGCTGATGACGCCCCCCCTCAAAGGGGGTTTGCAACCATGTCGTAACAATCTTCAAGGCCGCGTCACTGCTAGTCATTCTTCCGGCAAGTACGAGGATATTACTGTCGTTATGCTGGCGGCTCAAGGCGGCCATCTCCTCGTTCAGGCTGAGGGTTGCCCGGACTCCCGGGAATTTGTTGGCGACAATTGACATCCCGGCGCCGGAGCCACAGACAAGGATGCCCCGGTCATATCGGCCGGAGGAGATCCCTCCTGCCACGGCAGCGGCATAATCGGCATAGTCAACCGGACTTTCATCGCCGGTCCCCTCGTCTATCACGATCCATCCCTGGCGGGAAAGGAATGATTTTACCTCTTCTTTCAAAGGGAAACCGGCGTGGTCAGCGGCAATAATTATTTTTCCCATCACGGCTCAAACTTTTTCAAGATTAAGACGGCATTGACGCCGCCGAAGCCGAAAGTGTTGGACATAACCGTCCGGACGTCCTTTTTCCTGGCCGTATTGGGAACAAAATCCAGCGCCCCCGCTGCCGGGTCGGGCTTATGGAGATTGATCGTCGGCGGGACAATGCTTTCCTCGATGGCCATCGCGGCAAAGACCGTTTCCACGCCCCCGGCGCCGCCCAGCATGTGTCCGGTCATGGATTTGGTGGAACTTACCAGGAGACGGGAAACATGGTTCCCGAAAACCGTGTGAATTGCCTCGGCTTCATAGATGTCATTAAGGGGCGTCGAGGTACCATGGGCGTTGACGTAATCGATAACCTCCGGTCCCATTGCTGCGTCACGCAAGGCAGCGTTCATGCAGCGGACCGCCCCTTCGTGACCGGGAGGGGGGGCTGCCATGTGAAAGGCGTCGCTGGTGATGCCGTAGCCTGCGAGTTCGGCGTAAACTTTTGCCCCCCGGTTCAGGGCATGATGATATTCCTCAAGGATTACGAGGCCACATCCCTCGGATAGGACAAAACCGTCTCTGTCGGTGTCAAAGGGCCGGCTGGCCTTTTCAGGTTCATCATTACGTTTGGAAAGCGCCCGCATAGCATTGAAAGCGCCCACGGCCAAGGGACAGACCACAGCCTCAACGCCGCCCGCCACCATGACATCTGCATAATCCCAGGCAATCATCCGGAAGGCGTCCCCGATGGCATAAGTGCCGGAAGCGCAGGCGGTGACGGGGCAGTTGATAGGTCCTTTAAGGTTGTAACGGATGGATACATGGCCGGCGGCCAGATTGGCCAGGGCGGCGGGGATCGCAAAAGGAGAGATTCTCCGGGGACCGGCCCGGAGGATGTTTTCCTTCTCCTTTTCGAGCGTGGGAAGGCCTCCGATTGCCGAGCCGATGATGACTCCGGCGCGTTCGGCCTGTTCGGCCCCAATGCTCAGCGCAGCGTCCTGCATGGCCATATCGGCGGCAGCCAGGGCATAGACGATGAAATCGTCGTATCTTCGCAGCTCTTTTTTATTTACATGGATAAGAGGGTCGAAGTTCTTGATTTCACCAGCTATCTTTGTTTCGTGAGCGGAACAGTCAAACTTTGTTATTGGCCCGATGCCGGAACGTCCGGAACAGATTCCCTCCCAAGCTTCCCGGACGGAATTGCCAACGGGGGTCAACGCCCCAAGGCCAGTGATAAGTACTCGTCTTTTCAATGATCGACTCCCGTGAATGAACGATACTACTTGACCCCTTTGGTTTTCAGGAAATCAATAACATCCTGTATGGTGCGAATCTTATCCAATTCATCATCGGAGATCTGAATGCCGAAATTCTCCTCCATTTCCATAATGAGTTCGACGATGTCCAGGGAGTCCGCCCCGAGATCATCGACAAATGATGCCTCTGGAACACACTCTTCCCGGGTTACTCCCAATTGTTCCATGATGAGATCAATGACCTTTGCCTCAAGCGTCATATCCTTTTCCTCCTGAATATTTAATTGATGATGGTTCTGATTACACATTTAACCCGCTATTAAAGCGGATGACTTGACCTATAATGTAAGCGGCTTCTCGCGAAGCAAGAAAGTCGACCAATCTCCAGGCACATCCTTAAGAGGCTTAAATTCTTGCCAGTGGAATTTCCTTTTCCAACACCGTTTTGATGTCTACCGGAAAATCAACCGCCATATTCCTTTCGATCAATCCCGGCGCCACGGCATTGATACAAATATTGCGCGATTAAAATTCCCCGGCCGGGGAATTTGTCAATCCTAAAATGCCACTCTTGGCGGCAGTGCAAACGCTGTCGGCCGGTGCTGAAATTAAGCTGTTTTCACGAGGGAAACTATTTCTCGGCCCTTGTAAGTGCCGCACTTGGCACAGGCACGATGGGGCATTTTATTCTCGCCACACTGGGGACAAAGGGAGATGGCCGGTGAGCTCAGAAAATCATGGGATCTTCTCTTGTTTCTCCTCGTTCGGGAATGTCTTTTTACTGGGTTTGGCATGGTTGTTATCCTCTTAAATAATGTTTATTCACGACGTCAGTTTCAGCTTTTTCAAAACGGCCAATCTCTCGTCGACGCGGTCCGATGCACAGTTGCACGCCTCGAGGTTAAGATTGGTCCCACAGTCGGGGCACAAACCCCGACAATCTTCCATACAGAGAACCTTAATAGGTATCTGGAGGACGATTTGCTCATAAATCAGGGGATCGCAATCCACGATTTCCCCTTCATAGTACCCGTATTCCAGGTCTTCTTCACTTAGCTCTATCTCTTCCCGGCTCTCCTCAGCCTTGGCCGGCACGAGGGTATAACGAAAAGAAGCACTAACAGGCAGCATGGCCGTCTCCAGGCACCTTGAGCAGGTCATATGGATGACGGTTTCAATGGCGCCATTCAGAAAAACGGATTGTTGTAATTTTCTTATGTTACATGTTATGTGAATTTCGTCCAGCGTAAAATCACTCTCACCCACGTCGCCAAAGATTGACTGAAGCCAATTCCGGTCCTTGGTTGTCTGGATGTCCAGCCCCTCCTCGGGGATGTTGTTTATATTGATCTTCATTGCTATTGCTTCATTCCGTTCATATCAACTTCGAGAACAACTTTTGGGTTCTATAATCGTCAAATAATAAGGTTCAATAAAGTGGGGGATTAGATTATAAAACCATCGCGATGTCAAGAATAATTTCTTGAAATCTGACTTGACAAACATCGACGGCCAAACCTATAAGACAACATCAATTTATTCAGAAGCGGGTGATTATGGATCAACATAAAGAAATCAGGACAAGATTTGCCCCATCGCCAACGGGGTATCTCCATGTCGGGGGGGCAAGGACCGCCCTGTTCAATTGGCTCTATGCCCGTCATTACCAAGGTAAGTTCATCCTCCGCATTGAGGATACGGACCAGATAAGGTCCACCGAGGAATCTACCAAGGCGATTCTTGACGCCATGACCTGGCTTGGTCTGGGATGGGACGAGGGGCCCTTTTATCAAGCCCAGCGAGTCGATATCCACCGTGAGTTGGTTGAGAAACTTATTGATGAAAAAAAAGCCTATTACTGTACCTGTTCTCCCGAGGAACTCGAGGAAAAGAGAAAAGTTGCCCTCCAGACGGGCAGAAAACCCAAGTACGACGGCGCCTGCCGCGAAAAGGGAAGGGCGAGAACGTCCGATTCAGTTGTCCGTTTCCGCTGTCCCGATTACGGGGTGACCGTTGTCAATGATATAATTAAAGGGACGATTACCTTCAGCAATGACGAGCTTGACGATCTCGTGATCGAAAGGGCCGACAGCTACCCCACTTACAATTTCGCCGTGGTTGTGGATGACGCCCAGATGGGAATAACCCATGTTCTCCGCGGGGACGACCATGTCAACAACACGCCCCGCCAGATTCTCCTCTACGAGGCCCTCGGTTACGAGGTGCCCCATTTCGGGCATGTACCGATGATCCTGGGGTCCGACAAGGCAAGATTGAGTAAACGTCATGGGGCCACGTCGGTGATGGCTTACAAGGACATGGGATACCTTCCCGAAGCCCTGGTGAATTATCTGGTCCGGCTGGGATGGTCCCACGGGGACCAGGAAATATTTTCCATGGCCGAGCTGGTTGATCTCTTCGACCTGAATACCGTTGGCAAATCGGCGGCGATATTTAATCCCGAAAAGCTCCTCTGGTTGAATGCCCACTATATAAAAGAATATTCCCTGGAGCAGCTTGTGGAGTGTGTAAAGCCTTTCTGGACTGCCAAAGAACTCGATGTGACAGACCCGGACTTCCTTAACCATGCCGTAGATGACTTGCGGAGCAGATCCAAGACCCTGGTAGAAATGGCCGATAGCGGGCAGTTTTACTTTGCTGACGAGGTGACATACGACCCCGAGGCGGCTGGAAAATTTCTTACGCCGGAGGTCGCGGAGCATCTTCATGCAATCATTCGGGAGTTGCCCCAATACGCTGATTACTCAAAGACGGGGATAGAGCAATTTCTGCGTCGATTCACCGAAGAGAGAGGTGTGAAGCTCAAGATCATTGCCCAGCCCCTGCGCGTGGCCCTGACGGGTAAGACGGTCAGCCCCGGGATCGATGATGTCATGATCACCCTCGGCAAGGAGCGGGTGGTCAGAAGACTTGAAAAGGCGGTGGAGTTTATCTCCAATAGCGGCACAGCCTGATTTTCACCTTGACAATTGCAAGATTATTGAATAGATACTCCTCCTCTCGCAACCATGGTCCCATCGTCTAGTGGTTAGGACGCTGGCCTCTCACGCCGGAAGCCGGGGTTCAACTCCCCGTGGGACTACCAAATAATAACAATGGCTTAGCCTGACATGGTGAGGACCTTTTCCTTTTCGGGTGCCCATAGGGTGCCTCATCATCAATTCTGTCAACTGTCGATCTATTGGCCCTAGAACAAGGTGTCCATAAATATCGACGGTGACTTTAATGCTATGATGTCCAAGCTGGTCTTTGATTTATACCAAAGATTCACCCCACCTTAACCAGGAGCAACTTCCCACTTGTAAAACCCTGTTTCCTGTCCAAACAATCCCGACCATCTCTAGCTATATCTCTATGAAAATACGAGAATACATATTGATTATGTTGAATGATTGGGCCACTTCATGGAATTGGAGGTCATGCTGAAAGAGAATCAGACGACGGAAGAAGGGATCGTCATTGCAGAAAAACTGAAGAGCCAACTTTGCATCGACAAACGAGACCTCATCGATGCAGCTTACATCGATTCGCTCTCGGCTCCATCTAAGAGCTGACGCAATAACAAACAAACGATCACGCAGTTTGTTATATTTCCAGAAAAATATCGGTTGTCTGCCTTAAGGAAGATCAGTCATGGGCTATTATATTGACTTTGTCTTCGATCCGGAAATACCGATAACCAGAAAAGATATCATCTCCAGGCTTGATAAAGCCGGGGCTACTAAGCTCAAAGAAAGATAAGGAGGCTGATCGAAGATGATGGAAATTTTACTTTGTTGAGAATAGTCAATATCCCGCAGATCTTATCAGCAATAACCAGAATCAGGTGATCAAAGTTATTACCTGAAAAACCCTGCCCCCAATCCAATAGACGGTAACAAGTATGGCGATAAATATGAAAAAGAAATGCATTAGGGTTGTGGTCCGATGACTCTGGCGGGCAATATATGACCGTGGAATGGCGCTTATGATTAGCATGAATATGAGGAAAAAAGAGAATGGGTTAAGCAGCGCCGCATTTATGAAGTCTCCCTGTATCAAGGAAGTCATAGCCCTTGTCATTCCACAGCCTGGACAAGGAATACCAGTTATCACCTTGAAAGGACAGAAAATAGGGATTCGATGAACAAGGCTTCCAACGGCGATGATCGACGTATGATGAAGGAACACGAGAAATAATAATAGCCCCAGGAATGCAAGAGACACTTTCCTGGGGATAAGATACATTTCCATAGAATTACTTCCCGAAGAATTTGTTTATTTCTTTCTGTTGAATAGCATCAGCTACGATGGATAAGCCGAAAATGGTAAGAAATACACTCATGGCATCAATATTAGCCGATACCATAATACCGTGCTTCGTCTGGGTTTCCATAATAGATCTCGCAAATATGTACTGGAAATAGATATGATAGATGCCACAGGTAATCAATGTCAGTAGAGCCCATTTTACAAAGCTGTATCTTTCTTCACCAAGGAGATAATTGATTGCGCGCATTTCCCTTGCCTGCCAGAACACATTATAGATAAAGCAGGTTATTATGCAAAATATTATATCTTTTGCGATACTTGATGTGAATTGATTTGCTGCTTCTTGTGAAAGCTGAGGGTTTTGCATGAGAGACCTCCCTTTGCGTCAACTAATGTCTGCCTCGTTAATTCAATTCTGGTTAAATATGAGCTAAAAATCTATGATTTCTTTTTCTTTTTTTCTTTAACCTCAACAGGGGATTCCTTTGCCTTCTTCTCTTTTGTTCCTTCCGACTCTTTCCGGGAAGTATCGGCCTTTTCCAGCTTCATCCTTGCCAGTTCTTCATTCTTCTTTTCGCTGGCATCAATTGCCTTCAGTCTGGTGTTTATGGCCGTAACATTTGCCCGCAATTTTTTTATGAGCGAATCTTTATCAATCTTACGAGATTCAATCCCCTCTTCTGACAGGAGAGACAGCCGATTTTTCAACCTTCGTTCGAAAGATTCCTTTTGTCCGATTTGTGCCTGCTTCTGCTTTAATCCCATGTATCCCCTCCTACTTTTATCCCCTTTTTTCTCCGACAGATCGCAGACTATGCGAAACTTTGCTACTCCCTGTCGGGCATAGAATATTGCAAATCTACGTATCAGGGATCAAGTAGAAAAGCCATCATATAGATGGAAAATATAGAGGGGTTGTCCGGAGGTCGGCAGACGATATTTCGAAGAGGCTAATCTTGAGAATAAAAAAGGCCTCCAAATCGATGAAGGCCTGGTGGATCGTTTATTTTCTGTAAAAATGAATTATTTTGTCAGTGTCAACTTGACACCTTCAAGAGCAAGTTTGAAATTGACACCTGTTGTGAGGGCAGAAAGTTTAATTGTAACTCCGTTCTGATTCTTCATCGTAATTACGCCGGCACCTCCTGCTAAAGTAGCCTCACCTGAGGCGGTGGTGTAGGTCCCGTTAAAGTCTTTGACATTTTTCAATTTGAACACTTCGCCATTTGCATTTGCTTTGCTGATACCCACATCAACCACAGATAGCCCACGAATTGTGAAAGGATACTCTTTCCCCTGAAAGGTTAAGACTCCATCTCCCCAACTATAGCCGATGCCAACAGCAACCTGACCCTGTGAGAACCTGATGGTAGCATCCGGACTACCCTGACTGAAGGCAGGATCGGAGATCAAAAAACACATTATCAGAACCATAATACCTAGACTCAACGCCTTCTTCATAAACAATACCTCCTTTTTTGTCTTGGGATTGTCTCCCGTCTGTTCCATCACTTGCCCAATAAAGTTTCCATTGTTATTCCCAACCATAAGAGAGTCCCCTCATCCGACCATCAGTGCTCTGCATATCACAATTATGACTGAAAAGAACAACAATGATAGTTTCATTTTTGATGCTCGTTATCGTAACGGACACAAGCTAATGAATTCTACCAGTTGTTTTTCGTCCAAACCGACTCCCAATACCCCATCCAGTCTTTTTGAAATGACCCCTTTTTCAAAGAAAAGCACGGTCGGATAGCCTTTCACTGAATATTGATCTGCTATTGTTTCCTGATCGTCCTGCACAAGGGCAAAGCTTTGTCCATTACCTTCGGCATGCTTTTTAAATATCGGCAGGAACCTTACACAAAAAGGACACCAGGAGGCGTAAAAAAGGGCGATGACATGATCTGTCGTCTTCATAATTTCAAGTAGATCATAATTGTTATTGACCAAAGCACACTTATCGTTAGCACTCATTAGGCATCCTCCTTATCCATCCACCCTCTTCTTTAATTCCCTTCCAACCTTGAAGAATGGCAATCTTTTCGTTTTCACCTGCACAACCTTTCCTGTCTTAGGATTCCGTCCCTTATAGGCTTCATAATCCCTTACAGAGAAACTCCCAAACCCCCTGATTTCAATCCCGCCGCCAGCCTTTAGTTCATTCACAAACCCTTTAAACATCAAATTGACAACGTCCACGGCCTGCTTTTCCGTCAGGTTTTCTTTCTTTGCCAGCGCTTCGATCAAATCAGATTTATTCATGGGTTAGCTCCAAATGTTTATTTTCGTTGTAACGGCTTTAATCTTCCCTTTAACTCATCAACCCTTTCCTTGATGGAATCAGCCAGAGTCCTGAGCTCCTCTTCATCCAATTGATGGAGAAAAAGCATATCCATATCTGCCTTTAACAATCCTTTGATTATTTCTACAAGTTTCTTCTTAGGCATGACTATCCCTTTTGAGAATATGACCGAGTGTTTGAATATGCTTTATCTTTCACCATTACCATTACAGACAGAATGTCATCGAGTTTTATCTTTCATATCAAACATGAGGCAATCCATTCCAGATTTCATGCACACTTCTATTGAGGGCAGCAACCATGACTTGAAACCTGCAGATCGGCATCCATAAGAAAAACCCAGATCATGGGTAATATAGAAATGCTGACAGGAAAAGCAGTTTATCTCGGTCCCCTGCCTCTTCAGTCCTACCTGTGAAGGGAGATCAGACTTATTCATGCCAATAAACCCCTTCATTTTCAGTATAAGCACGGCAAGTATATATATTAATTAATATATATACAAACAATTTATCACAAAAGGAGGGATAAACTCATACCATCTTAATCCGTAGTCAGCCGTATTCAAACCAATGTTTTTCAAAACCATATCAAGAAAGGAGAATCAACCATGATAAACAATTGTACCCTGACAGGCAACCTTGGCGCAGATCCCGAAGTATTCTACAATCCTGAGGGCACTCCCATCACATCCTTTAAGATTGCTTTTCAATCTTCCAAGAAAAAGACCGGCTGGATCAAGGTGGTCTGTTTCCAGAAATTGGCGGAGATCGCATCTATCTATCTCCATAAAGGGGCCAGAATTGCCGTTGTCGGATACCCCGATCGGCATAAATGGATCACAGATGATGGACAGAACCGCAGCAGCTTTCAGGTCATCGCCAACAATATCGAGTTCATCAAAACAGATGGTCGTGGATTCAAGGAAGGTCAAGCGCCTGATGAAGAGATCCCCTTCTAACCTATCTGATCTCAAGAATATCAACATCGTGGGTCGCAGAATTTCTGAAGATATCGTGCCGGTCTTTTTTCTTAAGCTCTTTGCTCATAAGTTTTTTTGACTCCATCATCACAACAATAGTTCGAAGGTATGCTCTGATACAAACCTTCCCCAATGATTATCTCTTTGCTCGGTTAGTAAACGAAATCCTTCTTTCTCGTATAAATGGCGAGCAGCATCAAGCCCAGCGAATGTCGTCAGATATATTCGCTTGAAACGGGCGCATGTGCAAAAATCGATAGCTTCACGCATCAGCAGTTTCCCTAATCCTTGTCCTTGGCATTTCGGTGCAACGATAAGCCAGCGCAGTCTTGCCCCAACCGTATCGGCATCACGCCCGCTTATGGCAATAGAGCCGACGATCTGGTCATCAATTCTGGCAATCCATAGTCCATCATTTGCAGGATTGAAGTGATTCAGAAAATCTGCAAGTTCAATGGCCACTTTGGATTCGAAAAAGAGATCAAAGTTCCAGTGTTGATGGTAATACTTGCCATGCAGTTCAGTTATCCTGCCAAGAAGACCTGGGATATATTCAGAAACTTTTATGATCATTGACAATGCACTATGATTTCTTTTTTACATTCTGACCAATAGAAAATGCGTTTCCCAGAAATGTGCCGATGCCAAAATATCTATTGGCTTCCGGAGCGTACAAAATAGGCTTAACTTTTTCAATATCCAACTGTCCATTCTGATCAAGAACCCCTTTATCGGCCTTGATATCCAGAATTTCTCCGATGAACTGCGTATGTAATCCAAGTTCAATCTGTTGAATCAGTTTGCATTCCAAAACAAAAGGGAATTCTTTGATATATGGGGCGTTGACCAGGTTGCTTTTTATGGGCGTCAGAGCGGTGGCGGCAAATTTATCGGTTTTCTTTCCTGAGACCATGCCAAGATAATCGGCATAGCTGACATGTTGTTCAGAGGGTATGCTAATTGTAAAACCTCCTTGAAGAACAATATTGCCATGAGTGTAGGTAGCTTTTCTCAAAGCAACGGCGACGCATGGAGGGCTGGAACAGCAGATGCTGCCCCATGCAGCGGTCATCACATTGGGTTTCCCCGCCGCATCATATGTTCCTACAATTAGCACAGGAGTCGGATATATAATCGTTTTAGCACCCAATGATTTTTTCATGATAACCTCCCACCTCTAATTTTTATGAAGACCCATCCAGAATTATCGTATCATCAAAGCCGGTCATACTACAAAATGACAGAATCACCATTTCTCCCAGTGAATATTTTCCTTCTTGTATTTGTCTTTCGGTTTATCTTGTCCAGCAAGAACACCTATGGCAATGACATTCAAAGGAATAACTTCCTCAGGTATTTTGAGAACCGTTTTTACATGCTTCATCCTGTCCGGATATGGATATGCAGCTGTCCATACGCCGCCAAGATCAAGGGCCTCAATGGCAAGCAGGATATTTTCACCTGCGAGCGCTGCATCAATTATTGCCATGTCCTTACTCTTCTCGTATGCCTTATCAGGCTCGGTACAGACTATGATTGCCGCACCTGCCTTGGTCAGCATCTTTGCATATGGAAGACCCGCATCAAGATCATCCAGTATTTTTCTTTCGGTAATGGCGACAAATGACCACGGTTGCATATTAACTGCTGTCGGAGCTGCCATTCCCGCCTTGAGGATTTTATCAAGGTCAGATTTGCTTACTGTTGCACCTGTAAAATTCCTGACGCTTTTCCTTGCATGAATTACTGAAAACGTATCCTTCATCTTGACATCCTCCTTCGCATAAACCAATCCTGCCATAAGCAGGCACATGAAAAAGGTTATTACGATTCTTTTCATCATTATCGCCTCCGAATTTTGACTGTTTTGCTTTGCATGTCGTTGACTGAGCCATTTACTTCTATTGAACGAATCCCTTTTCCTGCATAATCTCAGGAAGCAGAAACTTTGCCATCGCAGTCTTCATCAAGCGAAAGTCCATCTTCGTATAAAATTCCTCCCGGCCAAGGTTAGCGTAGAGTATTATATTGCAATTTGAAATTTTCCTAAGGATTCTTTCCATGATTAATCTTCCGATACCGCGTTTCTGATACGTAGGAACAACTACGACATCATAGATAGCTGCTTGATATGCACCATCAGAAATGGCTCTCCCAAAACCAATAAGCTGTTCATGGTCGAAAATAAACACAACGGAGAAGCTATTCAGAAAAGCCTTTTGATGCGACTCCGGTTTATGATAACCCATGCCCACCATTTTCAGATAATACATGATTTGATTCCAATCAATGTTTTCACAATTTTCCTGTATTCTCAAATTCATTTGATGACCTCTTTTATAAATGCCTATGACATCTGGGCCAGTAATCCGAGTTCAGAAATCTCCAGTCCTGTATCGCCCAGTATTACATAGGGCATATTGTCACCTTTTTACTTTACAGACATATCTTTCCGCTGCCCATCCACAACATCCTTCCATGAGTGCCTTTCAAGGAATGATCCTGACACATTCTGCTCCATCTCCTCATATAGTGATAGAGGAACCGCAAAGCTCATCAAATTATCTCCAAGCTGTTTTCGGATATAGACTCTTGCCGATATGTCCGTAAGGCCAACAACTGCTCTTGGATTCTCTGATATTGCTTCTCGGTAGGGATAGATACCTATGGTCTGACAACCAGCAGCATAAGGAATAATAACGTTCTCATTGGAGCCTCGACCATAATTGGCCAGAACGGTTAGCGCAGAAAGTTGATCAGGATCTGCGAAGAAAATAACTGTTTGTGGTTTTTCTGATGAGAGGTTCACATCCTGAAGCGGTTTGAATACAACATAGTTGGTTGGAATCTCCATCATGGGAAGGCATTCAATAAACCTCTCCACTAGCTTTGGAGTCTTGATATATCTTTCACCATGGAGAAAATTGTCATACGCTTCCGGCCTCATGAAGGGTTTTATCTGTTCAGCTACTGCCATTCCTCCTTCACGAGTAGCGTTTCCAGAGGACAGAAAATGGCAAAATCCATTTTCACCTCCCGGAAAATTCTTATATTGATTGCCGAACCCCAGACCAACACCAGCTCCAACGCAACCGAATGTCTTGATGTCACAGGCAGATGATTTTCCTTTGGCTGCATTGGCCATCAACCACATGACGCAGCCCCACTTTCTTTCCTGAAATTGCATGGCTGCTTCTGGTTTCACGTCAGACCAGATAAGCGCCACAGGATGGTATTTCGAATGAATCGCCTTGGCAATTTTGCAATCCATTTTGCCTCCTCAAATACGAGTTGCTACCCACATTCATTGGTCTTATGATTTTTTTACGGGCAAAATCTGGCGGAGAGCATACTGGAAACAACGGCTGAGGTCAAAAAGAAAAAGCCCCTGAATTAAGATTCATACAGGGGCTTAGTCAGGGGATGTGGTTAAAGCTTTATGGGTATTCCGCTGAAGCCGCCAGTCGATTACGAAGGAAGCCGCCACCCTGTTCCGATGCAAAGCGCCAGGGTGTTCCGGTTGATTCCGCCACCCCTGGTCGGAGCGTAGCGACGCTGGCTTTTTAGCTCTTTCTCATAG
>CAISJV010000043.1 GCA_903885795.1 uncultured delta proteobacterium | reverse complement strand
GTTCAAAGAGGCTTGGGACATACTGAAATGAGGGCTCTAACGCCCAGGAAGAACTGAGTCCTCCTGCCTTCCCATAAACAATACCTAAATCTCCACAAACCTATTATACATTATTCTACACGAATTCATGGTAGGAGGAAGATACACATCAACCGGATGAACCGGTTTTCAAAGTAGCCTTTGGCGATATTCATATTGGGCCTCCATAACTTCAATGAGTCGCTTTGACCTTCAATTACACACTGCGGCGTTTTTCCGGCCACGGCATATTCAAGCGTCCGGGGGTTTTCAACCCGCTTGGACGTCTTCAGGACTTCGATGCCGACGATATTACATCCCTTGTCGTGATCAATATTCATCACAAATACATGAGTATAAAAGAACGGATATCGCTAAGAGGTTAAGGATGCATCGATCATCCTCCCACGATCTCGTTTAGAGCTTCGATAATTTGCTCCAGCTCCTCCGGGGATATCCAGCCCAGTTTTTTGCCTATCCTCTCTACAGACAGGGTTCGGATTTGACTGATCTTGACCCACGATTTTTTCGGCAGGTTGACATTGGCCAGTTCGAAGGTCAAGGGAAAACCGGCGCGGGGCTCCTGGCTGGTCAAAGCCAAAGCAATCACCGTTCCGGAGCGCTCATTGAAAATATCATGGCTGATGATGAGCACGGGACGAAGCCCCGCCTGCTCGGCGCCTCGGACCGGATTCAGGTCCGCCCAGTAGATTTCGCCCCTCAGTATGGAGGCCATTGGCTGAGCTCCCGGTTGATCCCTTCTTCCGCAATCGCCTGCTCTGCCTGGATGTCCAACTTTGCGCATTCACGGGCCAAGCGGCCTTTCTCCAAACGTCCCAGTTTTTCCTGCACCGCCGCCTGAATGGCCCTACTGCGGTTGGGAAACAAGCGTCGTTTCACCAGCCGGTCCAGTTCGCCCAGAATCTCTTCATCCATCGTAATGGCAACTTTCATCGTTCCCATAAGTTACCTCCCTATACTACCAATCATCATACCACCGTTCAAAAGGACCTGCAACAGGAATTGCCCCACAGCTATCGTCTCATTCGCGAAGAAACGGTGCGAGCATGATTTGTTGTCATCACCAACCGTGACGGTATTTTTCATGGGGGATGTCGGAGCTCCGACATACATCAAGCAATTGATATTGTTAATAAATAAACGATGCGAAAAAAATTTACCCCTCCGACAAATGCCCCCCTAAATCCTTTTCAGGCTAATTCCCGGGATGGCTGATTTTCCCCCGCCTCCACCCCAGGATTAAGGAAACTGTCAATCGCTTCCTGAAGGGACGTCAGTGATTCGTTGACGGCAATGCGATCATCGTCAGACCAGTTCGCCGCATCGGCGTCGGTTATCTTTCCCCGCGTTTTGTCAAACCACTTCTTCAGCTCCGGCGCCGTGGGCGGCACCGTGGTCCCCTTTTTACGTCCTTCCGCTTGTCGCGCCACTTTTTCCTTGTATTCCTGCCACGCTGTCAGCATACTCCGCTCCTGCTTCCGTCGGGCGATCTCGATGAGGGTGTTCTTGGAGACGCTCCGGTCACCCCGGCATTCGTCCCGGATCGCCTGGGGAAGGCGGTTCAGGGAGAGGATCTCCGTGAGGGTCGTCCGGGCCTTATTTATGACCGCGGCTAACTGTTCTTGAGTGTAGCTTCGTTCATTCATGAGGCGTTGCAGGGCCTCCGCCTCTTCGACGGAAGTGAGGTCCTGGCGGATGAGATTTTCGACCAGGGCAATCTCGGCGGGGTTGCCGTCAACCATCATGGCCGGGATCGTTAGAATATCTGCTCTCTTGGCCGCCGCGAGGCGCCGTTCGCCGGAGACGACGGTCAGGTACCCCTGCTCGGCGGGGATGAACAGCAGGGGCTGCAGAATCCCGTGTTTCTTGATGGAATCAGTCAGTTCCGTCAAAGCCGCCTCGTCGAAAACCTTCCGGGGTTGATTCGGGTCGGGGCAGAAATCGATGATGGAAATGTAGTAGAGTTTGCCTTTTTCATAAGTCGCGATGTCGGCCATGATCTTGGGTCCTCCTGATCAGAATTTCATAAATATTGTTGGGAAAATAATACTCAGATTATAGATATAATCAAGAAAAAAATGATGCCGGGGATGTTGATTATTATTTGATTTTACTGTAGAAGGACTAAATAATTCAGAGGAAAAAGGGAAAGGAGGAAAATCTATGGCGGAAAATAAATCTCAGCTTCCTGATATGTTCTGGAAGTGCAGTAACTGCGGCAATACGATCCAGGTTGATAAACCGCCCCAGGAGTGTCCGGCCTGCCGGCAGCAATGCCAGTTTCTCAATGTGACCTGTTACACTCCCGATTGCGGATTTACAGGTATTGACCAACGCCTGAAATGACATTAATTTACAAGGAAACTAAAAACAGGAGGAATGACATGGGTAAATCGATCAAGGGAAGCAAAACGGAAAAGAACCTGCTGGCAGCCTTTGCCGGCGAATCACAGGCAAGAAACCGCTACACCTACTTTGCCAGCGCCGCCCGGAAGGAAGGCTTCGAGCAGATCGCCAATTTCTTCCTGGAAACGGCTGAAAATGAAAAGGAACACGCGAAAGTTTTCTTCAACCACCTCGAAGGCGGCGAGGCAGAGATAACTGCCAGCTATCCCGCCGGTATTATTGGCAATACCAAGGCCAATCTGGAAGCATCAGCGGCGGGGGAACAGATGGAGTGGACAACGCTTTATGCCAATTTTGCCGCCATTGCCAAAAAAGAAGGTTATCCCGAGGTGGCCCGCTCCTTTGAGCAGATTGCAAAAGTGGAGAAATTTCATGAGGGACGCTACCGGGCATTGATCGCCAACATCGTCAATGGCACGGTTTTCAAGAAGAAACAGAAGGTCAAGTGGCACTGCATCAACTGCGGCTACGTCCATGAAGGTACGGCAGCTCCGAAGAACTGCCCGGCCTGTCTCCATCCTCAGTCCTATTACGAAGTCCTGGCGGAGAACTTTTAATCCGGGAAGCCATGAAAAGCTACCGCAAGGAGTTATTGTTCAACGTGCCGGACCGACGCGGTTTCATCAATATCACCCCTCAGGTCCGGCAATGCCTGCGGGAAAGCAGGATTGCCGAGGGGCTGATATTGGTAAAGATCATCGGCGAGTGATGACGAGCCGGTGATCTATATTAAATTATTCCTGACCGCCGTCCTCTGGGGAGGAACGTTCGTCGCCGGCCGGATCGTCGCCCAGGAGGTGGAACCGGCGGCGGGGTCCTTCTTGAGGTTTGCCGTCGCCTCCCTTATGCTGCTGGTAATGACTTGGCATACCGAGGGGTGTCTGCCGATCCCGCACCGGAAACAGATGATACCGCTTCTGCTGTTGGGACTAACGGGAGTGGCGGCCTACAATATCTTCTTTTTCCTCGGCCTGAAAATCATCCCCGCAAGCCGGGCGTCCCTGATTGTCGCCACCAATCCCGTCTTCATCGCCCTTGGTTCCGCCCTCCTTTTCAAAGACCGGCTGACCTCAAAGAGGATAGCGGGAATCGCTCTTTGCCTCACCGGCGCCGTCGTCGTCATCTCCCGGGGGGACATCATGGCCCTGCTCAGCCACGGCATCGGGCAGGGAGAGACATTTATCCTTGGCTGTATCGTCAGTTGGGTAAGCTACTCCCTCATCGGGCGGGGGGTGCTGAAAGAGATCTCTCCCCTCGTTGCCGTCACCTACGCCTGCCTTATCGGAACCATTATCCTGGCCGTTCCTGCTTTATTAGAGGGGATGATCCCGGCTGTCCCGGACTATTCCCTCACATCCTGGCTGGCGATTCTTTTTCTGGGAGTTCTGGGGACTGTCGTAGGCTTTATCTGGTACTACGAGGGCATCAAGGCCCTGGGGCCGACCAGGGCTGCCGTCTTCATCAATTTTGTCCCCGTCAGCGGCGTGATCCTCGGCTGGCTGATCCTCGATGAAACGATCAACCTTTCCCTCGTCCTGGGAGCCCTCTTAGTCATCAGCGGCGCCTGGCTGACGAACCGGTAGAGAGCTTTGAAAAGCGACCTTTATTGTCGCCCCGGCGAAAGCCGGGGTCCGGAACATTACGAAATAACTGGATTATGAACATTAAACTTCATTTTCCGGCTTTCGCCGGAATGACGATTTGCCGAGTATCCGGAGAAATTCAAAGCTCTCAGATGATCTATCTTGGATTTGCTTTGGCCTTTTTGTTTGCGTACATAAGCTTGTCGGCCGCGGCCATGAGTTCGTCGAAGGCTACGGGAAACTCGGGATCGTAAACGGACATGCCCCAGCTCATGGCGAGCTTGTATCGTCGGGAACCGCTTTCATTGTATTCATCGATGTTTTGCTGAAGGCGCCTTGAAGAGACCTCCTGATCAATATCGGCAGCATAAATGGAGAGCACAGCAAACTCATCCCCACCCACGCGGGCAATAACGTCCGATTCGCGGAATGTTCGCAGCAGGATATCCGCCGTAGCCATCAGGACGCGGTCGCCCGCTTCATGACCGATATTGTCGTTTATCCATTTGAGGCCGTCGCAATCGATAAAGGTGAGATGCATTTTTCTTCTTGCCCTGTTTGCCGTTTTGATCTCCTGTTCGGCGATGGCAAAGAACCCGCGCCGGTTGTAAAGTTCCGTCAACGGGTCGCGCAGGGACATCTCCAGTATTTCCTCCTCCATCCGCTTGCGCTCGCTGATGTCGCTGAAACTGGTCAAAACGCATTTTTCGTTGTTGATCGTGATGATCTCCGCCGAGAAAATTCCCGTGAGCAACTCTCCGGTCTTTTTCTTGAGGTGTAACTCTCTCCCCTGCACCTTGCCGTTCCTCGACAATTCGTCAACGATGGCCGCCCGCTCCTCCTCTCTTGCCCAGATATGCAGATCAAAGGTTGTTTTTCCCGCCACCTCATCGTATCCATACCCACTGATGTTCACAAATCCTTCATTGACTTCCATAATCCGTCCATCGTCCAACCTGGTAAGGGCAATGGCGTAGGGAGAAGAATGAAAGGCCTTGGCAAACTTTTCTTCCTGGGTCTTGATCCTCACAAACAGCCGTTTATTCACCATCAGCACCAGGCTGAACGTAAGAAGAATCATCAGCATCTGATAAGTGATCATGACCAGTATCTGGAATGCACCAGAGTGGAAATAATCGTCTACCGGGTGGGGGCTCGTAAAAAACTCTACGATCCGGACGATATTTACCAGGCACAGGGCGCTGAAAACGATGCCTACCCCCAAGGTCAACGGGCGCATGCCGGGATCGACCCGATACAACATGAGCCACATGCACTGAAACCAGATGATCAGCAAACCCAGCGAAACGACAAGGTTACGTACGGACAGGTCTGTTTGTATGAGAGCGAAATAGCTGAACGCAAAGGCATAAATCGTCAGGAAGATATAATTATGGACCTGTGAACTTATTTTCCCGACAAAGCGTTCCAACCCTATATAGCCCAGAATGGCGCCGGCAAATGCCATGATGTTGGCGAGGGTCATCGACATCCAGTCCGTGATGAAGCCGCGCATGGCAAGCAGAAATATCGCCGCCGTCTGCATCGCGAAGTCAATTACTAAAAAGCTAATGCCGGCAAAGCGGTTGCGGCTCTGACGCCACAGCAGTGCAACTACCAGCGTACAGATAGTAAAGATGATGATATTAGTGAACACAACCGTTCGCAGATCAAGAAAATTCATATAGCGTCCCGGTCCTCAATCAATTGACTGTGCATAAATCCGCTCTTCCAAGATCGAATCCTGATCGGACAGTAAACGTCATGCTTACTAATGTCAAGGAGGGAAGATATGCCGGGATATTCTTATGAGGAAGTTATTTTCCCATGGAATGGCCTTGATACTGACGGCAGGTCATGATACTGGGAAAGCTCAACTCCATGAGCAATAACGAAAGGTAACTTCATGTCCGTCTTCCGCATTGCCACCTATAATGTAAATTCCATTCGTTCCCGTCTCCACATCCTGATGCCCTGGCTCCGGGAAAACAGGCCCGATGTTATCTGTCTTCAGGAAACCAAGGTGGAGGACAGCAAGTTCCCCCAGTCTGAATTTACCGATGCGGGCTATCATGTCGCCTTCCGTGGAGAACGCCAGTACAACGGCGTCGCCGTGGCGTCCCTGGAAAAACCGGGAGCGGTTGTTTGCGGCCTTGCGGATGGGGCAACGGGGGACGACAGTCCGTCCGACGAAGATCGGCTGCTGCGGATATCCTTCCCCCGGTTCACGGTTGTCAATACTTACGTCCCCCAGGGCCGGGAGCGGGAAGCCCCTCAGTTCGCTTACAAGCTGGAATGGTTTCAGCGGCTGCGGCGCTATTTTGACCGGTCTTTTTCCCCTGAGGAGAATATCATCTGGTGCGGAGATCTCAATGTCGCCCCTGAACCCATCGACGTCCACGATCCCAAGCGACTGCGGGGACACGTCTGTTTCACCCCCGAGGTATGGGAGGCCTTTGACCACGTCAAGGGGTGGGGTTTCGTCGATGTCTTCCGGAAACATCACCCCGGGGAATCGCAACAATATACTTTTTTTGATTACCGGGTGCCGAAATCCGTGGAAAGAAAATTAGGCTGGCGGGTAGATCACATCCTGGCAACACCGCCCCTGGCGGAAAAGTCCACCCAGTGCTGGATCGATCTGGCCCCACGCATGTCAGAAAAACCGTCGGATCACACGATTGTCGTGGCGGAATTTCAGCTATGAAGACAAGTATGAATGACAACTAATGAGCAGGTGAGATTTTTTTTGCGAGGGGGTCGACGATGAACAATTCCGGAGAAACGAAGCGGATAAACGAGGCGATTCAGGAAACCTTTTTCGGGATTGAGGATTCCCTGTCTGCGGCAGGCGATGTCGGTGAACTCATCGCCCATGTCCTGCAAGAGCTTCAGGAGGCCTTTAACATTCCCTTTGCCTGGTTTTCCCTGGTTGATCACCCGGAAACTACAGGCTGGAAAGAGATACTTATTGAATCGCCCTTTCTCAGGGATCGTCTGAACCAGATCGACGCCGCAGCCTTTTCTGAGTTGGCAGTCAAAGGCGCGGATCCTGTCCTCGCCAATGGCGATCTCAAGCCCTTTTACAGGCTCCTCCCCCAAAGTAACAAATATTTCATCAAATCCATTGCTATGGCCCCCCTCACAATGAATGGCGTCTTTATTGGCAGCTTTAACTTTGGCGACGCCGCTCCGACCCGCTACCATGCCGAGATGGATACATCCCTGCTGGCCCATCTGGCGTCTGCGGTATCAAAGAACCTGACAGACCGAAGCGCCGCCGCGGGGGCCGATAATCTTGCCGGCAATCTCGACAATGCTGAAGAGCACCACACCGCCCCGGAGGCTGAGGATACAAAGTAGTTCATCTCGCAAAGCATTGACCTTCAAGATCCAGATTCCTTGGGTTTCAGGGTCAGAATATAAGCGGCAACAAAGATCATGATCACGATATCAGCTTGCCAGACATAGGTATAGGCGCCGGACCGATCGTATATGAGGCCGGCCAGGTAAGGACCGATGCTCCCGCCGATACCGAGGAAAAGGGTGATAAACCCGTAAACGGACCCCAGAAAGTGACGACCGAAACGGTCCGCCAGCAGGATGGGCATCAGAGGCGCCAGGGATCCGTAGCCAAACCCGAAAATGACGGCATAGAAGAAAAGTCCCCGGGCGGATGTGACCTGAAGCAGCACGACAAGACCGGCCAGCATGAATACCATTCCCAGAAAAGACGCGTATTTGGGATCGCGAATACGGTCAGAGAGCCATCCGAAGAAGAACTGACCGGTAAATCCCGCCAAACCCAGGGCAGCCAGGGAAGAGGCGGCCAGGACCCTGTCGATGCCCTGATCGATGGCAAAGGCCACCTGATGCACAAATACGGTCATGAGCACCATCACGGCAAGGCCGAAGGAGAGGGCCAGAACCTGAAACCTCTTGTCGCCGCACATGTCCCCGAACCGCATCCGTTCGGGTTCCTGCATCGCATCGATCTTGACGACCAGCTCCGGACGGGTTTCGCCGTCAGGCAACATGCCGTGATCCTCGGGACGGATTTTGCGAAAGAAGAGCTGGGAAAGGCTGACGCCGATAACAAGGGTGATTATCCCCAGCACCAGAAACCCTGTCTGCCAATTGAAATCCTTTACAATGACGCCAGACAGGGGGGTCAGGGCTACGGTGCCGAAGCTTACCCCCATCGTGGTAATTCCCAGGGCCGTCCCCCGCTTCCTGATAAACCATTTCCCCACCGAGGAATTGATTGTCACCACCCCCAGACCGGACGATCCAATCCCTAACAGCAGGCCATAGACCAGATAAAACTGCCATGGCTCCCGGACAAATGCCGTCAGCATGAAGCTCACGGCGGCAATCACGGCTCCACCGGTCACAATCCACCGGGGGGCAATCCGGTCCACCATCCTCCCGATTACGACGGCGCAGGCGGAATAGACGAACATGTTGAGGGAAGCTCCCAGAGATATGACCGACCGGGACCATCCGTAATCCAGGGCCAGGGGTTTTACAAAGACGCCGAAACAATACCTGGACCCGTAATTGATGGCCAGGACAAAAAAAGCGGCCCCAACTATATACCAGCCCCAGAATATGCCAGGAGTGGACTTGTTTTTCACTTAAAAATACCCTCTTATGTTCATGAATCCGATGCTTTATGCTCTCCCTCCCCTTCAAGGGGAGGGTTGGGGTGGGGATGGGTCTGCGAATTCGTTTTCATCCCTTTTTGTGTAGGCTTACCGTCATGACCGTTTCATTTCCCGTCATCCGGTAAAACCAGTGCTACTTAGGACGAATCCGATCAAGTGTCAACTGTTAAGCAATCCCGCAGAATCATTATCCCTGACGATTCGGCCTGTTAATGATGATACGTTTATGAAAAGTATCCAGACGGGGATGCGAAGTTCTTTACGAATCAGGGAAATCTGTGATAGGGAGACCCATGCCCCAACATTTAGCCAGAGAAAAAACAGTCCGCGGTCACAGAAAGCCAAAACCATTCAGACCCCGCCATAGCCGCATGGTTCCGGATGCCGAGCCGGTCCTGAAAGGGACTTTCGCACGAATCGGCAGGCCCGAAACCATTCCGTTCCAGGCCGATGCCTTTCAACTTCGCGCCCTTGAGGCCATCCGGGATGGGGACTGTATTGTTACGGCTCCCACCGGATCGGGCAAGACGTGGATTGCTGAAGAGGCCATCAGGATGATCGCGGCGGCGGGCGGTCGATGCTGGTACACCTCGCCTCTCAAGGCGCTGAGCAACGCCAAGTATGCGGAATTCAGCAAGATTTTCGGCGCCGACCGGGTCGGCATTCTGACGGGGGACGTAAAAGACAACCCCGACGCACCCATCATCGTGGGGACCACCGAGATTCTGCGGAATCAGCTCTATGACGCCATGCACCGGGGCGAAGACCTGAATTGCCAGCTTGTGATCCTTGACGAAGCCCATTACCTGGGCGATCGTGACCGGGGGGTGGTCTGGGAAGAAATCATGATCTACCTGCCGGTCCGGATCAATCTCCTCCTCCTTTCCGCAACCATCGGCAATGCCGGGGAAATAGCCGACTGGCTCTCCAAACTTCGGGGAAAACCCTGTTTCGTTGTGGTCGAAGATAAACGTCCCGTCCCCCTTTATCCCCTTTTTCTCCATCCTTCGGGACGATTGATGCCCTATCTGGAAAAAAACCGCCTATTCGGTAAGATTACCTCTTTTCTCGATCTGCAGAAGGAGAGAAGGAAGCGCCACGAGCCCTTCCCCCGGTTTGGCGATATCATCGAGGTCTTGAGAACCTTCCAGCTCCTGCCGGCCATTTTCTTTCTGAAATCGCGCGCCGAATGCGACGGGGCGCTGAAGACCTGTCACACCGCCCGACCCGATGATGGACAAAATGATGGTTTCCATTATGACCTGGAAGACCTCCTGGCCCGGTATCCCTATCTGGAAGGACACCGGCAGCTGCCATCCCTGGAAAGGACACGCGTTGCAGCCCACCACGGAGGGCAACTGCCCGCCTGGAAAAATATTGTGGAAAACATGATGAAAAAAGGCCATCTCGACGCCATCTTTGCTACCTCCACCGTCGCTGCCGGGGTCAATTATCCGGCCCGAACTATCGTCATGTTCAATTCCGATCTTTTTAACGGCCATGAATTCAGCCCCCTGTCAGGAACGGAGTTTCACCAGATGACCGGGCGGGCGGGAAGAAGGGGCATCGACAAGATAGGTTTCCTTCTCATCGTTCCCGGACGCTTTATGGATCCGGTTCATGTCCGCAACCTCTTTTTCAAGGAACCGGAAGACATCCAAAGCCAGATCCGGAATGATTTTTCCATGGTTCTCAATCTCCTCCTTTCCCAGACACCGGAGGGCATCCGGGAGATTTTTGAACATTCCCTGGCGGTTTATCAGCACTCCCTTCACCGGAAGCGCACCACCGCCGAGACTGGCGCCGGCCTCTGGAATGACTTCCTCAGATACCTGAATTTCCTGAAGGCCGAAGGTTTTGTGGACAAACGGGAGCGCCTGACGGAAAGCGGCCTCTGGGCGGCCCGCTTGCGCCTCGATCAACCCCTGCTGATCGGGGAATGTATCAAACAGCGCTCCTTCCCTGAGGACCCGGCGCTGATGGCGGCCGTTGTGGCCCCCTTCATCTATGACGGGGATCAGGAGGTCACCCTGAAGGATACGGGAAAGCGATTCAGAAGACTGAACGAGGCCTGCCGGCGGGTTTCAACAACCGTGAGGCCCCTGCTCAAACGCCTTGAAGAAGCCGGTTTTCCGGCTCGCCCCCTCTATTTCTGGCCCTCCTGGGTCCTGTATGAATGGGCTAAGGGCGGCGATTGGGATGATATAATTGCGCAGGCGGGCATCGCTGATGGAGACATGGCCATGCTTGTTTTGAGAACGGCGGACAACCTGCGCCAGATCATGTCCCTGAAGGATATCCATCCGGATATCGCTGAACGGGCGGAGCGGGCCCGGGATTCCATTCTGCGGGAACCGGTCACCTTTGAATAAACGCCTCTCTTCTCTACAGTTGCTCATCATAAATCGGCGCTCATCATGATCCTGAGGGCGGCTTGAATTCTTGACCGGCAGATACATTTACTTCTTGACATTTATTGGAGTTAAAGGATATAGACCCCAATTCTTGACAACAGACCAACGACGTCCCCATCGTCTAGTGGCCTAGGACACGGGCCTTTCACGCCTGTAACCGGGGTTCGACTCCCCGTGGGGACGCCAATTAATAAAAACAAGGGGTTAGAAAGAAATTTCTGCCCCTTTTTTCTTGTTCTAAATTTAATACCCCACACTATACCCCACATACCGGACAAAAAAGAGGCCAACCTTGCCTTGGTCAACCACTGCTTGCGGGCAATAAAAAAACCGCCGAAGCGGTGAGGGGAAATCTTTGCCTATGGTAGGGTATAAAAAAGGGCCCTCTCGGATGAAAGGGCCCTTGAAAGCGGAAGCTATATTTTCTTTAATGCTTGAGTTGGGCCAAAATACCAGGGACTATTTTGTTGGCGGTTTCCTCAATATTTAGTGACGATCTGTCCATGTAGCGTTTTTTAAAGTCGATAATCGTTATTCCGACGACCTTATCAGTGTATGCATCTATCCTTACGAGATCGCCATCGTCCATTTCAACGCATATTGCAGGCTTGGGTTTACCGAAGGAAATGTATAAAACATCGGCCCCCTGATCATAATCAATACTCAGGGCTTGCTTGCTTATTTTTTTGGACGTTGCCATATGCAATCCCCCTTTGGAAGCTTACCCGTTATATACGACGTTCTAACCTTGTATTCTGTTTCTCCTGTCGAGCCAGCAAAAACGTTCATGTGTAAATTGGCGGGAGTAATAGTCGTATATATTCGCGTCTTCTTTGCATCATCATGCTGAATTATATCCGGTGATTTTATGGTTTCGCTCACTTTACGTAAAGGCTTAATTTCCGGGTGCCTCTCCTTTATGTGATCCCACTGGTCCCTGTAAAGATGAACCGTCATTCCCGTTGGGTCACTGACCGAAAAAACAATGGAGGTATCTTTTTCTTGAACTGTCTTATTTTCAGCGGACATTATTTATCGTTTCTCTCCGCATCCTTGTCTTTCTTATAAGTATTTATGTATTCGTCGTACTTTTGCTGAATCGCTTTAATAAGAGCTGGTACAGCGCCATATGGTAAGGCAATTTCGGAAACAACTGGGACCCTGATTTCCCTGTTCTTTCTTTTTAATAGTTCTGCCATGTCGTAAATTGGGGGCATGTCGCAAAACAGAAGCGTCATATCATAAGGCGAATTTTGCACCTGAACCAAATTAGAATACTTCCTTGTGATTTCAAGTGAGTGATCGGGAGCGGCTTTTAGTTCAACGCTCATAGGCTTTTTAGGTGTTTGTGGTTTATCTTTTGTCTTTGCCATTGAGCCCTCCAATTTATTTGTTTGACTCTAATATCTCTATTTTTTCACCGTTGTCAATAGGGAATATCGGCTCCTTTTTGTAAATACTAAAGCAAGGGACGTGCCTGCCCTGTGCTTGATTCCACCATCCCGCACCCAATAAAAAAGGCGGATGCTCTCACACCCGCCCCGGTGCACCCCAGGTTGCCCCAGCTACGATGATCAGTTATTCCCGAAGAATAGAAAAGCGTCACATCCGTTGTGACCTATCAAGGAGTGAAGGAAATGATTGTGCTTTCCGTGGTCAAGCCTTTGCCTTTGTGCTCCCCGTTCACTATAGTTCCCCACACAGGAGATAGATACGAAGGGATCCACCTTGCCTTGGTCAACCTCTTCTGATAAGAATTTTACTTGACAAATGGCGATTTTGGCAGTTAGTGTATCCAATATGTCATTACCGTTCAAGAGGGGAGGTGCGGGGAATGGCTACCATTGATGATACCTGCGATTATATAATCTCTAAAACAGAGCAAGACGGACTTAGTCTTCTGAAATTACAGAAGCTTTTGTACTATTGCCAGGCGTGGTTTTTGGCCTTTGGGAAGGGTCCGCTTTTTGATGGAAAATTCCAAGCATGGGTTCATGGGCCTGTAAGCAGACATGTCTATGATCGATTTAAGGATAGCAAATATCTTTATTCTTCTGTATCCACAGATAATATCAATCCGGGATTTTCCTATGATAATCTGAAAGCAGGAGAAAAGGCACATATAGATGCTGTCTTAGGCGTTTACGCATCCTTCACGGGAGATCAACTTGAGGAAATGGCACACCGAGAGGTTCCTTGGATAACGGCTCGTGGTGGTATTCCTTTACATGAGAGGTGTGAACGCGAAATTGATGAAAATGTAATGGAGGATTATTACAAAGCTCGCCTAAAACAACAGAAAGCTTAGTATATGGCGTCATTACAACAGTTTCCGGTTCTAAGCAGCACACCTTTGCTTATAATTTCTACTTCACCCCCGAATCCCACAGGCATACAAGCACCTAAGAAGTGGACATTTTCGTTTCAGTATTGGCGTCAAATAGAATTCTTTGGGTTTAATAGGACTACCTCAGAATGGTTTGTTTCACTTCTCGAAAAGTTGCGCATATTGTCAGAAGAAGAATATGACAAATTTATTTGTGATTCCAGAAAAGTGGATGTGTGGCGATACCATCATATCGATTGGGGACACAAGAACACACCGTATCAACTCAAGGATCTAACTTGGATACCGTCTTGGTATCGTAACAACGAAGAAGAATTTGAATTGGTTCAGTTCCAAGTATCAAGGGCTCTTGGGCGTGTTATTGGCTTTTGGGATAGAGATTACATTTTTAATATTGTGCTGCTTGATCCGTTCCATAATATGCAACCCGATAAAGGCCACAATTATCGTGTTGATCCATGTAACCCCCTTGGCAGCGAATATACAAACCTACTCCATGGCCTTGATGCAATTCTGGAAGAAAAATGTGAAAAAAACTCTTGCGAATTCGCGGAACATATCCGTTCCATTCCTACGAACCGCGATGCTCTGTTTGATAGCAATGTATTGATGGTTAAATTAACTGATGAAGATATTGAATATTCTGATATTTTGATTCAAGAGAGGAAAGCATGCTCTCTCAACGATATATTCAAGAAGGGATTGAAGCATTTAATCTAAAAGACCGGCTATTTCTTCCAGCGTCCACACATGATCGACGATCTTCGCTTCCACGGAGGTTTTTTATATTGATCATCATAAAACACCATCATAAAACGATATTAGGCTTTAGAAGGATGAAGATATGGTAGATCAAGAGTGGCATAACATCATCGATATAGTGACTCCCCATGTTGTAAGGATTTGGACACCCCAGGGCTCGGGGACAGGGTTCCTTGTATCATTAAGCAAGAGCACCTCCTTATGTGCGATAGCCACTGCGGCTCATGTCATCGCGCATGCACATTACTGGGAGGAACCTCTTCGTATTGAGCACCTGGCATCGGCAAAAACGTTACTCTTAAGGCAACCGGATAGGGCCATCAACCTTGATAGTATCAAGGATACCGCTGCAATAACGTTTGAGCGCCGGGACTTAGCATTGCCTGATGAGATCCTTCCCCTCACAGAGAAAGATAAACATTTCAAAGCGGGTGTGGAGATCGGCTGGCTTGGCTATCCAGCGATACCCAGAGCAAGTCTATGCTTTTTCTCTGGCCGTATCAGCGCGTGGGTTGAAGCTGAAGATGCGTATTTAGTCGATGGTGTCGCCATTAATGGTGTCAGTGGTGGTCCTGCCTTTACACTTTGGGGTGGCATGCTGGCTGGCGTAGTATCTGCGTACATACCAAATCGGAACGCAGGTGAGGCCCTTCCTGGACTCGCTGTGGTCCGTGGAGTAAACCAATTTCATGAGGTTGCCGATTCTTTTCGCTCATTGGATGAGGCAAAAGCTACAGAAACTCCAGCGACTGAGCCACCGCCTGTACCTGACGGGGAAAGCCAGACAAAGGCTGGCCGGGGCTCTGCCTAAGATCGGCACATATAAGTCACGTCAAGGAGCATGAAATATGACTGGCAAATACCTCCTATACCTATGCAAGGCAACGATTACCAAACCACGTCCCAAGTCGATCATCGTCCAATATAGACCATTTGTGGAAGAAGCATTAATTGGAATTGATCATGATTTCCGAGAACTGGCCAAGGGCACGATCTACGAGAAATTGAATATTACCTACATGGCGGGCAGGAGTGGGGGGATCTGTAAGACATGCGGCCACAGGCGAAACTTTTTACATACCTGGGAGTCATGTGCAAACTGCGGCAGTCCTGCAATATGCAATAACTACGACTCTGCTAAGCAACTTCAGATCATTTCTGTTGACTGTGAGGACCTACAACATGACGACGAAAAGGGAGCTGAAAAGATTGACACCCCGAGCTTATTAGGAGGCTTATAAAATGGGAACCATCAAGGACCTTGTTGATCTGGCTACGCAACTCGCAAATAGCGCCGAAGGTCGTAAAATCACATCAGAGCTTCTTAAGATACAGCAACTCACGTTAGCACTACAGTCTGAGCAGGCATCGCTGCATGAGACCAACATCGAATTACGAGAGGAACGACAACAGCTCAGAGATACGATACGGACCCTTGAGGCCAAGGTTCAGGATATGTCTGCACGAACTGGTAGTGGTCCAACTGACATCCCGTTGTGTCCGAATTGTTCCACTACCAGCAGGCCATTCTATATGAGTCCTCTGCCCCCAGATTTCATTGATGTGCTCAATGCGACACATGAGTGCCCAAAGTGCAAATACACTTCCAGATCGAAACCATAGGGCAATCTTAAACGCGCAACCGGGGATTTCCCTCCTTTACCGTGGGGGTCGATCAAATCCCCGGTTTTGGTTGCGACTCATAGGTTGATGACTGCCGCCCCACGAGCCGCCAGGGCATTCCAATCATAGCCAGGGTAAGCTCCTTGATATTTTGGCACATCATCCATGGGTATGGGCGAGACGTTGCTTTCGTAAAGATCATGAAAGATTTCCTCCGGGATAAGGTCAACATAAAGCCTGTTCTCATGCTCCAGTCCATTCAGTAGCCTTTCAAGATTTTCGGTTGTCCCGTTTTCCGACATCCAATCCTTTATGAATTTGATTTGCCCTGCTGCTGTTTTTTCCATTTCTCATTCCTCCATAATTAAAAAAGCCTGAAGATTTCTCCCGGCCCACGAGTGAACCGCCCCATGCGTCGCCACATGGGGAATCTTCAGGCATTGTTTTAAGGTTGTCTTTTTCATGTCTCATGGTTCGGAGTGTGTTTGTATTCTTTCTTTCTTTATTGCATTCTTTAATTATATCTTGTCAAGTTTTTTCTTGCTTTATTTTCTTAGAATGGTTTAGACGGTGATTCTATGGGTGAGAAAAAAGTATTTTCAACAAGACTCGACGACGAAGTGGTCAAGAAATTGAAGCATCTTGCTGTTGATGAAGATTCTTCTTTGGGTGAGCTTCTCGAAGAGGCCATTCAAGACCTGCTGGACAAATACGAGAAGGAAAAGAAGAAATAGTCTCAAACCACAGAAGCCCTTCGGTTCAGGGATAATTAAGCCAAAGGTGCGTTTCAACAAGCTACGTTAACCGTCAATCATGCGGATTTCAGATGCCAACACTTGACTGGATAGGGAAAAAAGCCGTTGTAGAGCATCACAAGCAAGTTCCGTTTCACCTGCTGAGGGGCAATGACGCCCTTTCTGTGGGCGAACCTGGAAGTGGGAACCTGCTTGTTCAGGGTGATAACCTACTTGCCCTGAAAGCCTTGCTCCCCTACTACGCTGGACAGGTGAAGTGTATCTATATTGACCCGCCTTATAATACCGGAAATGAGAACTGGGTTTACAACGACAATGTCAACAGCCCTGAAATGCGGGAATGGCTTGGCAAGGCCGTAGGTAAGGAGGCAGAAGACCTTTCTCGGCATGATAAATGGCTTTGCATGATGTATCCTCGCCTTACCATGCTCAGCGAATTTCTTCGATATGATGGAGTAATCCTGGTCAGTATAGATGATTTTGAAGGTTACAGACTACGCATTCTCTTGGATGAAATCTTTGGCCCGCGTAATTTCATAGCTCAGCTTGTTTGGGACAAAACTCGCAAGAATGATGCAAAGCTCTTTTCTACAGGGCATGAATATATCCTCGTTTATGCAAAGTCACTACAATATCTGAAAGATAAGAAGACTGTCTGGCGCGAACAGAAGCCAGGAGCTGCGGAAATCCTAATTTATTGGAAGCACTTGCGAGAGAAGTTCGGGGATGATTATGAATCTATCCAAAGTGAATTACGTACTTGGTACAGGGAGTTACCAAGAAATCACGCTTCTAAGAAATTGAGCCGTTCCAGGTGGGTGGATAAGTGGGGGCCTTGGCGTGATAGAGATATATCCTGGCCGGGGGGCGGTGGCCCACGTTACGATGTTATACACCCTGTCACGGGCAAGCCGTGCAAGGTACCCGAAAGAGGGTGGGGTTTTGCCTCCCCTGAAGAAATGCAGCGCCAAATTGATTTAGGTCTTGTTGTATTTCGCGATGACGACACTCAGCCTCCTTTTAGGAAAGCCCATCTTTTACCCATACCCGAAGAAGCAGAGCCAGAAGTTGAATCGGACGAGTTAGAAGAGGTAAACGATGCTGAAGCGGGCTTGTTAGTAATGACGAGCCTCATTCAAAAACAGGCTCAGGTTTCGGTCAAACTGTTGCGTAAAATATTTGAAGGTCGTAAAGTTTTTCCTAATCCGAAAGATCATGAAGTAATAATGCGCTTAATTCGATATGTTACAGGACCGAACGACATAATTCTTGATTCCTTTGGTGGTAGTGGTCCCACTGCTCATGCAGTGCTTCAGATTAACAAAGAAGATGAAGGGTCCAATCGCAAATTCATTCTTGTTGAGATGATACCTGACATAGCAAGGGATATTACTGCCGAAAGAATAATGAGAGTCATCCAAGGCATAGCTGACATAGCACCATTGGGTGGAGGATTCCGTTTCTGTGAACTTGGGGAAACTCTTTTCAATTCTGAAGGACAGATAAGGGATACCGTCACTTTCAGAGACCTTGCCCATCATGTTTTTTTCATGGCTACGGGTGAACCTTTACCTGATGGTTCAGACTTAAAAACGCCCCTGTTAGGCATTACAAAGGGTACTGCCGTTTATCTGCTTTACAACGGCATATTGGGGGATAAGTCAGTCAACGGTGGTAATGTGCTCACCCGTGACATATTGGCTTCACTGCCTGCCTATGAAGGCACCAGGATCATTTATGGTAACGGTTGCCGGATAGGACCGGAAAGACTCAGGCGCGAAAATATCACCTTCCGGCAAGTTCCCTATGAAGTGAGGGTTTCGTGATGCTTAAACCCAAAGAATACCAAACACGAGCACTTGAAGCCCTCCGGCTCTATTTCAGAGAATGTCAGCGTATCGGTAGGGCAAGCACGGCTTTTTATGAAGTGACTGAACAGATATGTGGGACCGGGATTCCATACAGGGAAGTTGAAGAACTTCCTGGCCTTCCCTATGTCTGCTTGCGTATTCCCACAGGTGGGGGAAAGACCCTTGTTGCCTGTTATTCGATCGGCATAGCTGCAAATGACCTGTTACATTCTGATTGTCCGGTTGTCCTCTGGCTTGTCCCTTCCAATGCCATCAAGGAACAGACCATGAACGCGCTGAAGGATAAAAGCCATCCTTACCGAACGACGCTTGATGAGATCGTGTCTTCTGTGTCGGTCCTGTCCATTCAAGAGGCTTTGTATGTGACCCGGTCAACGCTTTCCACCGGAGCAACCGTGATAGTGTCCACTATGCAGGCGTTTCGGGTAGATGAAACTGAAGGGCGAAAGGTTTATGAACAGTCCGGTACTCTCATGGATCACTTTAATGGTGTAGATCCCGCCCTTCTCGATTCTTTGGAGAAATACGAAGACGGGAGACCAGTGCAATCACTGGCAAACTTGCTCCGTCTTCACCGCCCTATTGTGATTGTTGACGAAGCACACAACGCCCGGACAGCACTTTCCTTTGAGACCCTTGCCCGGTTTAATCCCTCCTGCATCATCGAGTTTACCGCAACCCCGGACACTGAAGATAATCCCAGCAATGTTCTTCTTTCGGTATCGGCGGCAGAATTGAAGGCAGACAACATGATAAAGCTGCCTATCCGCCTTGAGACCCGGCCAAACTGGAAAGAGCTTGTAGGGGATGCAATAATCCTCCGCAAACATCTTGAAGATTCGTCACTATTAGAAAGAAGGGCGACGGGTGAATACATTCGCCCGATCATGCTGCTACAGGCCCAAGCAAAGAGCCAGCATCAAGATACATTGACGGTGGAAGTGGTTGAAAAATGCCTTCTGGAAGACTTCTCCATTCCAGCATCACAGATACGACGAGCAACCGGGACAGACAAAGGGATCGAGGGGATTAATCTCGCTGAACCGTCCTGTGAGATCAGATATATCATTACGGTCCAGGCTCTAAGGGAAGGGTGGGATTGCCCCTTTGCCTATATCCTGTGTTCCGTTGCAGAAATGAGGTCGTCCACTGCTGTTGAACAGATATTAGGGCGGATAATGCGCCTTCCCATGGCTGTTCGTAAGCAGGACAATGAACTGAATATGTCCTATGCCTTTGCAGCTTCTCGCAACTTCATAGAGGCGGCAAATGCCCTTGAAGATGCCCTTGTGCAAAACGGCTTCAACCGACAAGAGGCCAAAGACCTGATCACAAAGGTCCCCGAACGTCCGCACGGTGCCTTAGAACAGTTCTGGACAAAAACTATTGAGACTGTAACGGAAGCGCCGAAACTTTATACTCTACCGGCAGAGATAGTCAGCAGGTTTCAGTATGATGCTCAGAGGAGTGAAATATCCTTTACCGGAGTGATGGAAGAAAAGGAAAAGTACGCTCTGCAAAGTTGCTTTGCTACGCCGGAAGGGAAGGCTACAGTTGAACGGGTATATAGAAAATCCCAAGGGCTCCCGGCAGAACAACCGAAATCACCCGCAGAACGTGGGGAAGCCTTCTCTATCCCACTGCTTTCCATCAAACAAGGGGAACTGTTTGAAGCCTTTGAACAAACCCACTTCTTAGAAGTGCCGTGGGAGCTTTCCAAATGTGACCCCCTGTTGATGGAGCCAGAGTATTCGGAGAAGCGGTTTGACGGGAACGTGGTCGAGATTGACATTAGTGACAAGGGGAAACTTGCCCATAGGTTTATTTCAAGCCTTCATGAGCAAATGACCTTGATTGCAGAGGATCATTCACAGACTGTTGCCTCTCTGGTGCATTGGCTTGATAGGACGATCGCCCACCCGGATATTCCACCAGTTGAGACGGGACCATTTCTAACCGCTCTCGTGCATTGCCTGATAGATGAGCGAGGATTCAAGCTCAGTCAGCTATTCCATGACAAATACACTCTCAGACAGAAGGTAACTGAAAAGATTGAACGTCACAGGCAGGAAGCCCATGTCCGGGCATATCAAACATTTCTTCTTCCTGAGTGTGCGACGCCGCTTGTGGTAACGCCGGAAATCTGTTTTTCCTTCCCTCCTAACGAATACCCCTATAAAACCAGATGTCCAAGGGGCCATGAGTTCCAGCATCACTATTATACCGAAGTAGGGGACTTGAACGGGGAAGAATTTGATTGTGCAAAGTTCCTTGATTCCCTCCCGGATGTGAAGTTTTGGGTTCGCAATATCGAGCGCCGGGAACGTCATTCCTTCTGGCTACAGACAACCACGGACAAATTCTACCCGGATTTTGTCTGCCTGCTCAATGATGGGCGCTATCTGGTGGTTGAATACAAGGGGGCAGACCGCTGGACAAATGACGATTCGCGGGAAAAGCGGAGCCTTGGAGAGCTATGGGAGAGAAGAAGCGGCGGCAAGTGCCTTTTCATAATGCCTAAAGGTAAAGACTTGGAGTCCATCGCAACAAAGATAAGGTAGGGGACATCCCTGCCTGCCAGGGAGAGATGGATTTTATCCAGAACTATTTTGGTAATCTCAAGTATCTTCTTGACCTGTTTAGGCCGTTTGCTTCTCAAATCAGGATATAGGATTTCACAATCCACCCTTTCCCCTTGACACCATCAGAAGCTGGGGGTAAATTAGAACCAGATTCAGGCCCCGCTTGCCGAGAACCAGGGATCGTTGAGGCAGGACGGGACGGGTTGAGACCGCCCTGGAGGGACTCTTCACCATTACCCCTTTCCCAATCAATTCTATTCACCATGCAGATAAACCAAAAAAGTAAGGTCCAAAGATGACTAACCAATCCACAATTTGCATAATGGCAGACTTTGGCAACGGCCCCTACGCTTGGCTCCGAGGACCTGAAAAATCTGCCCCACTTGTTGGTCCAAACATAGCTGATGTCATATGTGGATTGGACATTGATTATGGAGTCTCAAAGGAGCTCCATGAGCAGTTTGTGGGCTGGGTTACTCTATTCGAGAGAAGTTATGACAAAGACTCCTTCGATTGGGCAGCTTGGGAAGAAAGAGGAATTGGCCTTGCCCGCAGGCTCAAGAAAGAGGTTGGTGACATATATGCTGTTGAATACCACTATCCTTGCGAAGACCATACAGCGCCCTATCCACCCCCTGTCATTTCAATCGAATGAGTAGCATGATGGGTATTCCGCTGAAGCCGCCAGTCGATTACGAAGGAAGCCGCCACCCTGTTCCGATGCAAAGCGCCAGGGTGTTCCGGTTGATTCCGCCACCCCTGGTCGGAGCGTAGCGACGCTGGCTTTTTAGCTCTTTCTCATAG
>CAISJV010000042.1 GCA_903885795.1 uncultured delta proteobacterium | reverse complement strand
TAACTTTGACAGGAAGACACCTGCTATGGTTTACTTCGGAACACAATCGCAGAGACAGGCTGCAGCATGATCATGAACCAAGGGCAATTTCCCACTTATAAAAACCTGTCTCCTGTCCAAACAACCCCGACCACCTCTGAAGATAAGGAGAGATGCCAAATGACCCCAATAAAAATGCAGGAAAAAGCGATGCAGATCTATAGAATCCGAAAAATTCAGATTCTATTTATTGCACTGGCTTTTCTTTTAACCGGCTGCGCAATTAGTATACCTCTTCTTCCAAGACCAGAACCGCTCCGGGAGCAGGTCATCGAAGGTAAAGGCCCCGCCAAAATCTTACTCATGGACATCACCGGGTTTATTTCTGAGCGTGATAAAGAGAGTGGCCTCCTGGGTTCTTCTTCTCCATCAATGATGTCACAGGTTCGTGAGACTCTGCAGAAAGCCGAAAATGATACGGATATCATCGGCGTCATCATCCGGATCAATTCGCCGGGAGGTACTATTACCGCATCAGACATCATCCATCATGATATTGTCCGATTCAAGGACCGAAAAAAAGTTCCTGTTTATGCATGCATCATGAGCATTGGCACTTCAGGAGGATATTATATTGCTGCAGCGGCAGATAATATCACTGCTCATCCAACATCCATTACGGGAAGCCTCGCGGTGATGATGATGACAATGAATATAGAGGGATTGATGAACAAGATCGGAGTGAGTGAGCTGACCATTAAATCCGGAGAGAAGAAAGACCTCTTATCGCCCTTCAGACCCGCTACACCGGAAGAAAAGCAGATTGTTCAGACCATAATCAACCAATTCCACAAGAAATTCGTGGATACGATTTTAGCCAGACCTGGCAATACCTTGAGCAGGAAAGACATTGAGTTGCTGGCTGATGGGCGGATTTATTCATCAGAACAAGCATTTACCGCAAAACTCATTGACCGTGTGGGATATCTGGATGATGTCATTGCCGAGATGAAGAAAAAAGTCGGCGTTACAGACGCAAAGGTTATCACATATTATCATCCCGGTAGCTATAAAGGAACCATTTACTCTAACTCAGCGGCAGAATCAACCCGTGCTATGGGAATATTTAGTGGAGGAAACAGCTTCGACTGGCTCGGTGAGACGCAATTTCTTTATTTATGGAGGCCTTGAAGCATGACATTCCATGGTCATCAAACAGAGTTTGCCGACATCAATTGCCTGAAAACTCCCTGTCAACGATATCCTGCATCTCGGAGGGTTTAACCTTCTTGCATTTTACCAGCAAGCGTTCATACAGTTGCTCAGTGAAAGGCTTATTGTGTTCTTGTAGGACTTCCCCCTTCTTCTTTAATTATCTTATTTGAGGGGTTTTCTCTCGACGAGCTGCCCGACCTTGATCATCCGGAGCTGCTCCGGTTTATCTGCCTGAACCATTGCCCAGGCTACGTTGGGTTGCAACTGGTCGGACGAAACAATCAGGCTGACAGGAAGCCTCTGGACGTCGCATTCCTTGTTGCCTGACATGGGATCTTCCATCTCTTCAAAGGTAAAGACGAAGAGTTCATTCCCCGATTTAATCCCAACTTTTTCTCCGACACTGATCCGGACGGCTTTCTCCTTGCCGTCAGGACTGTTCTTGATCATGGTTACATAACCCTTGAGGGGGAAATACTTGGACAACTCCGGACGGGCAGTCTCGATGCTCTTGCCCGCGGCCTTCTTGATGCCGCCGATAAGGGCGTCGTAATTGGGATAGGGGGTCTTGCCGATGATATGCTTGCCCATCATCTTTTTCGAAAAAGCAACCTCGCCGCTTTCCACATCAAGGACTCTTATTGTGAGCTCGGTGCCGATATTCCAGCCTTCCTGAGTTTCCAGGGCAGCGGCGCCGGCGACCATTGCGAGATCACCAAGAAGGCTGCCGCTTCCGCCCTTGCCTAACCCTTTTCTTGCCGATGAGTAGGAGACCCACTTCAGATCGACATTGTTTACCGATCCGGTGATGATGTATTTGACGCCTTTGAGTTTTCCCAGTTGGACCATGGTGGCATCGTCCACCATACCGGACTGCTGGAATTTCTGCTCTGAAAATACTTTGTCCATCTCCTTGCGGGTATATACCTTGGCTCCCCCCATATTCACTATTTCATCCATGACGCCGTCTTCGATACTTTCGCTAAGCTTGGCGTTGATTTGACGGGAAACGGTTTGAGAATTGGCCTGGAAGGAAGAGCGTTCCTTGGTCCCCCAGACGACACCGGCACCACCTGGCGCCGCGCCCACTGCCGCACCGCCCACTGCCGTCCGTTGCCCCGAACCCTGGACTTGACTCTGGACGACATTGGCGTAATCGAAGGTGGTGTTGTTGGTAAAATTGGTTACCGCCACAAAGGGCAGCGGTGCATCATATTTGGATTTACATATCAGCGGAATCCTAATTTTAGGTTCTTTATCCGGTACGAATGCAGTAAGATCAATCTTAGGCGCCGAAGCGCAACCGCTGATGAAAAGAATCATGAAGACAGATAATATCAATCGTTTGTTCATCGTTATTTCCCCCCTCTATTTCTGATAATTAATGGTGAGTGAGTAAGGTGTAAAGTTAGTTATAGTAAAATTCCCTTTCTGTTTTATACTGTTAGCCAGGTAGACGGAATTCTCCGGATAACTGACAATGAACTCGCCCATTTCCTTCTCTTCCACTTCCGAAACCCAGACGATATTCTGCAGTATCCCCTTGATTTCCATATTCGTGTCGATATCGCCAACGCCATTGATCTTCAGTCGGATCTTCTTGACGTTTCCCTGGATGTATTTGGCGACCTTATCAAGAAGCTTGGGGGTGATCTTTTCCGCCACGTCTTTGAGAGCCTCCGCCGCCGCATCTTCGACATTATTCCGGATGCCTTTGCCCTGTTCCGTTCCGGCGGTGAGGATTTCCATCGCCCCGGTTTTGTTGTTTCGGGCCACCATCCGGTAAGTCAGCCGGACAGTTACGTTATTGAAGGGCATGGACATACCGTAACCGATATCCTCCCCCTTCTTTGTGGAGATCGTATAGTCTGTCTTGCCGATAATGATGACATTGGAGAGGAATTTATAGAACATGCTCCGCACGGCAAGGGTACTTCCGCTCTTGACGGCCGATTCGATCGCGGCGGCGTCTACGGTCTGGGTGGGGGCGACATCTACAACCTTGTAGTTCTGATCCGTCAGTTTTCCGATCAGGTTTTCCGACAGAATATTGGTCTCTTCGTAGACGGACCCTCCCCGCTCCGACTGCGGCTTTCTGGAGGGGATGAAAACGGCGATGCCATTGTTCAGTGCCAGCTCTGAGGCGATGGCTTCCTCAGCCTTTTTCGGTTCCACACAGGCGTTGATTCTAACGGTGAGGACGTCCTTTTTTTCATCCTGGCTCAAGATGGTAAATTTCTTTACCGCTCCCCCCACCTGGGTTTTCATGACATCCTCGACGAGGGCAAAATTGGAGACAAAGCTTCCCGCCTTGACGTCAACCCCCACGGTCTGCTCAATGGCCTGCCATTTGGCCCGGGCGATGGCTTCCATCTTTGCTGAGGGACGATCATTGTTGACAATCGCCGCTTCCCCTTCGGCGTCAACACACTTTACCTGGCCGTAAGCCGGTGCAAAGGCAAAAACGCTTAGCATGATAAATAAATATAAAATCGGAGTCTTGCGCATGGTTACATACCTCCCTAAAGGTTCAGCATTGCCATCTTTATCATCCCGGGCCCGATCAGAATCCAATAATTTCCACTCCGATTTTCCCGATGTTGTTTGGGAATATACTGAAAAGGATGACCTTTGTAAAGAGTAAAAGAGTAAAAGAACACAAGGAAGGGGAGTTTTATTTTCCGATGCAGAAGGAGGCAAAAATCCGCGTGAGGATCATGTCATTTGCCGTTTTTCCGATAATTTCTTCGAGAGCGTCGAGAGCGTCCCGGAGGTCGGCAACCGTCAGTTCCGGCGAGACGTCCCTTATTGCCCCGACCGTAGCCTCGCAGAGATGGAAAACCGCTCTTTCAATGGCGAGTCTGTGGCGAAGATGGGTAATTATTTCAGACGAGTGATTATCGCTACGGACTTGACAGAAATGCCCATAAATTGCCTCCTTTAGATCCTCCATGCCGTTGCCGTATTTAGCGGAGATCCTGATCGCGACTTTCCCCGGCAGAATCCGGAAAATTTCGTTTTCAGAGAGAATCTGGGGCAGATCTGCCTTGTTGATGACGGGAATGAGCGGCTTACCATGGAGCTTTTCAATGACTTCTATATCTTCCGCCGTCATCTCTTCCGAGCCATCGAGGAGGATCAATACCGCGTCGGCCGCCGCCACACGCTTCCATACCATGTCAATGCCCGCTTGCTCAATGGTTTCCCCTGTTTCCCGTATCCCTGCTGTATCCGTCAATCTGACAATGATATCATGGATTCTGACCGATTCCTCGATAAAATCCCTCGTTGTGCCAGGTATCGGCGTAACAATAGCCCTTTGCCTTCCCATAAAATGATTGAGAAGACTTGACTTGCCGACGTTGGTCCGACCGGCTATGACAAGGCTGACACCGTCCTTGAATATTTTTCCCTCCCCGTAAGACGCCGCCAGCCTGTTGAGATCTCGAACAATGTTCTGGAGCCGCTTCGGGATAGTTTTGTCCTCGGGAAGATCATTGGTATCCTCGGCAAAATCGATGGTGGCTTCCATACGGGCCAGAATATCGGCAATTTCTGTGCTTAACTTCTCGATACCTTCGGAGAGTCGGCCTTGGTATTGCGCCTGCGCAAGTTCCAGGCCCCGCTCGGTCCGGGCAGCGATCATATCCGCCACTGCCTCTGCCTGGGAAAGATCCATGCGGCTGTTTAGGAAGGCCCTCTTTGTGAATTCACCGGGTTCGGCGAGACGCCCCCCCGCCTTGATGACCTCCTCCAATATCCTTTGGGGGAGAAGATAACCTCCGTGACCATGGATTTCCAGGACATCTTCGCCGGTGTAGGAACGGGGGGCTCGCATGAGGGCAACCATGACCTCATCGATGATAATGCCCCCTTCAGGGGAAAGAATATGGCCGTGGTAGAGATGGTGGGTTTCCAGAATCGGCGGTTTGCCGTTCTTCATCCGAAAGAGATATCTGGCAATGGCTTCTGCCTGCGGGCCGCTGATGCGGACTATGGCAATCCCACCCGCCCCCGGGGCGGTGGCAATGGCGGCAATGGTATCGTCCATTTCTTAATTGACCGTTGGTGTAATCACCGCCCGCTCCCGTTCCTTTCTGGCCGGCATGATGATGATCTTGCGGTATTCACCCTCGCCACGGCTCTTTGTTGTCAGCGAGGAGTCCGTCTGCAGGGTCAAGTGGATGATTCGGCGATCGTGTGCGTTCATGTGACTGACGGTAACAGCTTTTCTGGTCTTCTTGACCTTCTGTCCAAGCCTTTCCGCCAGTGATACCAAGGCGTCTTCCCTTCGTTTGCGGTAGGCCTCCGTATCGATGACGATCATTTTCCTGTCTTCTCCGGACCGGTTGGTGGCCTTGTTAACAATGTATTGGAGGGCGTCGAGATTCTGCCCCCGCTTGCCGATCAACAGGCCGCCTCCATCCCCCTGGATATTGAGAACAATGGCGTCTTCTCTTGCGTCGGCGGTAACAGGCGCTTCGATATTCATACGCTCTAAAATCCCTGAGAGGAGTGTTTTGGCCTTAATGGCCAGTTCATGGTCCGTTTCCTGGCTGGTTTCCCTCGCCGGCTCATTAATGCCTTCAGTGACTGGCCCCCTGGTGGTTTCCCTGACAGTTTTTCTCGTGGTTTCCCTTACCGGTTCCTTAATGGTTTCCCTCAGATGTTCTCCGGATGTTTCCCTTTTTCCCTGTTTCTCTTCTTTTCTGGGGGGAGGGATAACGGCATCGACCACCGGCTGGACCGGAGCTGCTTTTATCACGGGTTTTTCAAAGGTTTCCTCCGCCATGTGAATAGACATTAAACGTGCCCTTATCTTTGCCCGCTTGGCGCCAAGACCGAAAAACCCCTGTGATCCTTCCGCGACGATTTCGATATTCAGCTTTTCCCGGGGGACCCCAAACTCATTACAGGCCTTTTCTATGGCTTCATCAATGGTTTTACCTTCAATTTCGGTCATGTTCATCCATCACCTCTATTAAGCATGTCGCTTATTGATATAGTATTGCTGCCCGATGCTGATCACATTATTCAGCAACCAGTAAATAACAAGTCCGGCAGGGAAGTTCAGAAAAAGGAAAGTAAAGACAATCGGCATCCACAGCATAACCTTCTGTTGCATCGGGTCGCCGCTCATGGGCGTCATTTTCTGCTGAATCCACATGGTGCCGCCCATAATGATCGGTGTTATATAATACGGATCCTTATCGGAAAGATCCTGAATCCAGAAGAAGAATGGTGAGTGCCGAAGTTCAATCGCATATAGAAGGGTTTTGTAAAGACCAAAGAAAACGGGAATCTGAATGAGCATGGGCAGACAGCCGCTCATGGGATTCACCTTATGGGTCTTGTAGAGGGCCATCGTCTCCTGGCTAAGCTTTTGGCGGTCGCCCTTGTACTTTTCCTGAAGTTCCTTCATCTTGGGCTGCAGTTTCTGCATCTGTTTCATCGATTCATAGCTCTTGTTGCCCAGAGGCCAGAAGATAAGCTTGATGAGGATAGTCAGGATAATAATGGCGATGCCGTAGTTGTGAACGTACTGGTAAAGCCATTTAAGGGTGATCAGCATGGGCATGGCCAGCCATTTCAGCCAGGAACCGAAATCGATGGCGTCTTCTAGCTGGACGTTCTGAGCCTTGAGGATTGAATAGTCCTTCGGACCCAAAAAGAGGGTGTACATGAACGAGCAGTCCTGTCCGCCGGGGATGAGGTTTTTAGGTCCCCGGAGGCTGACCGTGACCATGTCTCTGTTGTCTTTGGAAATGGCAAAACTTGTCAGGGACGGGTTTTGGGGGATCAAGGAGGCAATAAAGTATTTGCTTTCAAAGCCGCCCCAGGTGACATCCGGTCCCAACAGCTTGTCTCCTTCGATCTTCTTTACCTCGACACGCTCGATGGTCTTCGCTACGAAAGCCACGGGACCATTATGACTCCAACTGTCCGTTTCCAACTTGGGATCGACATACTGGTTCCAGTTGAGACTGGCATTCTGGTTCAGGGGCGTTGCCGTGAGGTTGTAAACGCGGACTTCGAGGTCGATGGCGTAACGGTCGGGATGAAAAGTAAATATTTTTTCGACTCTTATGGCCCCGGCAATTGTCTGCTGAAGAATCAGACGCTGACTCTCTTTGCCCTTAGTCACGTCGATACTTTTTGCGTCACTGTCATACATCCCCTCTGCGGGGACATCAACGGTGGACCCGGGAAAGGAAACGGTGAGGGGCCGAGGCATGGCCATACTTACATCCACCATTTCAATCAAATCTGATTTTTCGCTCAGTTTTTGTCGATAACCCTTGAGCTTGAAGGACTGGATGGCCCCTCCTTTGGTGGTGAACTGCGCAGTGTACAGGGGGGTTTCCACAGAAATGAAACGTTCCGCGACTGCCGTGGTAATTATAGCTGATTTTGCCGTCTTTATTCCGGCCTGCTGCATTGTGGACGGTGCGGGGGAAGGAACAGCCGTTTCCGATTTCTTTGCTGTTTGTGAACTTTCCTTAGTAGTCGCCGGGGGCTGCTTCACCGGCGGTTTCATAAAAAACATCTGGTAGATGAGAATGACCGCCACTGATAGAACAATGGCAAGAATGGTTCGCTTATCCATTCATAACCTCCCGTATTTCAATTATCTGACTGGGTCGTAACCACCGGGATTCAGTGGGTGACAGCGACCGAGACGCTTAAGACCGGCTAAAGAGCCCTTCCAGGGGCCATGACGTCGGATGGACAGAATGGCGTACTCGGAGCAGGTCGGGTAAAAACGACAGGATGGGGGCAGGATCGGGGAGACGAACAACTGATATAACCGTATAAGCAAAACAAGAATGTTTGCCGGGATTTGTGAAAATATCTTATTATTCATCCCTGGTTCTGATTAAAAGCCTTTCCAGCTCCCTCTTTACCTCTTGATGCGTTGGCAACCCCTTTCGGACCTTCACCATGATCACGATATCAAGAGAAGCCGGTAACCTTGGCTTATGCAAACGGTAAAATTCCCGAATGAGACGTTTGATCCTGTTCCTTGTGACAGCGTTTCCCACCTTTTTTATAATGGTGATACCCAGCCGTCTGACTCCTGATGGGTTCGGGCATACGATACAGGTAAAGTGTTCCGAATGTTTGCGAACCCCCTGTTGATAGAGCGTCAAATAATCTCGTCTTTTGCGTATCCTTTCCAGTTTGCCAAAGGTTGAATTTTCCATGGAATATGCAGATGCAAGCGCGCCGGGGCGCACAGATCTGTCTCTGGCAAGGCTAAACAGCCAGTCGTTTTCTCCCTTTTGCCCGCCGGCGGTTAAGGACGAGCCTGCCGCCCTTCGTAGCCATGCGAACAAGGAAGCCATGGGTTCTTTTTCTGCTTGTATTACTAATTGTTCTTAGTGTCTTTTTCATTTTTTCAAGCCTCAGTGAAGTAAATGACCATGCGAAGATGCGCCATTAACCATATCCGGTTGTAATTGTCAAGACAAAACGTCCCACTTGTATCATATCTGCAGGACGTATGTTCCGGGGGCGTCTCCCCGGGGCTTGAGGCCCTTACCCGGGGCTCCCATTTCCGGCGGCGGTGTCTGACCGGTAGTATGAGCCGTCAGCCATTCCTCCCAGGGGAGCCACCAGGAGCCCGTGAACGTGGGCGTTTCTTCCAGCCAGCGGTCAGGATCGATATATTTATCTCCTTCGTGGTGGGTGGACATCTGGTACGTCCGCTTGGTATTCTGAGGTTCACTTATAATTCCGGCGTTGTGCCCGCCGCTGGCCAGGACAAAAGTAACCGTATCCGCATCCGACATCAGGTGAAACTTGTATACGGAGCGCCAGGGGGCGACGTGGTCCTGGACGGTGCCGACGATGAAAACGGGTACACGGATATCGCTCATGACGATATTCCGTTCGTTGACCTTATATCTGCCCTGGAAGAGATCATTGTCCAGGAATAGACGCCGCAGGTATTGGCTGTGCATCCGGTGGGGCATCCGGGTGGCGTCGGCGTTCCAGGACATCAGGTCATTCAGGGGCCGGCGCTCTCCCATGAGGTAATCTTGAATAATTCTGGACCATAGGAGGTCATTTGCCCGGAGGAGCTGGAAAGCTCCGGCCATTTCTTTCGTGTCCAGATACCCTCGATCGAACATGATATCTGTCAGGTAGTTTACCTGGTTTTCATCGATGAAAAGGGTCAGTTCTCCCGCTTCTGTAAAGTCCGTCTGGGCTGCGAGCAGGGTCATGCTTTCCAGGCGATCATCACCATCTCTGGCCATGGTTGCCGCAACTATGGCCAGCATGGTGCCGCCCAGACAATATCCTGCCCCATGGATCCTCTGTCCCGGTATGATTTTTGAGATGGCGTTGATAGCCGCCATGACGCCGTCGAACTGGTAGTCTCCCATGCCGAGATTGCGGTCTTCCGCCGTGGGGTTTTTCCAGGAGATCATAAAGACGGTATGCCCCTTGTCCACAAGATACTTTACCAGGGAGTTATGTGGGGACAGGTCGAGGATGTAGTATTTCATAATCCAGGCCGGGACGATCAGGATCGGTTCCGCACCTACCTTTTTCGTGGTGGGGGCATACTGGATCAGTTCGATGAGATGATTACGTAAAACAACCTTTCCCGGTGTTATGGCTACCTTTTCCCCAGGCTTAAAATTCTCTGTTCCCACCGGAAGCTCCTTGTTTTGCTTGCGGCGCCAGTCGTCCAGAAGATTTTTCCATCCCCGGACAAGATTCTGACCTTTCTGATCCTCAGTGATCTTCATCAGCACCGGGTTGGTCATGAGACTGTTGGCGGGTGAACAGATATCCATGAACTGCCGGGCCATGGTGGAAACCACATTCTGGTTATGTGAGGAGACGCCGGGGATGCCTGTTGTTGCGTTATGCCACCATTGCTCTGAAAGAAGAAATGCCTGGTTGATGAGGTTGTATGGCCATTGGTGCCATGCTTCCGCTTTAAAACGTGAATCAACGGCAATCGGTTTCTCCGGCTCCCCATCGTTATTGATAATGGTTCGACAGGCATAGTCCCAGTATCTCTTGTTTTTTTCCGCGAAATCCGCAAGGATTCGGTACTGTGTCCCTGGCGAATCGGTGAGGTTGAGGAACCAGTCAAGGAAGGCAAGCAACTGGGTTACGGGCGACAGATTCATGGTGAATCTGGCCTGCCGGGCGTGGATGAAACTGTCAACACTGGCATTAGCGGCATGCTTACCGGTTTCCATAGAATATCCTCCTTAAATGATGGTTTCTGAAATACAGGGTTAAAAAACCCTCCATGTGCTGGAATGCTATCAGAAATCAAAAAAATATCAAGCGGCAATATTGCCGGATCCGCATAAATATCATTTAATCTCTATTTGCCTTTGCGGGCATTTCCCCATCATGGTATGAGACAAATATGCATCCTTTTCGTATTGTTTCTGAATTTGAACCAAAGGGCGATCAACCGCAGGCCATAACAAAGCTTACTATGGGGATCGAGCAAGGTCTTCCCCATCATGTTCTCCTGGGGGTGACGGGTTCGGGGAAAACCTTTACCGTTGCCCAAGTTATCCAGGCCGTTCAACGCCCCGCTTTGGTTATCGCCCACAACAAGACCCTGGCGGCCCAGTTGTACGGGGAATTCAAAAGCCTCTTTCCGGACAATGCGGTGGAGTATTTTGTCAGTTATTACGACTACTATCAGCCCGAGGCCTACCTTCCCAGCACAGACACTTACATAGAGAAGGATTCTGCCATTAACGAAGAGATAGACAAGCTTCGCCATGCGGCGACGCATGCCCTTTTCGATCGTCAGGATGTAATTATAGTGGCCAGCGTGTCATGTATTTACGGTCTCGGTTCCCCCGAAGCCTACCAGGGGATGTTGCTCTACATCGAGGAAGGGATGGAGATCGGCCGGGACATCATGCTCAGGCGCCTTGTGGAGATTCAGTATGAGCGAAACGATATCGATTTTCACCGGGGGACCTTCCGGGTCCGGGGTGATGTGGTTGAAATCTTTCCCGCCTATGAGCAGGAACGGGCGGTTCGGGTGACTTTTTTTGATGATATTATCGAAGAGATCCTGATTGTTGATCCCCTGAGAGGTAAAAAGATTGAAAAGATTTCAAAAATGGCTGTTTATCCGGCAAGCCATTACGTAACGACCAAGGATAATCTGAACAGAGCGATGGTGGAGATCCGCGTGGAACTCCGGGAACGGCTTGCCAACCTGAAAAGTCAGAACAAACTCCTAGAAGCGCAGCGTTTGGAACAGCGCACCATGTTTGATCTCGAGATGATGGAGGAGATGGGCTATTGTCAGGGGATCGAAAATTACTCCCGCTATTTGACCGGGCGCCAACCGGGACAACCTCCGCCCACCCTTATGGAGTATTTTCCGAAAAACTCCCTTTTGATCATTGATGAGAGTCATGCGACGATCCCTCAGCTCATCGGCATGTACCGGGGGGACCGTTCACGTAAAGAGACCCTGGTCGAGTATGGTTTCCGTCTCCCCTCGGCCCTGGACAACCGGCCCCTCCGTTTCGAAGAATACGAAGCCTTTCCCCAGCAGCGCATATATATCTCGGCAACACCGGCGCTATACGAAATAGGAAAGGCAAATGGACAGGTTGTCGAGCAGATCATTCGTCCCACCGGTCTCATGGACCCGGAGATCATCATTAAGCCGGTTAAACAGCAAGTTGACGATCTCCTCGGGGAGATTCGGAAACGGGTGGAGAAAGGAGAGCGGGTCCTGGTGACCACCCTGACCAAGCGCATGGCGGAAAATCTCACGACCTATTACCAGGAATTGGGGATCAAGGTCCGCTATCTCCATTCGGATATCCATACCCTGGAACGGGTGGAGATTATCAGGGATCTGCGGTTAGGAGAATTTGACGTCCTGGTCGGGGTAAATCTGCTCCGGGAGGGCCTTGACATCCCCGAGGTCTCCCTGGTGGCTATCCTCGATGCCGACAAGGAGGGTTTTCTCCGTTCGGAACGATCCCTGATCCAGACCGCCGGCCGGGCGGCGCGGCATGTCGCCGGACAGGTCATCATGTTCGCCGACGTAATAACAAAATCTATCCAGGCCTGCCTCACTGAGACAAAACGCCGCCGTAAAATTCAATCACGTTATAATCAGAAGCATGGCATTACCCCTGAGTCTATTAAGAAGACCATCTCGCATGTCCTGACCTCCGTCTATGAGGCGGACTATCTCACTGTGCCGCTGGTCCGGGAAGGAAAGTCGCCCTATGGGAATGAAGACGAATTAGCTACCCTGATCGTACATCTGAAAGAGGAAATGAAGAAGGCCTCGGAGGACCTTGAATTTGAAAAGGCGGCAGAACTGCGGGATGAGATCAGAGAGCTTACCTCGCTTATGATCGAGCTGGGGGGTGAGGTTGCATGATGGACAACGATGGGGTTCCCATGATGGAACAGCCGCTGGAGAAAATAATTCAGACTGCGCCCCGTTCCCCCGGGGTGTATCTGATGAAGGACATCGCCGGGAAGGTCATCTACGTCGGGAAGGCAAGGGACCTCCGGGCCCGTTTGCGGAATTACTTGGGAGGGGGAGATACACGCCTGATGATCCCCTTTCTTGTCTCCAGAATCCAGGACATCGAATGGATACTCACAGATACGGAAAAAGAGGCCCTGATCCTCGAGAATACCATCATCAAGGAACACCGTCCCCGCTATAACGTTGATTTCCGCGACGATAAGGCCTACTTTTACATACGTGTGCAGGCGACCGAGACCTTCCCACGGTTTCAGCTCGTCCGGCGATCAAAAAAGGATGGAGCGAGATACTTCGGTCCTTATCCATCCAGCGCCTCGGCCAAGGAGACCCTGCGGTTCCTCCAGACGGTCTTTCCTCTCCGTACCTGCCGGGATGTGGAGCTCCGCAGCCGCAGACGGCCCTGTCTGGAATATCAGATCGGTCGTTGCCTGGGGCCCTGCGTCCAACTTGTTAGTGCGGAAGTCTATCAACATGCCGTCCGGGATGCCCTGACATTTCTGGAAGGCAGGGAGACGGATCTGTTGCAGAACCTGGATGCCCGGATGAAAAGCGCGGCGAAGACGCTGCAATTCGAAGAAGCCACCGCCTTGCGGGATAAAATAGCATCGATCAGGACAACCCTGGAAATACAACGGACCGCTTCACAGGCGGCCAAGGATCAGGATGTGTTTGGTCTGTATCGGGAAGGCGCATTGACCCAGATCTGCCTGCTGAAGGTGAGAGCAGGGAAAATGGTAGGAAAGCAGACTTTCCCCCTGATCCGGGTAGGCCTGCCGACGGGGGAAATCATCGCGGCCGTGCTTACTCAATATTATGACGCCGGTCATGAAATCCCGGGAGAAATCTTGCTTCCCGAGGCAAGCGATGACCGGCCTGTCCTTGAAGAATGGCTCGGAGAGAAGCGAGGAAGATCCGTCAAAATAATGATTCCGAAAAGAGGGCAGGGGAGAGCCCTCATCCGGATGGCCAACCGCAACAGCGAAAGCACCCTGAAGATAATGCAGCAGACCGCCGGCCCCGATGAGGCCATGAAGCGCCTGGTGACGGCGCTGGGGCTCCGTAAGGCCCCGGAGCGGATGGAATGTTTCGATATCTCGAATATCGGCGGCGAGTATGCCGTCGGTTCCATGGTCGTCTTTTTTCATGGCGCCCCACAAAAGGCTCAATATCGCCGCTTCCGGATCCGGACTATCGCCGGCGCTGATGATTATGCCATGATGTATGAGGTTCTCCACCGGCGTTATACCCGGAGTGGGAACCTGCCGGACCTGTTGATGGTGGATGGCGGAAAAGGACAGCTCTCCGTGGCCCTTTCGGTTTTGAAGGACCTGGACATCGGCGGTATTGAGGTCATTGCCCTGGCCAAAGGGGGATATCCTTACATGGAGAAACCAGGGGACGATAGTCGGAAAGGGATATATCATGTCAAGGAGAGCTCAATCTACGAAGATCTGGAAGGTGGACTCCTCGCCAAAGACAGACCAGATGGTGATGACCGTTACGTTGGGAAAAGCGGCGACCGGGTTTTTCTGCCGGCACGAAAGGACGCCATAGCTATCTCCCGCTGGCCGGCGGCATTATTCCTTCTCCAGCGTTTGCGCGACGAGGCCCACCGTTTTGCCGTAAGTTATCATCGGAAAGTCAAAGAAAAAGAGGATTTCAACTCTCTCCTGGATCGGATTCCAGGCATTGGACCGGAGAAAAGGAAGGCTCTCCTCAAGGGATTGGAAGATATGGGAAAGATCAGGGAAGCGACCGTTCCTGACTTGCAGAAGATCAAGGGAATTGGTAAGGAGCTGGCCACCGCGATAGTTGTCTTTTTCAGGAAGGAAACCGGTCTTCCGGGGTCAAGTCAATCCGGTAACGGTTAAGGGAGTTAGGATGTGAGTTTTATTTCGATACTGGTTATTGCCATAGGATTGGGTATGGACGCCTTTTCCGTGGCCATCAGCATTGGGGCTGTTAGCCGTAGGGTTTCATTTGCCCCGGTCCTGCGCCTATCCGCAAGTTTCGGCCTCTTCCAGTTTTTCATGCCCCTTGCCGGCTGGCTGGGCGGGATGACGATTGCGGATTACATTGCCGGATTCGACCACTGGATTGCTTTTTTGCTCCTCCTCTACATAGGCGGCAAGATGATCCATGAATCCTTCCAACGTGAAGAGAAAGTCCATCCCAACGACCCTACGAAGGGCCTGACCCTCCTCATGCTATCCGTGGCCACAAGCATCGACGCCCTCGCAGTAGGCCTGAGCCTGGCGTTTCTGAAGACGCCAATTCTTTATTCAAGTATGATCATTGGCGTAGTCGCGTTTATCATGACGGCGTTGGGGATACTCTTCGGGGAGAAATTAGGAAAGATTTGCGGAAAGCGGGTCGAGGTCATCGGGGGGATCATTTTGATCGGTATCGGTGTCAAGATCCTCTTCGACCACGTTGCTTGATAAAGACCACGTGCAGTGTGCCAGGAGCAGGCAAACTCTTCTAAAATCTTAAGCCCCTTTTTTGATGAAAATCCCCCTATGCTGGTGAAAATCACCACCAGGATTTCCTTTGTCTGAGGAATGGAATATGGACCGTGGTCGGCGAGGGGCTTGAAAAGTTACTGCAAACGGGAGCTTTAAGCCTTCGCTTCATTAAAGCTGACGAGAGATCCCTCATGGCATGTCAATTGCTTACCGTATGAAGCCGATGCAAATTTCACGGCTGACTTAAATGATAGAGGAGGGATTGAGGAGGGACAAATCGGACTCAAACCGGTTTCAGATTAACGACTCAACAGATTCATTATGCAGGTTGTTGAAAAACTATTTCATTTAGACATTGTATAAATATTAATTATATAGTATGTACAGCGCATAATATTCGTGGGTTGGAGGATGCTATGCGCGGAATCGAAGATAGAAGTGATGCTCTTTTCATATATGTATCTC
>CAISJV010000041.1 GCA_903885795.1 uncultured delta proteobacterium | reverse complement strand
TGGTTGTGCTAACCGAATATTGATCAGAAGAAAGGGGTTGTGCTAACCGAATACTGACCACCCTGAGCCGTTTGCCTCCTGCTACATTGAATTGGGATTTACCAATCATATGTGGAGGAGGAGAAGGAGTGGTCAAGATGGATCAGTATGAAATGATAAGAACGGGATGTCGGGTGTATGGTCAAAATATTAGTGCGATGGCCAGGATGACGGGGCATTCACGCAACACGATCAAGAAAGCTATACGCTGCGAACCATGGGGTTACAAGGAAAGGTCGCATCAGCCTTTTCCTGTACTTGACAAGCACCTGACGGTTATCGATAGCTGGCTTGCGGGTGACAAGGGCAATCCGAAGAAGCAGCGCCACACGGCGCGTCGAGTATACAATCGTTTGGTGGCAGAGCAGGGGTATAAAGGCGGTGAGTCCACTGTCCGCCGATATGTTCGGTTTGCGAAGCTGGCCCTGGGGATCGATACGCCCTGCGCATTTATCCCCTGCGATCCTGAGGCTGGGCATGAAGGGGAAGTAGATTGGGGCACGGCGATGGTGCTCCTTGCCGGGGAAGAGACCCGTGTGAAGTTTTTCTGCATGCGCAGCAAGTATTCCGGCAAGCACTTTGTGCGCTTTTATTTTTGTGAGCGGCAACAGGCATTTTTTGATGCACACATCCATGCCTTTTCTTTTTTTGGCGGTATCTTTCCGGTTTTGATCTACGATAACCTGACGACAGCAGTACATACTGTGTTACGCGGCAGAGATCGCATTGAGCAAGAGGAATTTGGCAAGTTCAAGGCGTACTATAGTTTTATAGCCCGTTTCTGTAACCCGGACAGCGGTCACGAAAAGGGTGGCGTTGAGGGATTAGTTGGCTTTGCGCGGCGCAATTACATGGTTCCTGTTCCAGAAGCCACTAACATGGAAGAACTCAACGAGAAGGTTCTGTGGCAGTGCGTCGCTTACGGAAAGCACAAAATGGCTGGCCGTGATCTCACTGTCAGTGAATTGTATGAAGATGAGAAGCGGCATCTTCTTGCCCCACCTCAAGCTGTTTTCAGCAACGTAAAGACCTCTGCCGGTCGAGCCGACAAGTATGCCACAGTCATTGTGGATAAAAACCGGTATTCCATTCCAAGCCGTTATGCGGGTTTTCAAGTAAAGGCATTGCACTATACGGGGCACATAGAAATTTTTATTGGCGCCAAGAAGGTGGCTACGCATGAGCGCTCATACGGCAACAACAAATGGATTCTTAACCCGGATCATTATCTGGAGCTTATTGGGCAGCGCCCGATGGCCTTCAACAGTGCACGGCCCATTCGGCAATGGCGCAAGAGCTGGCCAGAGGCGCTCAATACGCTTCTGAAGAGATTTTGCCGCGCTCAAGGAGAAACAAACGGCATCAAGGATTTCATTGCCGTTTTGCTGTTCTACAGGGTTTATACGGCAGGAGAGATTCAAGCGGCCGTTGAGGTGGCAATAAACAATAACATCAGTTCCAGCGATGGGGTTCGGCATCTTCTTGTGTACACCAGTGACACCTGCGCAGCCATCGCCCCTCTGGCCTCCTGGCCGAGCCTTCCGCCGCCAGACATAGCGGTTTACGGGCAACTGGGAGGTGTACAATGACAATAGGTGCACTGATCGAGTTACAGGCAAACCTCAAAGCACTGAATCTTTCCAGTATGGCCCGCAATCTTGAAGGCACACTGCGGCAGGCACGAGAGAGCGGAATTGGCTATGATGAGTTTCTTCTTGAGTTAACCGCCGCAGAGCTGCAGGCCAGAGCGCAAAATAGTCTCAATCGCCGGATCAGGGAGGCGAAGTTTCCTCTTTTGAAACCCATGGAGACCTTTGATCTGGCCGCCGTCCCGGAACTGGACCTTCGGCTTTTCCGGGATATTGCGGGATGCGGCTATATTCGGGAGCACCGAAACGTCATTTTTCTTGGAAGAAGCGGCACAGGCAAAACCCATATGGCCACCGCCCTGGGGATCGAAGCCTGTAAAAATAACTTTCGGACCCGTTTTATCAGCTGCCACGCTCTGGTCAATGAACTGATCGAAGCACGACAAGACAGGGCTTTGCAACGTCTTGTCCAAAAGTACGTCCGATACGATCTGCTCATTATGGACGAACTCGGGTATATCCCTTTATCCAAGGAAGGTTCGGAACTGCTTTTTCAGGTCCTGGCTGAAAGACATGAGAAAGGCTCGGTGATGATCACCACTAACCTGGGCTTCGCGGACTGGACTCAGGTGTTTGGCGATCCTGTCATGACCGCCGCTTTGCTGGATCGACTGACCCATAAAGCCCATATCGTCAGCTGCACCTGGGAAAGCTACCGGCTCAAACAAAGCCTTAAGGAAAAAGGGAAACCAAGAAAGGACAACCCATGCAAATAACGGTTTATAATCCTCAAAAAGGCAGACTGGAAACTATTAACGCAGAGTTCACAAAAGACAATACAACCTGGTTCCACAACTGCAGAAAAAGCAGCGATATCTATATGATAACGGATATTGATGGAAACATCCTGATACGTGAATTCAATTACTCCTATCCATGTATGATTTACGACATCTCAAGATCCGATATTGATTTCAACCAGAAAAAAGCAAAACAGCTCCTAACAGGCTGTTGAAAAACTCTTTGTTCTGGCCAAAACACTGCTCAAATATTGGTAATGTACGAGCAGTGAAAAATTTCATATAATAGCCTCCATAAGGACAGACAACATTTTTAGGGAGGCACTATACGTATGCGCGG
>CAISJV010000040.1 GCA_903885795.1 uncultured delta proteobacterium | reverse complement strand
TAGGGAACCTATAACCATACATGCCGGATAGCTGAAATTAAGCGGTGTGGTATTGCGTAGTCAACAACACTGAAAGTAAGAACAGTACAATTGGTAATCCTCACCTCAATTCCGAATCAAAAACCACGGACTTGTAGGTGTAGACTTTTTCGGCCACATCACTGTTTTTCTTGATAGAATATCGCTGCTTTCCATTTGAAAGCATGCAAAAAATCATCACAACATAATCCATTCTGCATACGTCCTAGCGTAGACCACTACACAATGGAGAATTTCATTTTCAATTCTTCATAGGCAGGAATTCCTTTTCTCCCTCCCAGTTGCGTACTGACCGATGCTGCTGCCCAAGCGCCCAGGTCAAGGCATTTCTCTGCTTCCCAGCCATGTATGATACCAAAAGCAACACCAGCATGAAATAAATCGCCGCACCCTGTTGTATCAATCGTTTTTGCAGAATAGGCCGGCTTCCTGATCAAGCGGCCATCAACGAGGGTTATATATCCTTTTGATCCCAAGGTAACACCAACGAAAGGACAACCAAGATCAGATAATTTCCGGCATGTTTCTTCGGGGCTTTCGGCAAGAGCTTTAGAAAATATTTCCGAAGCGATAAAGCAGTCGCTCATCCCGGCAATTTCCAGCATACCCTCTCTGAGAGTGCCCGCATCTACAACAACGGGTATCCCTGCTTCTTTAGCCTTGGCACAAGCAAATATGGATGCTGCTGTGAAGAGCCCATCGGTGTAAAGCATGCTGCTGGTTCGGAGCCTTTCCAAATCAATTTCGTCAATCTGTAAAGGTAAGCCTGTTGGTCTCTGCCAGAAGATAGTTCTCCGTGCCATATTGGGTTCAGCTGCAATAAAAGCAAATTGAGAATTATGACCGATTCGTGCGACAACGCCTCCGGTATCTATCCCTTCTTGATTAAGGGAATCCATGATAATCTTCCCCAAGTTATCGTCTCCTACAACGCCGGCGAAGTAGCATGGCAACCCCCACCTGCCGAGAGCGACCATAGCCGTTGATACAGGACCACCACCTTCAATGTGCAGATTTGAGAATTCACATTTTACATTAGGAGGTGGATACGCTGGAATAATCCCTATGTGATCGAGGGAGCATTGGCCAAGGCCAAAGATAGGGGAATTAGCATTCAAGATATTTGCCCTGCCTTATGATTCTGTATTCTGGTACAGGATAACATGACTAACAAGAAATGTAAAAAAACAATGACTGAATAAGTGAATGCCAAGAAGCTTTTTGCCGCTACAAAATAAAAAAATTAATGTGAACCTCATGTTCACATGCTGAGCCGGCATCTATCTGATTCAATAGACGCCGGCTCTGTTTGTTTTTGTTGTTATATATTGTTTTCCCGAGCCTAAGCCGCATTTTTCCCCATCATCTCATCCAAAAAGGATGATTTCTTTACTGCCCTGCCCGCATAGCTGAAGCTATAGGACAGGAACAGAAGCTTCATTGCCCTGGAGGCACCGACAAATGCTATTCGTCTTTCTTCTTCCACATCTCCCTGAGAATGAGGCATGATTCCTTCCACCATCCCAGTCAGGCAAACGACTGGAAACTCCAGCCCTTTCGCCTTGTGAACGGTCATCAGAGATACACCGTTCTTGTCATTACTGATCTCATCCTGAAAAGTCTCTGTATAATTCAGCAGTGACTTTATGTCGCTGTACCTGTTGGCCGACAACTGGAGTTGGTTTATGTTATTGACCTTCTCATCGTCTGGAGACGGGATGTCGTCATCGGTGATGAATCTGTCGTAGTCAAGGACCGATCTGAGAACACCGATCATTTCCGCTGGCTCGATCTGATTCGCATCTTTTATCAGGGGCTCCATGATAGTGATAAACTCCCGGACGTATCTTCGTACATAGGGAATTTCGATCCGCATGGTTTTCAATCCCTGATACAGATGCATCTCCTTCAATCCGGCATAGCCTGCAAGCTCCTCCATAAAGGCACGTCCTATATAGCGATTTGGAATATTAATGATCTGCCGTAATGCTTCATCGCCTTCTTCGGAGATCGGATCGTTAATGAATCTTAAATAGTCGAGGAGTATCTTGACCTCCCTCCTCTGGTAGAAGCTGGTCCCGTTCTCGATATGATATGGGATCTTGTGCTTCGAGAATCCTTCTTCAAATACCCTACTCTGGAAGTTGGACCTATACAGGATCGCGATGTCCTTGTATTCGTAGCCTCGTGTCCCGATCAATTCCTTGATCTCCAGGATAAGCTGGCTGGTCTCGTCTTCTTCGTTGGTAGCGGCAATGACCACGACCCCTTCTCCATCCGGATTCCCTGTTGTCAGGGTCTTTTCTATCCTCCTGGTGTTATGCTCAATGAGCCGCTGACATACCTTCAGGATCTGAGGAGTGCTTCTATAGTTGACATGAAGGATAAACTGCTGACAATTGGGGAACACCTGATTAAAATTTATGATGTTCCCTACAGACGCTCCTGTAAAGGCGAAGATACTTTGCCAGTCATCTCCGCAGATCCAGAAGGACCTGTTGTTTCCGTTGCCGTTTGAATTTCCAACAAGCAGTTTAAGGATCTCCATCTGAGATGGATTCGTGTCCTGAAACTCATCGACCAGGACATGTGAATACAGTTTTTGATATCTTTGCCGGATGTCGATTTCATGTTTCAGAAGCCTGTGCGTCTCCACAAGCAGGTCGTCCAGATCCAGGAGCAACTTCTTTTTCTTCGCGTGTTCATACTCCCAATAGACCTGCCAAATCTTCATCATTGTAAAATCACCCTCATAACATTCCTTGAAATCGTCAGGTGCTATCAGGTGGTTCTTCGCAAGATGAATCTCCCGCAAGACGCTGCCAGTGGGAATCTGGTTGATCTTCGCCTTCTTCATGATCTGTTTTATCAGGATCATCTGATCTTTCTCAGGCAGGATCTCGAAGGTTCTCCCTTCAGTCCTGAGAAGTCCGTTGCAGAAGGCGTGAATCGTCTGAAGCGTCACTCGTGATGCCTTATCTTTCAGGACATTCTTGAGTTTCTTCTTCATCGCAGCCGCTGCATTTCTGGTGAATGTCAGTCCCAGGATGCTTTCAGGATTGACGCCACTTTTGACCAGATTCCCAATTCGATGGGTCATGGTCAGGGTCTTTCCCGACCCGGGAACTGCAATCACTGAAGCGACGCCATTCTTGAAGCTGGCTGCCTGCTCCTGTTCCGCGTTGAGGTGGATCATGTTCTACCTCCATTTGTTATTTTTGTTTCTTAATCCCGGTTATGCCAGTCGTTACAGTCGTCAAGATAGCCGCAATCCTTGCATTTCCAGCTACTTGTGTTGGGAATGAATATATTCTTTTCTATCCCTTTCCATACTGTCTGAATCCTCTTGATGGCTTTTGACTCATCAACATAAGCTCGCGCCGTTACATACCTTTCAAATTTGGGTTCTTTTGTCTTTATAAGGCAATCTATGCCCAGTTTAATTTCTCGATCACCATAACCATTCGCTTTGGCGGCAATCTGATATACTGTAAGCTGGAAATGATTCTTGACCTTGTCCGCTGAATAAGCCGCTGCTGCTGTCTTGTACTCGATAATGTGGATTCCTCCCTGATCATCTTCTTCGACCAGGTCCATAGCGCCGATCATGGGAACTGGTAGTCCCTGTAGATGAAACTCAAAGGCTTCCTCAATGGCGACGACCGTATGTTGATGCATACCAGAGAATTCGATGCTCGCGCCGAAGATCCCTATCAATTCCTTTCCCTCACGCATTAGTAGCTCAAAAGACTTATTCTTCTTGTATGAAATATCTTCCTGTCCCTTCGCATTTGTTATCCAGTGTTTCTCAAAGAGATCCTGTAATTCTGTAGTCGTAAGAATCTTGCCGATTAACCTCTCCTGGTTATATTCCGCCAAAACCCTATGAATAGTAGATCCGAAAACCATGGCATCGGCACGGTATTTCGTCTTGAGCTTGTCTATTCTCGAAAACTTAAATTCTAGTCCGCACTCCATATAAGATTCGATGGCTGATACAGATAAATGCGGTTGTTTCCTTAGTTCAGAGAGTGTCATAATATTTTATCTCCTGATTGTTTGATTTGATGCGGCAATCTCTGGATGTGATCTTTTATATGATCATAAATTCCAGGTTACTTTGCCGCTCTTGATTTTACTTTCTCTTGATAGATGACGGACCAATCCCTATGTTAAAGGGACTGATCCGCCATTATTTGAATCTTCTGATGCTTGAAACAGTCGCAGATATCAATCAGGCAGCCTGCTGAAGACTTCTGATAAATACCTTGGCTTCATCGCCAGAAATCTGCGCAAGTGGCATTCCAAACTGCTTCTCGAACATCTCGTGGAGTTGTTCATTGTTGATACTTCGGATGTCTCTCAGTCGCTCGATAGCCTTCGTCTGGGCGTCTGATATTTTAGCTTTCACGTTCTTTTCTGGATCCGCCTGATGTGCTTCATTAGGAGATTGCGGTTGATTATTCGCCGGGGGACTCTCTTTTCCAGACTCCCGATCATGCACTCCGGTATTAATTGCAGCCTCCTTCTGAATTTCAGAAACTTGAGCCGCCTTTTTAGTTTGATTCTTCTCATCAACCCTTACCTCCGCTTTCTGCTGATTGTAGTCTTTGCGAGGTTTTCCTTTCTGTTTGTCGTCGCCGATAGCATCATCAATATCTCCCATTTCCTCCAAACAGGTCATCCCGATATTTGTGAAATCCCTGAGTGCCCTTGCTTTTGCCCTGGTTGCGGCAACCCTGAGAATATGCTCCGCCACCATGTAGTTTACATTGAGAGGATTGGCATCAGCCAGTTCAGTAAATATTTCTCCATCTCTTGATTCAACGATGGCTTTACAAATAGCCTCCATCTTGTTGTCCTTGGTGGGATACTGAATCGCTTCAACGAGCATTCGCTTGATGCCCTTCTGATGGGCCAGGTCAAGCAGTCCTGCATACAGGACAAATTCCTTGACAGTCTCTTTTCTCTTGATCTTGATGATAAACCTTTCATCCAGAGAGGGTTTCTTACAGTTCCCGTCATTTCCTGCTACCTGACCAAGAGCGGCCAGGATGTGCTTGCAGAGGAATCCCGGATCTTTCTGGACGCTATTTACATAGTCGCCGCAGGTGCAGGTCCGAGAGCCATTAAGGAAGACCTTGTAGAAGATCTTCCCCCTGGAACTTTCAACCATGTAGTTGTCGTTTCCCGCTGGAAAGACATTCAGGCCGTTGCCTTTGTTGTTTTTCTGTTCCATCTGAGTTGCCGTCATGATTTGTCACCTTCCTTTCTCAGTAAGGGACGTCATCATTGGTCGGCGCTGAAGCGTCATCATTATGCTGGCTCTGGTCAAAGCCTCTCCCATCGGTTTTGATGAACTCGATCTGACTCGCGATGAGTTGGTAGGATGTTCTTTGCTGACCATCCTCACCGGTCCACTTATTTTGATCAATCCTGCCGGCGACGCCGATGCGGGCGCCCTTATGCAGGTGCTTCACTGCCAGTTCCGCCAGCTTGTCGAAAGTAGCGACCCTGATCCAGGAAGTTTTGTCTTTTCCGGATTTGATAGCGATGTCGAATGAGCTGATCGGTAAGCCATCGGGTGTGAAGAACGATTTAGGATCATTCCCTAGATTTCCTGATACGATACAATGGTTCATTTTCAATTCCTCCTTGTCATAAGTTTAGTTGTTGGGAAAGACAGGGCGGCAGCTCTGTAAAAGCCTGCCTGTGAAGCCCTGTCTCTCGGGAAGAGGTGGATGATAGGGACGAATCAATCCAGCTCACCATTTTTAATTTACAAATTTTGGTCTTTGAGTCGAACAGGTCCTTCAAGATTAGAAGTATCGGGAATACTCAGCCAGCGGGAATACCCAGCTCACGCCGGGTTATAAATACCCTATGGGAATCCTCCTCTATGAACGATCTGCCCTATGATTTGATCTTGATACTTCTGAAGGTCAAGACGTGGAAAGGTGGTTAAGCGGCCAGAGCCAGACGGATCTTCCTTCTGGGAAGGTCCTCGATTGATTCCATGATAGATTCTTTCAGCGTAGTCATGGCCGTCTTGATCCGATCTTTCGCATCCTGATTGTAGGACAATCCGTAGGGAGAAATCCCGGAGATGGTGTCTCGGGCGATATTGCCCAGTTCCATCAGCTTCTCGTCATCGAAGATGTTCTTCGTGGTCAGCTCCCCGATGAATTCATGGAGCTTGTTGAACATGGAACTCTTGATGGTCTTGGGCTGACCGTTGCTGCTGTTGAGCCTCTCGACAAGACTGCTCACAATTTCTGCAAACTCTTCGCGCAAAGCTACAGCCGACATGGATCTTGCCTCTTCCATCATGTCCAGAAATTTGACCTTTTCTCGTTCATAGACCTCAGGAGAGAGAACGCTTCCTCTGCCAGGGATGTCGAGGGTCAGGAACCGCCATTCAAATTTGAACTTGGACGTGATGTCGACTGGATAGTCCGCTTCATTGAACAGACTGCCAAGATTCCTCTTTGCCTCGGCAATCGCCAGTTCGTATGTCCCGATGAAAGCATCCGCTTTCTGCTGGAACAGGGTCTTCTGATAATTCAGGCGTTCGTCCACGAAACTCAGGGACTCCTTCGGGATCAGGTACAAACTGGTGATCGGGAACGGCAGCGAATACTGCTGAACCAGGTTTCTCGCCTGATGCGTCGATGTGTGCAGCGGTCCCAGCAGTTCAGGATTGATGAGAAATTTTCGGCCACGAAGCCATTCGCTGTTCTGAGACACCTTCGTCATCAGGGTCTGGTCAAGCATCTTCGAGCCCATCCACACGCTGGTGCTCAACTGAATCAAACATGCCTTCTGAAATACGTTCTGATAATCTTCTTCCATCTTTTTGTTCTCCTTTCAAGAGAGGGTTATTGTCATCCGCATAATTGCAGATGCTTCTTGTGATTGATTTCCTGCTCATAGTAGGCAGGCGTCAGCTTCCTGGAGAGTTCTGTTCCCAGAACATCGCGCAGAAACTTAGCCTCCTCGATACAGGTTTTTCCTTTGAATCCTTTGGTCTCGATGGAGATTTCCCCATCGTCGGAGATTTCTATAATGATCTCTTTCATGGCGCACTCCGCTATTTCTGTTTGGATTGGTAAAAGGGATGATCTTGTTGTGATGCCTGATTCAGTGGGGTCTTCAGGCTATTTCTGAAATTTGTTCATGCTGCCGTTTTCTTTCTCTTGGGATTTACCTCCTTTCTCATGTTATGTTTGATGCTGAAATAGGCGTCAGCACTGATGATTAAATGATCTGTGACATGAATGCCAAGCAGTGCGCCGCATTTGGTCAATGTCTTGGTAAGCTCCAGGTCGCTTTGACTCGGTGCTACTGAACCGGATGGGTGGTTATGACAGACCAGGATACTGCTGGCATTGCCCAGAATGGCGCTTTTGAATGTATTTGCCGGGGAGATGGCACACTGATCCAATCCTCCAGTGGCCACCGGCTCAACTCCTATGAGCTGAAGATTGGTAGCCAACAGGATAGACAGAAATATCTCCCGATCCGCAGATCCTAGCTCGTCCTTGACCAGGTCGTAAGCACTATCGGCGCTTCTTATGTAGATGGGATCATCCTGGGTATTCTCTCTGACGAGACACACCCGGCACTGCATTCCTTTGTATCTGGGGATGTATGCAGGCTTTATGGAGCTTTGGATGATTTTGCCGACAGGATTACTGTCTGAAACTGATCGTCTCTTCCGGGCAATGATCTGCTTCAAGAGGCTTCTGCCATTGGTTTCATCGCTTTGATTATCTGATGTGTTCATGGTCTGTTTACCTTTCGTTTCTGGTTATTCTTTCCCATATTCAGCGGCCAGAGCTCTCAACCAGTCCTCGACGGTCGTGTCTTTTGCTGTGGACAGAATGCAGTTGAGGCTCAGCCAGAGGACGTCTTCATAGGAATCATTACACGCCGCAAGATGTTGCAGGATTTCCTTGAGGGGCGCTTGTGCCATTGTTTTATCCTCGTTAACGTTGATGGTTAAGGGTTTTGAGGGCAAGTCAAATGACCTTTCCCAGATATTGCCGATGCTGAAACTATATTTCCTCCTTTATTGGTAAGATTATTTTTTACCGGCAAAGAACTAATCGAATTCCTTTTTCTATCTTCTGTTCGGAGATCCGGTATCGTTTCAACATAGCCTCCCTCTTGATTCTTTGAACAGAATAAGCCTGCTTCAGGATACCAGCATCCTTTCCTATCTTCAGTTCCAGTCCTCCTGAACTCCACGAGTCCCAGAGCAGGATATATTTCGATCCTCTCTGGACGACTCCGATTTCATAGGCGCATTCTGGAACCTTGATGGCATGGCTGCATTTACCGAGTTCTTCGGTTGTGATGCCTTCAGGAAGGGGAGAATCCCCAACCCAGGTTCCATACCATTTGTAGGTCTTCTGATTTTCACAGAAGGTCAGTCCAAGTCGCTGACATGCCTCTTTCAGATCCAGGAGAGAAGTGATCTCCAACTCCATTTTCGAAATGTGGCTCATTGTTCCTCCTTTCAGGATAATTTCAGATGATGCTGAAGAGTGATATTGATATCGACCCAGATGTCGCCGATCCTGAGCATGTCCTCCCATGTGATCTTTGTATGGTCATAGAGCTGATGGTAGAACCAGTCGTGGTGCTCATTCTGGTCAGGATTATCCAGGTCGGGGAGACTCATGTCGTTCCAGTTTTCGCTGCTGGCGAGGAGGGAGTGGTCAGCATATCTTAAAAGACTGATGCCTTCCGTGAATTCAGCGAGAATATTGTCCTCTTCATCTGAATAAGCCGGGTCGTCTTCATTCAGATAGAACTCCACAGTGCACTCGATTTCATAGTCATTAATCCAGTCAGCTTCATCTTCGAGCCTTTTATTCATCATGGTGATGATCTCAAGGGTCTCTTTTTTTAGCTGCTTTTCAATTTCAGACAGGCGGTTGTTCAGGTTGACCAGGAACAACCTTTGTTCCCGGGTCATTTCCGTTGGGTACATGCTTCACCTCTTTTCTTTTTGATTGTTAAAATGATGATGATGGAATGCGGCAAAATCTCTTTGAGAGGTGTCAATCCCAGAGCTTGCCGGTCTTCAGAATATCGTCAAGGGAATAGCTTTTTTTCAGCCAATCTTTACGAAACGCCATGCCAATAGCTTTCCTGATTTTCATGATCAGTTTGTATTGACCGACGCTTTCATAATTATCGACGTCGATCGTATTATCCGTTTCGATAGCCTCTATTGCCCGGCGCTCAAATCTGCTCAGGATTTCCATAATGGCATCCCTGGAAATGTTGTCTTGATTCAGGTAATTTCGTTTGATCTCTTTTCACCTCCTTAAGCTGCTTCATTCCCATTGAATCCGCAGATGTTACATGCAGACGGGTCTCTACAGCTTTCACAGATTTTATCTCTGTCCATCAGGTTCGGAATCTTCTCAAAGATAGCATTCATGGTTTGAGTCATTGGTTTCCCTAGTGACCATGCGATTCTTCGTAATGTAGCCGATGCAGATTCAGTTAATTCTGGTGTGTAAGCCATGATTTATCCTCCTTTAGCTCCCAGACATGGACATTGTCCGGGAGGATGTCTAGTATTGGTCTGATCTCTTCTTTTGACAATTTGCCATTGCCGATGCCGGGATAGTTCAGATGAATGATCTGGTCCATGTTTCTGGCTTCAGCAGTCAGCAGGACAACGCCGAATTGAATAAGTTCCAGGTCAGCTTTATCCCTGAAATGGTGTTTGACCTGAAAGGCGCCGCAGAGAGCATGGTTAATTTTTATCAATCCATACACTCCAAGATGGCCGCAGGTTCTGTTGATTATGTTTCCGAATATCTGGTCGATACCAGGAGAGATGGTTCTCAGTTCCAGTGCCGCTCCTCTTCCCATGACTAATCTTAAATCTTTGGTCAGGTAGGAATTGGTGGTAACGAACTTGAAACCATGCTCCCTAAAAAGGTTTCCCTCTCTGAAGATAGCCATGTTTGCTCCTTTTATGTGATAGATTGATTTATGATTATTTATGAGAGAGACGCATTTTTCACTGCCTGATGCATTATATTTTCCCTGACGACTCTACAGGGTGCGTATCCGTAAAATCGGACGGGCAGCTCTCCCATCTTTAGTGATTAACGATGACTTCAGCTTCTTGATGTGAAATATCTGAATGGTCACGAGCCGAATCCTTTTTCCGGACCGGTCTGATTTTTCGTTGTTCATCAGGTTCTTCCTCTGGAGTATTGGCGAACCTTGCCCTTGTTTTTGCCCATTCCCTGAGTGAGTTAATATCCTCACGCATTGTCCGAGATATGGGCACCAGATTTTGAAACGCGCCTTCTAAGCCATCGAAAAGACTGTCTTTAGCAAGCTGCTCGATTTCCGCGCCTGTGTAGCCGGTAAGGCGGTCAGAACAGGTTTCAGGGATTTCAGATCCCCAGCGTCTGTTCATTATTTTTATGATTTCTACTCTCTCTGGTTTTGAAGGAAGATCGACGAAGAATGTTGAGTCGAAACGACCTGCTCGCAAAAATTCGGCTGGTAGTGCACTGATGTTGTTTGCAGTGGCAGCGATCAGGATGTTTGATTTCGTCTCGCTCATCCAGGTTAAGAAGTGACCGAACATGGCGGCAGTTGTGCCTCCGTCGGTCTCTCCACTGGATCTGGTTCCTGCAAAGGATTTTTCCACTTCATCAAGCCATACTACCGCACGACCAAAGCATTCGATGAGCCTGGTGGCATCTCTCATTCTGGCTTCTGATTGTCCCACAAGGGAGTTCTTCAGGGAGCCGATGTCTAATCTGATGAGAGGCCAGCCAAGGATCGATGCCAACGCTTTACAGCTCAGGCTCTTTCCGGTTCCGGGAACTCCGACGAGAAGTACTCCTCTCAGTTGTGGTAGACTGGTATTTTCTGGGGAAAATGCTCTTGCTCGGGATTCAATATAACTTTTGAAGTTGCCCAGTCCGCCCACATCAGAGATTTCTGCCGGCTCCCAGAGCTCCATAAGTCCTGATTTGCGTATCATTTGGCCTTTGGCGTCGGAGATGACCTTGGTACAGAAGTAGCCCTTCTTGATTAAGCTCAAGGCGTAGGATGTCTCAGCCTCGAATTCAGTCAGTCCTTTTGCCGCTCTTGCCGCTTTTCGATTCGGCTTTATGTTATATTGCTTCCCGAAATCCTCCTGCAGATTGAAAAGTTCATTTTCATCAGGTAGTGGCAGATCTATTACATGAAAGTACTTCTCCACTTCTGTCCGCATCTGAATAACCGGGCTGATCATTACTAAAGAGCAACCTTTGGCTTTCCATATAGGGACGCCATTCTGGATTGCTTGGATCAGTTCAGGGTTATCCAGAAACAGGTGGAGATTGTGGCAGAGAAGGACCATGTCCTCGTAGCCGCTTAAAAATTGAAGAGCCGCTACAGGATCTCGGATTTCTTCGATACCCTTTTGCGACTGTGTCTCTTTGATTCCGTTGATGCAGTCCCAGGTGACGAATCTCCATCCTTCGCAGATGAGCATCTGTTCTGCCCGGTGCGGTTCCTGGGTTAATACGCAGAGAGCTGGATAGCCCGCCTTTAGATAATCGTGGATCATTGATAATACCTCCTTTAGAAGTTTTGTTGGTTGATTGATGGATAGATTTCGGATGCTATAGTGGTCGATTTTCAAAACCACCGGTGGTTTTGATCGGGTTGATCAAGCTCTCCCTCGGGGGGACTTGAAAAATGATGCAGTGAATGTCAGCGATCAAACGGTACAGCGGTACTGTTTGAAGATACTGGTTGATCAAGACTCTCAATAGTTTTGGTCGGGACAGCTTTTCAAAACCACCGGTGGTCTTGAAAAATGATGCAATTCAAATATCCGCTTAAGTTGAATTTAAAATGGATTTGTTGATGGAGGGGATGTCTTCGAGAAGTGCTGAGTTGAAGGGAGTAAAAAGGCCAGTCATCCTGGGTCACAGGGTGCTCTGGCCGATAAAAGGGGAGCTATTTGAAAATATGTATAAAAAGTAACGCCCACGACATGTCTGCCGTGAGCGTTACTTTTCCGACTCCTATGGGTATTATTTCTATATGTAATCGTCCAATATCATAATATTATTAGGTTTTTTACGTGGGATGTAACCCATGGTTTGAGAGATTGATCTGGACCAATATCACTATAAAAGTATTAGGATGCGCTTGTTACCCACAACACCTACAAAGCGAGAAAAACTTTGGTCGTCGATGCCCAATGCTTTCCGTTTGTAATGGAGCATATGCTGCCATCAATATTTTATCCGATTCCTATTCCTGATCCAACGCCTCCCGGACCTTGGCGGCCAATTCTTTTATG
>CAISJV010000039.1 GCA_903885795.1 uncultured delta proteobacterium | reverse complement strand
GGCCTGGGGAAATTGATATCGCTCCGGAAACCCTCTATGATAATTCCACTCCTCTTTCTTGAGCCGTTCGCTCCGGATAGACGAATTGCCCCAGTTGTGGAATGTGCTGGCGGGGGAGATGAGCTTTGTCGGACCGCGGCCGGAACGCCCTGAATTTGTTAATATTCTGAAGGAGGAGATCCCCTATTATTCCCTGCGCCATGCCGTCCGGCCGGGCATCACCGGCTGGGCGCAGGTAAACTACCCCTACGGCGCATCCAAGAAAGACGCCCTGGAAAAGCTTCAATACGATCTTTACTACATCAAAAATATGTCCATGTTCCTGGATTTCCACATCCTGCTGAAAACGGTGCGGGTGATGCTGTTCAGGAAGGGGGCGAGGTGAGGGGAAGAAGGTTCGGAGCTAAGAGTTTGGAGTAAAGATAGCGGGCGGCGGTCATCGGTGGGTTGCTTACCCAAAGAACTGCTCATAGTCATCGTGATTTCCGATCCAAAACCACGTTACTGTATCACCATCAAGCACGCCTAAGGCTCTTACACCTAACGTTATCCTGACAGACCAGATACCTTCTTCGCTGTTTATGCATTTAAAACGAAGAGATGGATGGAAAGGATCTTCAGCCCAAAGCCGGTAGACCTTTCTTGTGCGCTTCCTGGTATTTGAATTGAGTTTCCTGTATGTCTCCCAGAAAGAAGGCAACGACTGCGATTTCATAGCTCCTCCATGTCCAGTGGTGTCGCCTTGCCTTGCATAATTTCTTCTCGTGCCTGTCTTGCGGCTGCAATGAGCTTACTCTGTGACTTTCCAATAGAGTCACTCCACTTGAGTTCGTCCCGGATATCCTCAAGATATTGCTGCATATGCTCCAGCGCGCGCTCCTGCATAGGTTCCGGGAGAGATTCAATCATTTTTATTATGGTTACACTTGCACCCGTCTGCATCGTTCTGTCCTCCTTCACTGTTACTGGCTAAATTCTAAACTTGATCATGCATCATGTCAATAAAAAATAGGGGGACAGCGCCCCTTTTAATTTAATTCCGCCACCTTCCGCCAAAACAACTCAAGATGGTACAGGCATGGATTGAAATTGATATCGCTCTGGAAACCCTCTATGATAATTCCACTCCTCTTTCTTGAGCCGTTTGCTCCGGATAGACGAATTACCCCAGTTGTGGAATGTGCTGGCGGGGGAGATGAGTTTCGTCGGACCGCGGCCGGAACGACCTGAATTTGTTAATATTCTGAAGGAGGAGATTCCCTATTATTCCTTGCGCCATTCCGTCCGGCCAGGAATTACCGGCTGGGCGCAGGTAAACTACCCCTACGGCGCATCCAAAAAGGAAGCCCTGGAAAAGCTTCAATACGATCTTTACTACATCAAGAATATGTCCATGTTCCTGGACTTCCACATCCTGCTGAAAACAGTGCGGGTGATGCTGTTCAGAAAGGGGGCGCGGTGAGGGTGGCACCTTATAGTGCATTTTGTAAATTGCATTGGCAATATGTTCTTTTACGTATGGTTTTTAAATTGGGACAGAGCCCCTATTTATCCTTACTAATATTCCTTGACAAAATATTCCCTGTAGTGAATAATTATGTGGAAGATTCTCCAAACAAATGAATTTGGCGAGTGGTTTGCGAGCTCTGACAATGTCGATGAAGATGCCCGTGAATCCATATATGCGGTGATGAAAGTGTTGAAGAGCATGGGGCCGAACCTTGGCCGTCCCTATGTTGATTCGGTAAAAGAAAGCCGTTATCAAAACATGAAGGAGTTGAGGGTGCAAAGTAAAGGCAGGCCTTTCAGAATCTTTTTCGCATTTGACCCATTCCGACAGGCCGTTTTGTTGATTGGCGGGAATAAAACAGGAGATAAGGGATTCTACACGCGTATGATTCCCATAGCGGACACGTTGTATGACCATTACCTCCAGGATTTGGGAGAGAGGAAATGAAAACAGAAAAGTATGCCGATTTTTTCGAAGAAGCAAAAAAGAGCATGTCGAAAGACAGCATCCGCCGCGCCGAGGGAGAAGCAAATAAAATCATGTTGAATCTTGGTCTGGCGGAGCTGCGAAAAAATGCGGGGCATTCCCAATCTGAAATCACGGGATACCGGCAGTCGAGTGTTTCAAAGATCGAAGCGAGGAAAGACATGAAAATATCGACGCTTGTTTCTTATTGCCGTTCTCTCGGTTTGGGGATCGAGATCAATGCGGTTCAGGTCGATCAAAAAGGGAAGAGCATAAAGAAGAACCTCCTGCGAATACCATCATGAAAAAAAGGGATAAAAATTAATAGAGACAGCGGCCGGAACGCCCTGAATTTGTTAATATTCTGAAGGAGGAGATTCCCTATTATTCTTTGCGCCATGCCGTCCGGCCAGGCATCACAGGCTGGGCGCAGGTAAACTACCCCTACGGCGCATCCAAGAAAGACGCCCTGGAAAAGCTTCAATACGATCTTTACTACATCAAAAATATGCCCATGTTCCTTGACTTCCACATCCTGCTGAAAACAGTGCGGGTGATGCTGTTCAGAAAGGGGGCGCGGTGAGGGTGATATGTGGATACAGCGCCCCTCGTATTCCGCCCAGCTGGTTGCTTTTCTATTTTCAACTTGACCATCCAAGAATATCTGCGTATATCTCGTGGCAAGAGACATACTCAAAATCAGGGCAAAATCAACCATCACTGGCTTGGAGGAATAAATAAATGATCAAAGTCGCCATTGAAGATTTAGAAAAGAACATTCCTTTTATTTTGCAACATATTGAAGCCGGTGACTCTTTTCTCATTTTGAAAGGACAAAAGCCGATGGGTGAATTTAGACCCCTTCAATCTCCATCTTTTTCATTAAGACCCTATGGTTTGTGTGCAGGCGACTTTATCGTTCCAGAAGATTTTAACCAGTCACTCCCGGAAGATATAATCGGAGAATACGAAGGGTCATGAAGCTTCTCCTGGATACCCATATTTTTCTCTGGTATATCAGCGGCGATTATCATTTGCCGAAGTCCTTGAAAGACAATATTCAGGATTCTGGGAACGCGGTTTATCTGAGTGTTGTGTCGCTTTGGGAATCTATCGTTAAGTACCGCCTCGGGAAATTGCCTTTACCCCTGTCACCGGAAAAATATCTGCCTATCCAGCGAGAACGTCACGATGTTTTGAGCTTGTCTCTTGATGAGGCCAGCATAGTTCATTTGTCAGCTCTACCTTCCTTTCATCGTGATCCTTTTGATCGAATGCTCATCTGCCAGGCTATCGAACACGAAATGACCATTGTGACTATGGATGCGGCCATAACCCAGTATCCGGTAAAAATTCTCAATTAGGATAATTAGGAATAACTTCCTTCCTTCTTTAATTTGGGACAGCGCCCCTTTTAATTTAATTCCGCCACCTTCCGCCAAAACAACTCAAGATGGTACAGGCATGGATTGAAATTCATAAGGAAGAGTTGATGGTAGATTGGGAACTTGCCGTAAATGGAGATGAACCTTTCAGAATTGCCCCATTGCAGTAAGGAGGTATGAAATGCTGATCGATGTTGTGAGCGTCAAGCCTCGGCTGGATTTTCAGTTGGATCTTGAGTTTAAAAACGGTGAG
>CAISJV010000038.1 GCA_903885795.1 uncultured delta proteobacterium | reverse complement strand
CGTGAAGCTGAGACTCTGGCGGCCCTTCCCCATCGAAGAACTCCGGGCTGCGATCAAAGGTTGTAAGACCCTGATCGTCATGGACCGCTCCGTGACCTTCGGCGGCATCGGCGGACCCGTAGCAACGGAAATCAAGTCGCTCATTTTCCACGACAAGGATCGTCCCCGTATCGTTAATTACCTCATGGGCTTAGGTGGCCGGGATGTCACGGTGGAGGATTTTATCACCATGGTGGAGCGGGCGGCCAAAAAGAAGGACGAAACCTATGAATTTTATGGGGTGAGGGAATGATGAACACCGTAGAGAATTTTGAAATATTTGCACCGAAGCTCATTAACAAAAGAGAATTATTCAGTGCCGGGCACCGCGCCTGTCAGGGCTGTGGAGAGGTTCTGGCCCTCCGGCTGATCATGAAAGCCCTGGGAGAAGATACGGTGGTTTCCAACGCCACGGGGTGTATGGAAATCATCTCCACCGCCTATCCCCACACTGCCTGGGAGGTTCCCTATATCCATGTGGCCTTTGAAAACGCCGCGGCTGTTGGATCCGGCGTAGAAGCGGGGCTTAAAGCTCTCCGCAGAAAAGGCAAGATTGCCGACCGGTATGTGAAATCAGTTGCCATCGCCGGTGACGGCGGCACAGTGGATATTGGTTTTCAGGCCCTTTCCGGGGCCATGGAGCGTGGACACGACATGACCTTCTTCTGTCTCGACAACGAGGCCTACATGAACACGGGGATTCAGCGTTCCAGTGCGACGCCCTTCATGGCGGCGACGACAACCTCCCCCGCCGGTAAGACTATCAAAGGACAGCGGACAGGCAAGAAGAATGTTCCGGAGATTATGGTCGCCCATAACATCCCCTATGTAGCCACCGCCTGTCCCAGTTATCCCCTGGATCTGATGAACAAGGTGGAAAAGGCCAGGAAGATTAAAGGGCCAGCCTACATTCACGTTTTCAGCGTATGTCCGACTGGGTGGCGGGCGGCGTCAAATGAAACAATCAAGCTTGGCCGTATGGCTGTAGAGACGGGCTCTTTCCCCCTCTATGAGGTGGAAAACGGCAAGTACCGCCTGACCATGGACTACACGGATAAACGCCGTCCCATGCAGGATTATCTTAAACTCCAGGGCCGGTTCCGGCATCTGGACCCAGCCGATATTGCTAAAGTTCAGGCCTTGGTGGACAAGGAATTCCGGAAATTGATGCATAAGGTGAATACGTCGGTTCCGTGGGATTGAACGGGGTGAATGGCAAATTGTATGTGTCCAGAGGGCACGAAAGATTTTGATATCAACACATAATTCAAGGTGACGGAAACATGAATACAATGGCATTTAGCAGTTGGAACGGCAAGATCATGGATAACAGGACGACGGGGAAGGGCGCCGGCAAAGCGAAGAAATCGGCAGAAGGCGCCTTTCCTGCTCAGCTTGACGGTCAGAGTTTTGCCGCCCTGATGGGCTGGAACGGCCTGGTCATTGTTGACCCCAAGGCGGACGTTGTTGCCCTCACCCTCGCCTATCTGAAAGAGGCAAAAGGACTTTCCTGCGGAGAATGTTCCGTCTGTATGATCGGTATCGACCGCGTCCTGGATATTTTAAAGAAGATGGCCGCCGGCAAGGGGGACCAGCACGACCTTGGAGAGATCGAGGAAATCGTCAAAGGCGTCATGGCCAACGGCAAGTGTAATTTCGGAAGAGCCGCCGCACTGACCCCCGTCCTCGACGCCGTTAAATATTTCAAGGCCGATTTTCTCGCTCTTCCCAATGCTGAGAAAAAATTCATGGAGCATAAGGATTACCGTTCAGCCGTGACGGCGCCCTGCATGAACGCCTGTCCGGCAGCCCTGGATATTCCCGGTTACATCGAACTGATCCGGAACAACAAATTCAAGGAATCGCTTGATCTTGTCAGAGATCGCTGCATTCTTCCCGGCGTCATCGGCCGGTCATGCACTCATATCTGTGAAGATGCCTGCGTCCGAAAGGATATGGATGGTTCCTTAGCCATTCGTCTCTTGAAAAGGTCGGCTGCGGATCAGGATCTTCAAGGTGGCGCCAGCGCCCTGACAACGCCGAAGGTAGAGAAAAAAGAAAAGATTGCCATTGTCGGAGCTGGTCCGGCGGGGCTGGCGGCAGCTTATCATTTACGTCGCATGGGTTATCAGGTCACCATTTTTGAAGCACTGCCCAAGGCGGGCGGTATGGCGGCGGTAGGCATTCCCGATTATCGCTTGCCCAAGGACATTCTCAATCATGAAGTAGATCTGATCAAGCGTATGGGAGTGGAAATCAGGTTTAACTCCCCGGTTGAGTTGTTGAACTGGCCTGATCTGCAGAAGGAGGGTTATGCCGCGGCATTTTTGGCTGTTGGCGCCCATGTGGGAACAAAAATCGGTTGCAGGGGTGAAGAGATAGCCTCCGACGACGTCGTCCAGGGAGCGGAATTTCTCCGGAACCTCAGTCTCGGAAAGCAGGCTGTGCCGGTCAATAAGGTTGTCATCATCGGCGGCGGCAACGTGGCCCTCGACTGCGCCCGAAACTGCATCCGCCTTGGTTACAAGCACGTAGAAATTGTGTATCGTCGCTCCCCGGCAGAGATGCCCGGTTCCAAGGAAGAGATTGGGGAAGCCATTCACGAAAACGTTAAATTTACCTATCTAACAGCGCCGGTGGGCATTGTCAGAAAGGTCGGCAAGGTGGCGGGCATTGAGTGCATGAAGATGAAGTTGGGCGAACCGGATGCGAGCGGTCGAAAAAGACCTGTCCCCATCAAGGGTTCCGAGTTTACGCTAAAGACGGACATGGTTATTGCCGCGACTGGGCAGAAGCCCGATCTTGCCTTGCTGACAGATAAGGAGAAAGTGGATATGACGACTACTTGGGGAACGATCAAGACTGACCCACGAAGTTGCAGTACCGCCGTGGGCGGGATTTTTGCCGGCGGCGATTGCGTCAGCGGCCCGGCTACCCTCATTGAGGCCCTGAATATGGGCAACAAGGCGGCGAAGAGCATCGACGCCTATCTCCAGGGGAAGACCTTCGCAGATGATCTGATCTTTGAAGGGATAGACGTTAGCCAGCAGCGGGATATGGGTTTTGTTCCCCCGACAAAAACGGGAGAAGTGAAGTTCCTGGAGGTGGATGAACGTCTGAAAGGTTTTGCCGAGGTAGAGGGCGGATTCAACGCTGCGGCTGCCATAAAGGAGGCGCAGCGCTGCCTGCGTTGCTACCGCCTCATGGTCTGGCAATAATTATCATATAAATTTCATTATATAGAGGGCAAGTTATGGTCAACATATCAATCAATGGACAAAAGATTCGAGCAAAGGAAGGTGCTAATGTTCTTCAGGAAGCAAAAGACCTGAGGATCGACATACCGACTCTTTGCTATCACAACGATCTCACCACCTTCGGGGCCTGCCGGTTGTGCACCGTGGAAGTCAAAACCGATGGCGCGTGGAAGCTCGCCGCCTCATGCCAGACGGAAGTCGCCGAGGGCATGGAAGTCCTTACGGATAGCGACAAAGTCAAGGAAAGCCGGAAGCTCGCTGCAGCCCTGCTTTACTATAAATATCCTGGAACCCAGGCCATTCGTGACGTCGCGGAAAAATTGGGGGTCGAGGTTGTGCCGACAGAAACGGACAGCCGTGATTGTATCCTCTGCGGTTTGTGTACGAGGACATGTCATGAGATCGTCCGGGCGGATGCCCTTAAATTCCAGGACCGGGGCTTGGGTCGGAGTCTCGAAGAGCCGAAAATCGAGTTCATATCGCCAGCATGCATCGGCTGCGGCTCTTGCGCCTATGTATGTTCGACGGGGTTCGTCCGGATGGAAGCTGTGGATGGAAAGAGAATGATCTGGGACAAGGTGTTCAAGATGGCGGTGTGTAATAATTGCGGAAGATATTTTGCACCGGTGGAACAGCTTGAATTCATCAGCCGCACGACGGGAGTTCCGGTCAGTAATCTCATGACCTGCGTGAGCTGCCGTTAATGAACTCCGGCTATTTTAAAAAGACCGACTGAAAATCTTCATAAAGGCCGGATTGGGAAGGTGTTTTTTTTCGAAGGTTAAGCAATTTATTGTTTGAGGATGCGGGTTTTTATGCTATTGATATTATCAACCGATATGGAAAAACAACCTAACATTTGAAGGAGCGTGGACCCCTTGATGAACCTGCTAAAAGAAGCGATGGCAAAGGGCCGGGCGACCCTCAGCGAGTATGATTCGAAACGGTTTCTCTCCTGTTTCGACATCCCCGTCTGCCGCGAAGGCCTTGCCGAGAACCCTGATTCAGCGGCGGCCGAGGCCAGAAAAATAGGCTACCCCATTGTCCTGAAGGCATGTGGCGCCGACCTGGCCCACAAGACCGAGGTTGGGGGGATTGCCCTGAACCTGAAGAATATCCGTGACGTGAGAAAAGAGGGCCTCCGTCTTATGAAAATCCGGGGTTGTGAGGCCCTGCTGGTTCAGGAGATGGTAAAAGGGGCAAGAGAGCTGGTCTGTGGTCTGACAAGGGACCCTCAACTCGGGCCCTGTGTGATGTTCGGTCTCGGAGGCGTCTTCACCGAGGTACTCGACGATGTAGCCTTCCGGATCGCCCCATTGACACTCGGGGACGCACGGGAAATGATCGGCGAGATCCGGGCCAGGAAAATATTGGACCCGTTCCGCGGAGAAGCAGCGATTGATCAGGAAATTCTTGGCCATGTTCTGGTGTCTCTGGGGAGGATCGGCCTTGAATATGAAAATGTGGCGGCCATCGATATCAATCCTCTCAAAGTCCGGCCGGATGGAAAACCGGTAGCCGTGGACGCCCTTGTTGTTCTCAGGAAAGAAAGATGATGAAAAAAGAATTTGGTCCTTTTTTTGAGCCGAAAAATGTGGCGGTTATCGGTGCATCAGCCACCCCCGGACGTCCCGGCAATGACGTCATAAGAAATATCCTCGCCAACGAATACCGGGGGGCAATCTACCTCGTAAACCCGAAAGGAGGGGAAATTCTGGGGCTTCCGGTGCTGCCGTCCATCGCGAATCTGCCCGATGGAGTCGAACTGGCGATCATCATCCTCTCCGCGAAAGATACACCTCAGGCACTTCGTGCCTGCGCGGAAAAGGGTATCCGGCATGCCGTCCTCTCGGCAGGCGGCTTTGCCGAGGTCGATCAAGGGGTGAAGATCCAGGAGGAATTAGTCGAGATTGTCAGGGAGAAAAAACTCCGGGTCATAGGGCCGAACACATCGGGTCATACATCCACACCCCATCAATTCACATCCACCTTCTTCCCCCTCGGAAAAATCCGCCGTGGGACGGTATCATACATCGCCCAGACGGGCAACTTCGCCACCCACACCATGAAGTACATCCTGACCGGCGAGCACTTCGGCGTTTCCCGGGTCATCGGGCTGGGCAACAAGATCGACATGGACGAGAGCGATGCCTTGGAGTACCTGGCTGATGACCCCGAGACGAGCGCCATCGTCATGTACCTCGAGAGCATCAAGCGCCCGAGAAAGTTCCTGGAGATTGCTCGGGAGGTCACACGCCGCAAGCCTGTGGTCATGCTGAAGAGTGGCTCCACAGAAGCGGGGAGACACGCCGCCGTCGCCCACACGGCTGCCATGGCCGCCGAGGATCGCCTCATTGACGCCATGCTCCGTCAAGCAGGGGTGGTGAGAATATGGGATTATACACACCTGATCCTGGCAGGGAAGGCCCTCTCCATGCTTCCTCTCCCCAAGGGTAATAGGGTAAGTTTCCTCGCCCCTTCCGGGGCCATGCTCGTGGTGTTGTCCGATCTGTGCGTCCGGTTGGGCCTCGATGTCCCCGAAGTTGAACCTGCCACTGTCCAGCGCCTTCATGATATCAGCCCTCCTTTTATACGGATGCGAAATCCGGTGGACATCTGGGCCTCCGCCTCGGTCCGCGGTGTAGAATTTGGATACAGGGAAGGAATGGAAGCGGTGCTGAAGGATCCAAACATTGATGCGGTGGTTCCCATCCTCATGCTGACGGAGGACACAGGAATCCCATCCTACGACTTTATCCTGGACCTGAAAAAACGGTATTCCGACAAACCCCTCATCGTCACCTTCAGCGCCGACAAGAAATATATGGATGAGTGCAAGAATTATCTTGAACCGCTCGGCGTCCCGACTTTCCCCGAAATCGAGCAGCCCTTTGAGGTCCTTTCCATCCTTTACCGTTGTGCCAAGGCAATGAATCGCCCGGAGTAAAAGGCATTTATATAAGACGAGGTTGACGATTTCCGGAGGTCGAAGAACCGTAGTTTTCGCAGGCGGCGCTCATTGAGCGCTTAGGGTCCGGACATGGTCAGTTCCCTATTGACAAACGGGCCTGCCCATAATATCGTGGGACGCCTATTTTGGCAGTCTCACCCCCCGATCTTTAACAGGCAAGAGTCTTATCAGCTTTCTTATAAAAAAAGAGGTGCTTCAGATGGAAGAAAATAAATCGAAAAAAAACGAAATGGAGGCCATGATGCAGGAGTGGATGAAGGCTTCCTCGGGTTTCTGGACCTCTATGCTCAAGACCGGCCCCGCATCGGAGTCGACCTTAGTTCCCCCAGATCAGGAGGGCAAGAAAAGTCGCTATGCCGAATCCATGGAAGCAACGCTGAAGCGTATGCAGTCCGCCTCGTCCGCCTTTAATGATCCCCAGATGGCCGATGCTATTCTCAAGGGTCTCAACACCCTGCCGGAATTTTTTATGAAAATCTCCAAAGCGGGTTGGGAAGCGTCGGCGCGTATTCAGGAAAAGGTCGCGGAAAAAGCCGGGAAGATCGGCCATAAAACCGATGCCTACCAGTTCGAAAATCTGGACCAGGGTATTTTCAAGGCCTGGCGGGAAATTTATGAGGAAGAATTCAGTCAATATTTCAAGATCCCCCAGTTAGGATTGACCCGTTATTACCAGGAAAGGCTGAATCATCTGCTCGACCAGTCCAACATCCTCAAACCCACCCTTTCCGAATTCCTTTATCTCCTCTACCTGCCCATGGAAAAATCAATGAAGGTCTTCCAGGACAAGATAGAAGCCCTCTCCAAGGAGGGAAATGCCCCCGATAAGGCAAAAGACTATTACAACCTCTGGATCAAGATTCTCGAAGGGCATTATATGAACCTGTTCAAGTCCCCCGAATATCTTGCCGCCATGGAAGAGCTGATCAATCAGATGGAAGTCTATGTCGGGGCTAAAAATGACGTACTTCAGGACTTACTCCAGAGCCTTCCGATCCCTACCAACAAGGATATGGATAATATCTACAAGGATCTTTACCTGATGAAAAAGAGGATAAAGGTGCTGGAAAACAAGCTCGCCCAAAAAGATAAGTCAAAGGGTGCAGAATCATCTTAACTGGTTAAAAAAGAGGTGGATATTATGGATCAACCGAAGATTTCCCTGGACCTGATTTTAGCCAATATCGCCACGGAAGCCGAGAAAGCTCAGGATACGGCAACCAAGGCCTCCGAGGTGCTCCTTGGCCCCCTTGAAACCGCCATGGCCACGACGCCCTACGATGTGGTCTATGAAGAGGACCGGGTAAAGCTGAAACATTACCGCACCCCCGGCGATGTAACCCTGAAAACTCCCCTCCTGGTGACCTATGCCCTCATCAACCGGGAAACGATGCTGGATTTGCAGCCGGACCGGAGCGTGGTCCAGACCTTTCTCAATGGCGGCATCGATCTCTATATGATTGACTGGGGCTACCCGACCAGACAGGATCGTTTTGTCACCATCGACGACCATGTAAACGGGTACATGGACAATATCGTGGATTATATCCTCGAAAAGACCGGAGCCCCCAAAATCAATCTCATGGGGATCTGCATGGGCGGCACGTTCTGTGTGATCTATTCCGCCCTCCATCCGGAAAAGATCAAAAATCTCATTACCACCGTGACCCCGACCAACTTCGATACGGACAAGGGCCTCCTCCATATCTGGATGCGGGCCATCGACACGGACAAGATCATTGACACCTTCGGCAATCTCCCCGGCGATGTGATGAACCTCGGCTTTCTGATGCTGAATCCGGCCCGGCTCATGATCGACAAATATGTGGGGTTCTTCGAGAGCATGGGGAGTAAATCCTTTGTGGAGAATTTCGTCCGCATGGAGAAATGGATCTTTGACAGTCCCGATGTCCCCGGGGAAACCTTCCGCCAGTTTGCCAATGATTTCTACAAAAAGAATCTCCTGATCCAGAACAAGCTTGAGATCGGGGGACGCCGCGTTGATCTTAAGAAAATCACCATGCCCCTGTTGAATTACTACGGGATGTATGATCACCTCGTTCCCCCGGAGGCATGTAACATGCTGACAAAATGTGTCGGTAGCTCCGACACCGAGGACGTCAGTCTGGACACCGGACATATCGGAATTTATGTCAGCTCCAAGTGCCAGCGGGAGTTTGCCCCAAAGATCATCAGGTGGCTGCGGGAGCGGGACGGTGAGCAGCGAGCCGTTGCCGTGGCTGCTGAAGCATTGGGAGAGCGGTCTTTCCCAGTTCCACGATTAAAAAGGCCTTCCCGTCCGGCGGCAGAGAAAAAGCCCGCACGGACCGCAAGGACAAGGCTCGAAAGGTCAATACCCACAAGGCCAAGGACCGAAAGAAAAGAACAGAACATCAAGCCGTCCTTAACGCAGGTAATTCAGGAAACGATTTAAGAGGGGGAAAAAGCCATGGCGGAAAAACAAAGCTATTTCAGGACCATCAGAAAAATTAGCGAGGCCTTTGGTACGACTAAGGATATGGACGTCCTGTGCCAGTTGATCGTGGACAGTGCCTTGGATACTATGAAAGTGAAGGCGGTCTGCCTGTTTTTGACTGACGCGGAAAGGGAAACCTTCACGGTTGTCGCCCAAAAGGGATTATCGCAGCAGTATCTGCATGCAGGCTATGGTCATGCCGAAAAGATCACCCCCATCCTGATGAAGGACGGTTTCGTCTATTACCGTGATGCGACGACAGATCCACGCCTGGAAAATCTGGACAAGAAAAAGGCCGAAGGTATCGGTTCCATCCTCGTCGTTCCCGCCAAGGTCAAGGGTGAACTCATCGGTGTGCTTTCCATCTATACCTCCAAAATCAGGGAATTTGACAAGGAAGAGATCGAGTTTCTCCGTGTCCTGGCGGAACAGGGGGGGCTGGCCATTGAAAATGCACGCCTGGTTGGGAAACTCCGAAGCAATACGAGACTTTTCCTGAATCTGGCGGCAAATATCGCCTCGAGCCTCGATATCAAGTCGATTCTCCAGACCCTGACGGAAGAGGTGGCCAAGTCCTTGGGGGTAAAGGCCGCTTCGATTCGCCTGCTCAATGATGAAAAGACAGTTCTGCAACTGGTGGCAAGTTACGGTCTAAGCGATAAGTATCTGAAGAAAGGTCAGATATCAGCGGAAAAAAGCATTGCCCAAGCACTCAACGGCAAACCCGTGGCCATAGATGATGCCTTTACGGACAAGGGGGTTCAATACAAGAAGGAGAAAAAGGAAGAGGGGATTGTCTCTATCCTCTGTGTACCGATAAAGGCCAAAGAGGATGTAATTGGCGTCCTGCGCCTTTACAGCAGTACGAAGAAGGTCTTTTCGGAAGACGAAATCGAACTCGTCACGGCGCTTGCCTACCAGGGAGGGCTGGCCATTCAGAATGCCAGTCTCTACCTTATGTTGAAGGATGATCTTCAGGATATGAAAGAATCGGCCTGGACATACAAGTGCTGGTTTTAGCGATTCCGGGAAGAGTTTCCCGTCTTTACGAGGGCATGCACCCGTAGCGTTGAGTTGCGGGGATCATCAATTTTGGGGGAAGGAAAAATGATAGGGAAAACCATTGATGCCATTAAGGTAGGGGACGCGGCCGAGTTTGCCAAGACCGTTACGGAAACCGATGTTTACCTGTATGCCGGGATAACGGGGGATCTCAATCCGGCTCATATCAATGAATCCTATGCCGCCGGAACTTTCTTCAAGACCAGGATCGTCCACGGGATGCTGACGGCTGGTTTCATATCGTCCATTCTGGGCATGCAATTGCCTGGTCCGGGAACGATCTATCTTCGTCAGGAATTGAACTTTCTCGCCCCGGTGCGCATGGGAGATACAATTACGGGCAGGGCTGAGGTTGTGGAAGTCATTAAGGAGAAGAACCGGCTCCGCCTCCGGACCACCTGCCGGAATCAGGAAGGAACCCTCGTTCTGGATGGAGAGGCGCTGGTAAGCCCGCCCAAAGCTCCCAAAGTTTAACGGCTTCGGGGAAAGTCCATAGGCTGCGTTGCACTTCCGCCTTAGTCACCTCGACGTACCAAAAGTACGCCTCATTCCTCAGGCATCGTGCGCCTCACCTCTGGAGCTTTTTGCAAAGCCGTCTGTGATATGATATTCCATGCAAAAATGAGATTTCCCCTCCCCTTCAAGGGGAGGGACAGGGTGGGGATGGGGTTTCGCACTCGTTAGTGTTTTTTCTTCCCGGAACGGTCGACCTTGGTTTCCTGATCGAACAGAACCGCCGTATTTTTCAAGAGATCCTGGAACTGGTTGTGCTGTTTTTTCATCAGTTCCTGGAGATCATTGAGGGCGGCGGGAGACCCGAGTCCCTCTTCAGACAGGAGCCTCCTCAGGCTGCGAATGGTTTCTTCCTGCTCAGCCACGGTTTTCTCGAGGGAAGCGCATTTTCCGGCCAGGGTTTCATACTCCTTCTTGGGGACAACCTCCATCAGGGCAAGGCTCTCCCGGAAGGACTTCTGGAAGGTTTCCACTGACTTCTGCCAGAATTCCGTGTAATCCGGCGATCCCTCTTCGAACTTGTCAAGATTGTAAGCCTTGCGGAACATGGCCGTCAAAGATTCATGACCCACCAGATCCTGGCCGAACCACTTCCTGAAATCCTCGATCTGCTTCTGGCCTTTGGCCAGATTCGTAAAAAGCTGCCCCCAGAATTCATAGAAATTACGATCCATCGCTGTTTATCTTCCCTTCTTCCAGATCGAGCTGGAAACGCACCGGTCCCCGGCAACCATCACCGAACCGGGTATGGAGAGCGCATGCCGAACGCGGTTCAGACCAGGATGTGGCAATCGCCCCATGCCCTTTCGGAAAGGGCGTCACTTCCACATCGATATAATCCGTCGGGGCCAGGGCGGCATCCTTGTCAACCAGATCATCCCCTTCTGCATAACAGAGGAGCCAGGGGATGCCCTTTTCTTTAATCCCTTTAAAATTAAGGGTCTTTCCGAAAAGCTTTACCGGCAGGGTTCCATCTTCAGCCACGGGAATCGTATAGGAATCGAAACTTAGTTTCGTGATTCCTTCCGGAAGGTCCATCCGGTCGTAGATTAGCCAGTGATTCAAAGCCGCCGCCGTTTTGCTGATCTGGGAACTACCGATGTTGCTGAGATCCCGATAGAGAATTACAAAGGGGGCCTCTTTCTCCATGCTCTTTAACTTGTAGACCCAACTCATAACCTTGCCGTCGACAATTCTGTTCCCATTGGGCAGATTCTTGCCGGCATAATCGAGATCCCTGAAGCGGGATGGCAAATGCTGCATGTATTCCATGAGGGACTTGCTCCGGGTGCCGTCCATGGGAGCGACGCAGGTGATGAGGGCATCGACCAGACCATCGAGTTGACCGGAGAGTATATCCAGGACGGCCATGAACCCACCCTGACAGAAACCATTAATGGTTACTGAACGGCCATGGGTTGCTTTCAGCAATTCGCAGAACTCGCGGGTATCGAGGGCGTCGTCTTCCCCCGTCATTACCTGCACTGCTTCCGTTGTCTGGATATCCTTGAGAATCCGGATATAGGTCGGAATACCCTGATCGGCAAAGGCGTGGACGTAACTTTTCTTTTCATCGGGCAAAAAGGCCAGAATATTAGGTCCCAAGACGTAAGGATGGATAATTATGATCGGTTTTCCGTCCTTCCTGGGCTGGATACTCTTGTCTCGGGAAAGGACCTGATACAGGACAAACCGCTCCGTTTCTGCCGTCTTGATATACCCACCGTCATCGAAGTGAAATCCGAATTCCTCGCCTGCTTTCTTTATGGCCTCGGGATACTGATTGATGACGTTATCGGTGAGGCGAGCCAGATTTGCTGCATAATCAGGAATGTCGTCTACTTCATCTCCATAGAGAGTGTTTAGAATGGAAACGAGAGCCCGCGCTGTTTCTTTTTTGTAGAAATCCCGGAATCCCTTGAGAGAACCAGTCATTCCCTGCTCGGCGATCTGGAGATTGAACTGTAACAGTTCATAATAATCGGCAGCGCTTTGGAAGGGCAAGGTGCTTGTCAGCTTCTTTTTTTCAAGACTGTTGAAGCCCTGCCATGCCGTCCAGAAGGGGACCATGAAATCGGCAACATAGATAAGGACACCCAGACCATAGAGCTGGCCGGCCTTGAGCATATCCGTGGTAACCCCCAGCATCTTCCCGGGAGTCTCTCTGAACCTCCCGGTATAGGCAGATGCGGCGCGGCTTAATGCCTGTTGATCAAAATTTGACATCATAAAGCAATATCTCTCTCCAAATCAAAAATGACAAGCTCGCAAACAACCACACACGCCATCACCCCGGCGCGTCACCCCGGTGAAAACCGGGGCGGGGGCCAGAACTTCCTGCACGTACTGGGTTATGAACACTAAACTTCGTTTTCCGGCTCTCGCCGGAATGAATAAAAGCTGTAATCTCGGACTTTTAGCGAACCCGTCAAAAATTATATTAGTATTTACTTTTCCTTCGGCGCCAGGTAACCCTCTATCTTCTCGTAACCATCTTCAACCTTGGCCTTAAAATCCTCACGGCCTTTTTTGTAGGTTTTCACCCATTCCCCCATGGCCTTCTTACCTTCCTCGGGAAACCACTTGTTCTGCTCTACCCACATGCCGAACATTTTTTCCGCCTGATCCTGCATGACTACCATGGCCGAGAAGGACTTTTCAAAAGCCATCTTGTTGAAATCGAACATCTGTTTTGAAATTTGCTTCGGATCCATTTTTGTTTCCTCCTTTTTTTTGTTTATTCAGGCTACTTGCCCGCTTTTACCTTTGTTTCCTTGGCCTGCTTTTCGAATCCCTCAAAAAAGACTTCCACTTTCTTGAAGCTGTCGTTGGCGGAAGTCTTGAAATCCGACCGACCCTTCTTGTAAGCCTTTACCCAGTCCTGAATCGCGGTCTTTCCTTCTGCCGGGACCCAGGGAGACTGTTCGAGAAACATGCTCACCATCCGTTCCGTCTGCTCCTGCATAATCGACATCGCGTTAAAGGTATTGTCGAATGTGGCCTTATGAAAATCTACCATCTGTTTTGCAATCTTTCCTTGTTCCATGGTTGTTACCTCCTGTTTGTTTTTGCGCCTAATATAAGCCTATTTTTCGGTTTGTCAAGGGGAAAATGTTGCAATGCACAATATTTATTTCCCGAGCCAAACAAACACCAGGAGCTTTATTAATCAAAAATATACTTTAATATTGAATACATCTTAATCTGTCATATAATGTGGCCGGCGAACTCAGCCGCCAAATAAAAAATTATTTGTTGCGTTATGTCAATATCCCTGTTATGGGGGTGACCAATAATTGAGAGAAAGAAATATGCCAGAAACGCTCCTCTATAAAAAATACGGAAACCGGCGGCTCTACGACACGGCGAAAAGCAGCTATGTGAATCTCGATGATATCACCCGCACGATCCGCGAGGGCCGGCAGGTCCAAGTCATCGATGCCAAGACCAAGGAGGACGTTACCTCCTTCATTCTGACCCAGATCATTCTTGAGGAATCAAGGAAGCGAAATTTTCTTCTACCCTTGCCGCTTCTCCATCTTATTATCCAGTTTGGCGAAAATATTCTCAACGAATTTTTCCAAAAATATCTGGAACAGGTCCTGAAAAACTACCTCTCCTATCGAACGATGACGGATAGCCAGTTCAAAAAATGGCTGGACCGGGGCATTGACTACTCAGCCATCAATCCCTTCAAGCAATTATTTGATGCTTTTCCAATTCCTCCCGATTCCCCGGAAAAAAGAAGCGGCGAAACGGGAAAGGCATAGATAACAAGCATTTTCATGAAATCCTTGACAAAAAACGACCATTCCCATAAAATCACCCCAGGAAAGCAAGACAGGAGAGAGATCATGGCGGATGAACAGAGAATATCCAGGAAAATTGTCATTCATTATACCGCTGAGAATGTTGATCAGCCCATCATCTGTCAGCTTGTTAAAACCCATGACCTGGTCTTCAATATCCTTAAAGCACGGATCTTCCCCAAACGGGAAGGCATCATCGTTCTGGAATTAAGCGGTAGCCCGGGAAATTTTAACAACGGGATCCGCTATCTGAAAGAACAAGGTCTTAAAGTCGAGCCCCTATCCAAGAGCGTCAACCAGAACGTCGACAAGTGCGTGCATTGCGGCGCCTGTACTGCCTTCTGCCCTACCGATGCCCTGTTCTTTGAAATGGACACGCAACGGGTGTTATTTGACGCCGAGAAGTGCAACGGCTGTGAACTCTGTGTCTCAGCCTGTCCGGTCCGTGCCATGGAGGTCAATATTTTCTAGACAAGCTCACTCTTTTCGGGGAACCTCCTTGTCTTTGCTGATCACCTTGCTGACGCTGTCCGTAATTTCCTTGCCTTTGACAATTATTTCCTTGCTCTTGTCATAGGCGTCCTTCCCTTTGTCGATCATCTGCCCTGCCTGCTCCTGTGTCTTTTTAATGGCCTTGGTGAGATCCTCGGGGGATTTCCTGGGAGCCGTAAAATAGAAATAGCTCCCCGTCAGTATCAATATCAGGACAAATAGCAGGGCGAGCTTGATCAGATTCTTGAATAGAAAATAAATAATGATCAAAGCAACAGCAATAACGGCAATAACGGCAAACTGATGAGAATGAATAAAAGACCAGATTGTTTCCATGAACCGGCACCTCGTTAACCCTTTGAATGACACCTGGTATAAATATTTCAGTACGACGGTCTTTTTCTTAACGGAAATTTTAAAAAAAATCCAGTTATCCTTTCATCTTGACAAAAGAATCGAGCAACGTCTAAGGTTGGCATTATGCGGGTAGCGATCACGACTCTGGGCTGTAAAGTGAATCAATATGAATCGGCGGCAATGGGTGAATCCCTTGAGAAACAGGGATTCCGCCTTGTACCGTTCCTTGATGAGGCCGATTTTTATATTATTAATACCTGCACGGTAACCGGGCGGACAGATTATCAGTCGCGCCAACTGATCCGCAGGGCCGGGAAACGAAATCCCCAGGCCGCTATTATTGTCACGGGATGCTACGCCCAGACCGCTCCGGATGTATTTGCAGGCATGCCGGGGGTAACAGTTGTAGCCGGGACCATGGAAAAGGATCGTATTGTCGAAATTGTCGGGGAGATCAAGAAAAACTCGCAGTTCGGGAAGACATCCCGGCCTGCCCCATCTGTCCAGGTGGGAGATGTCGGGGCGGACATAACGGACTGGAAAGTCCGTTCCGTATCCAGATTCCCGGGTCACACACGGGCCTTTCTGAAGATTCAGGATGGATGCAACGCCTTTTGCAGCTACTGTATAGTCCCGTATGCCCGGGGACGGAGCCGCAGCATCGGGAAGGAAGAGGTCATGGAACGGATTCAGGCCTTGGCCCAAAATGGATATCGTGAGGTCGTCCTGACCGGTATCCACCTAGGGGTCTACGGAGAGGACCGGCAGGATGGGTCTTCTCTCGCCGGGATATTGCGCCAGGTGGAAGAACAACGGACTATTGAGCGTTTACGCCTGAGTTCCCTGGAACCCATGGAGATTACCGGGGACATACTGGAAATCATGAAAAGCGCCCGTATAGTATGTCCACACCTCCATATCCCCCTGCAAAGCGGGGATGACGGGATTTTGTCAAGCATGGGGCGCAATTACGATGCCGCCTTTTTCCATGATCTGACGGTGAAGGTTTGTGCGAGCAGGCCTGATATGACCGTGGGAATGGACGCTATGGTAGGTTTTCCGGGAGAAGATGAAAAAGCGTTTGAAAATACGGTGGCCCTGATTGAATCCTTACCCATCGCTTATCTCCACGTTTTCCCCTATTCACGTCGTCCGGGAACGGCGGCGGCCCGGATGGGTAATCAGGTGCGGGAGGAAGACAAAAAAAGACGGGGACAGACGCTCCGGCAATTAGGATTGATGAAACGCCAGGCCTTCCTGGAAAGATTTATCGGATCAACCATGCCGGTGCTTGTTGAAAGAAGAAAGGATCGCATCAGCGGTCACCTAAAGGGTTTTTCAAACAACTACCTGCCCGTGCTGCTTCAGGACGGAAATGCCGAAATGATCAACACCATTGTCTCCGTCAGAACTGAATCACTGGTCTCCGGGGGGCTGTTAGGGAGAGTTCATCATGGATAATGAAAAAACGCAGACATTTGAGGATCTCGAACAGGCGTTGGGATATGTTTTCCAGGATTCCCTGCTCCTTGTCAACGCTTTTACTCACCGATCTTACACCAATGAGAATCCTTCCCTGTCCTGCCAGGACAATGAACGCCTGGAGTTCCTCGGGGATGCCGTTCTTCAGTTAAGCATCAGTGATCTCCTGATGAGGCGTTTTCCCGATTTTGCGGAAGGCCAACTCTCCAAAATGCGGGCGACCCTGGTCAATGAACAATCCCTGGCGGCCCTGGGGAGGAGATTCGGCCTGGGGAATCACCTCTTCCTGGGCAAGGGGGAGGAGGCTTCCGGGGGGCGGGGGAAAACATCCCTCATCGCCGACACTTTCGAAGCTGTCCTGGCCGCTGTCTATCTCGACGGAGGATATTCACAAGCCTCCCGGATTATTGCCGAGCTGTTTGCGGAAATGATCATCACCGGGCAAGGAGGGGTTACCCCCTTTCGTGATTATAAATCAGCCCTCCAGGAACTTTGCCAGAGCCGTTTTCACGAGACGCCGAAATATCAACTCCTCAATGAATACGGACCTGATCATGACAAGACCTTCGAAGTGGAATTGGCGGTGGTCGAGTTCGTGACAGAAACGGGGACAGGAAAAAGCAGGAAGGAAGCGGAACAGCAAGCTGCCAGAAAAGTCCTGGAACATTTTGAGACCACCCAAGCATCATGATTATTCCGTTCTTTATTCAAAACCGTGGCTGTCCACACCGTTGCGTCTTCTGTAACCAGCAGATCTCGGGAGATCAGGGCCCGGCTGATTGGACGGACGAATCTTTTCATGCAAGGATCAGAGCCTTTTTATCTTCCCGCGCTTCCAAGGCAAGGCAGGCAAAAGGGGTGCAGATTGCCTTTTACGGGGGGAATTTTACGGGCCTGACGGCAGCAGAGCAGAACCGCCTCCTTGGCATGGCGTATCGTCATGTGGAAGAGGATGCCTTGGAAGGGATCAGGATTTCGACCCGCCCCGACGCCCTGAACACTCTTGACATGGAGCGCTTGGCGGCTTTTGGTGTCAAAACCGTCGAACTGGGCGCCCAGTCCTTTGTCAATAGTGTCCTGGAGGCGTCACAGCGGGGACACACCGCAGAGGATGTTGAAAACACCGTCGGAATTTTAAAAAACAACAGCTTTGAGGTAATCCTGCACCTGATGGTGGGCTTGCCCGGAGATAACCGCCGGGGTTTTGGTGAAACCGTAGCTCGGACCATCGCCCTGCGCCCTGACGGGGTACGGATTCATCCCACCCTGGTTCTAACCGACACGCCGCTGGCGGATGAATTACGGCGGGGACGCTATCAGCCGTTATCCCTCGATGAGGCAGTTGATCTCTGCAAGGAGGCCTGCCGGCTTTTTCAAAAAGCAGGGATCCCGGTCATTCGCCTGGGTCTTCAGACAACGGATATGATGATCAGTCCCGGCGCCGTCCTTGGGGGGCCGTACCACTCCGCCTTCGGATCTCTCGTTGCCGAGGCCCTCTGGCTGGAGCGGGCCCTAACATTGCTTGACGGCGCCGATGTCCGGGACAAAAGGCTGATCATGTATGTCCCGGCAAGGCAGGAAAGCGCCTTCCGTGGCAATAAGAACCGCAATATAAAGCTATTACAGAAACAATTCCAGTTTGCGGCGCTGGAAATCAAATCTGGGAATCAAACCTTCAATTACAGCATCTCCTGAAAGGGCGAGGGAAAATAAGCATGTTCAAATCAGGATTCATCGGCATCGTGGGCAGACCGAATGTAGGCAAATCAACGCTTCTCAACAGCATCATGGGGGAAACCATTGCCATCACGAGCCCAAAACCTCAGACAACGAGAAACAAGATCATGGGGATCAAGCATCTTGTCGATGGACAGATGATTTTTTTGGACACCCCGGGGATTCATGACCCCCATAAGCCCCTGAATACGGCCATGGTGAAAACAGCCAGAAATGTGTTTGGCGATGTCGATGTCCTCATGGTGCTTATTGAGGCCGGCAATCGTATCTACCCTGATGATCGCGTCTTGTTCGAATCTCTCACACCCTATCATCAACAGGCGATCCTGGTAATCAACAAGATCGATCTTGTCAAAAAAGACACGCTCCTGCCTCTCATTGACGAAGCCCGCCTGGCTTTTCCCTGCCATGCGTTCTTTCCCGTTTGCGCCCGGACCGGCGACGGCGTCCCGGCCCTCCTTCAGGAAATCCGGGACCTCCTCCCCGAGGGGCCGCCCTACTTCCCCGAAGACATGCTCACCGACCGCTCGGAGAGATTTATCGCTGCCGAGATTGTCAGAGAGAAAATACTTCTTTTGACACACAGCGAAGTTCCTTATGCGACGGCTGTCGTCGTAGAGTCTTTCCAGGAAGTGGAAGAGAAGAATCTGATCCGTATCCAGGCTACCATTCATGTGGAACGGGATTCCCAGAAAAAGATCCTTATCGGCCAGAAAGGATCTATGATGAAAAAAATCGGCACGGCGGCCCGTCTTGATATGGAGAGTTTTTTTGCCGCCAAGATATTCCTCGAATTGTTTGTGCGGGTTCAAAAGGACTGGACACACAGTGAGCGACTGGTAAGGGAATTTGGTTACGATCAATAATCGACGGCTTCGTAAAAAGTCCGGATGCTGCAGGGTTTATCAATAATCGTCATCGGTCAGTCAAACAATATTACTGTAAGGAGGTAGATATGAGGTCTTATGGAAACGGTATCTCGGCAAAGGGTATTTTAATCGGGTTAATCATCGTTTTTCCCCTGATTAGCTTCAGCGGTTGCACCAGTTATGTCTGGTATCACCATGACCAGAAGACGCCGTTGAACTTTCAGAATGACAAGTTCAAGTGCGAGGAGGATTTGGCTAAGTTCAAGGCCGATGCGGGAAAGCCCGTGGATAAGGATGCTGTCACATATCGAATGAATGACTGCATGAAAGGGCTTGGGTATGGCTGGGGGCCGACCACTGCGATCCCTGAGGATTCCTTCGTTTATGAAGATAACAGATAGCACCATAAATGATCCCGCAGGCGCTATGTAGCTTGCGCGTTTCTCTGTCGTCGGCAGTATTTCCTTGACATGGAGGGCTGGACCTCTTAGTGTTCAGCGTCACCTCGCAGTTTGCGGTGAAACCATTTTGATAGAATCCACGGGACAATCCGTGAGAAAATTAACCAACAGGAGGTAGTGAATGAAGAAAAGGTTTATTGTATTAGCGTTGGCCGCCATACTGGCGATGGGTACGCAGTTTGCGTTTGCGGCTGATCCGGCAGCGCCGGCGGCGAAACCGGCAAAGAAACAGGCCGGAGAGCCGGGAGCCATGGTGGTTGACACCATTAAGGCGACGGCGAAAGTGACGGCCATCGATGCAGCCAAGCGGACGGTGACCCTCGAAATGGACGGCAAGTCCAAGACCATTACCTGCGGTCCCGAGGTCAGGAATTTCGACCAGATCAAGGTGGGAGACCTGCTGAAAGTCACCTTCGTGGAGGCCCTGGCGGTTTACCTGCAGAAGGCCGGTGCTCCGGCCGGCGGCGAAGAGGTAAAAACTGTGACCCTGGCGCCCAAAGGTTCCAAGCCGGGGATGCTCGTGACAGATACCATCGTCCTCAAAGCCAAGATTGACGCTGTGGACGCCAAGAAAGGCACCGTGACGATTACCACTCCTGAAGGCAATACCAAAACCATGAAAGTCGCCAAGAACGTCAAGGGTCTTAAAGGTCTGAAGAAGGGTGATGATATTGTGGTTAGGTTTACCGAGGCATTGGCAGTAGTTGTTGAGGCGCCCAAGAAGTAAATCAATTGGTAGTGCATTCATGACCGCGGGGGTAAAATATTGGGGAGGAATGATATGAAAAAGGTATGCGGAATGGGGTTGGTTGTCATGCTGCTCCTGACAGTTGGCTTGAGCGTCGCCATTGCCCAGGGGAAGTCACCCGTCGTTACGCAGACGGCGTTTGCCAGGATGGACACAAATGGCGATGGCATCATTACGGTTGCGGAATATGACGCCTACTGGAAGGGACGTTTCGATGAGATCGATGCCAACAAGGACGGCAAGATCATGGCCGCCGAATTTGAGGCCAGCACGAAGCAGCAATTCAGCGCTATGGATGCCAACAAGGACAACTCCCTGGTGGCCCAGGAGTTTGTCGCCTATTATTGCGGCCCCGATGCCAAGGCCCCGAAAAAGGTGAAAGCAAAGCCGTCGAAGAAAATCAATGCCAACAAGGACGGTAAAATCGCAAAGGATGAGTGCGTGGCCTTCTGGGTAGCCCGTTACAGTGATATGGATACCAACAAGGACGGTAAGCTGACCATGGATGAATTCCTAGCGGCAGCCAAGAAACAGTTTAAAGATCTCGACAAAAACGGTGATGGGGTAATTGCTGTGCAGGAGTTTGACTACTACTATGCCGCGCAGGACGCCAAAGCCAAGAAGTAAAGAAACTGTAAAAAATATGTTCCGGCGATGATACAGAGACACTTATGTAAATAGTGCGTGGCCGGTTCAGAAGCAGAGAAACCTCGTTTCTGGGTTTCCCGTTCCTTCCTGTGGGGAGACAACTGTCTCCCCACAGTTTTTTCTGCAATGAACTCAGCAAAGGCTATCCTCGAACAGGATATTTTTCTATTGCGGCAATGTGCCCCTGAATAATGTAGTAACGGCAGCCTTCTTACGCCTGCATCGACCTTTTCACAAAGTGTTTTCAAAAACGATGACTCTGTTCCGCCCGCCCTCCTTCGCTTTATAGAGAGCTTTGTCCGCTCGCTCGATAAAAGCATGATGATCAGTCACCTGCTGATCAAACCCTGTAACCCCGATGCTTACAGTTATTTTAATTGCCGGTTTTTTCTCGTTCTCGTCGGCCGGCACCATGATCGATGTTTCCACGGCTCGACGCAACCGTTCCGCCAGATCACCTGCATCTGAGACCGGGGTCTGAAGTGCAAGGATAGCTATTTCTTCGCCCCCGTAACGGGCAATGATATCCGTGTCGCGGACTTTTTTGAAAAGCAGCTTCCCCAGGCTCTTTAAGGTTTCGTCTCCAACCTGGTGTCCATAATTGTCATTGACGGCTTTGAAGTGGTCAATGTCTAGTAATAACATGGATAGTGGCAGGCCGTATCTTCTGACCCTCGGAAGCTCTTCGGCGATTTTCCTATCCAAATACCGCCGGTTGTAAATGCCGATTAAATGGTCCGTGATGTTTTCATATTGGAGAGTGGAAATTCGCTTAATTTCGGTAGCCGTTTCCAGAGCAAGCGTACCGACAAACAGCACCAGAACGGCGCCGAGAAAGAACACCGCAGGTACGATCAGATCAAAATTATCATCCTTTTTCAGCCAATACAAATACGTAAAGCTTACATAACCGGCAATAAAAAAGAGAATGAGCGCCCTTACGTCGTTCCATCTTCTTCGTAGCGGTCCTTTAGGCAGTTGCCCGATCAGGCGCTGGATGGGATAGAAAGAAACGCAAAGAAGACATGCGCCCACTAACAAGATCCAATTTACTATATTATCCGTCATGTTCTGAATATAATTGAATTTAAGGTCATTTTCATTTCGATATGATGTCCAGCTTTTTTAAGCCATACCACAATATTGAGGAAACAGCATCATGCCAATTTCTGATTGTCTTTTTACTCCTCATAGCATTGTTGCAGGGTGCAATATAGGTTGAACTGATACATTGCCCGTCCTCTAACCTTATGATGACGGCCCTTTGTTTTGATCTTCCCGTTTTGCCGGAAGAACATACCACCGATCTTTCGGGACGAGCTTGGGCTGATCCGGATCCCGGACATAGTTGGGAGACATGATCTGCACCCCGTATTCGTTGAAGGCGTCCTGAATGTTCTGGTGGAGATCGGAATATATTCCAACCATCTCCTGCGGTTTGTCGGTGTAGGCGTTGAGTTCGTAGCGCACATAAAAGTCATCCAGGGATCTCTGAAAGACAAAGGGCGCTGGATCACGCCGCAGGCCCGGTGTGCGCTCGGCGGCCATGATGAGCATGGCATGGACCTGTCGCCAGGGGGTGTCATAGCCAATGGTCACGGTCGTATAAAGAATAAGGCCATTTTCCCGGGCCAGGGAGCTGTAATTGATGACATGGCTGTTCATGATCGTCGAGTTGGGAATGATGACTTCCTCGTTTTTGATTGTATGCAGAAGGGTCACCTGTATCCGCAACTCCTTGACGTCGCCCACAATGTCGTTGATCCGGACGCGGTCGCCGATCCGGAAGGCGCGCCGGTAGATCAGGGCGTAGCCGGCGACAATGTTTGACACCACGGAGGAGGAGCCGATGGAAATGAGGACACCCAAAAAGATGGATATTCCCTTGAAGACGCCCGAATCAGATCCCGGTATAAAGGGATAGGCAATCATGACGGCCAAAACGATCACGAGAAAACGGACCAGGGTGTAAGTAGGTTTTGCCCATTCGGGATAAAAGTTCTCAAGGTTGATGGTGCCCTTCTCGATGCCAGCGAAGAAGGGTCGTAATAATTTCAGCACATAGGATGTGAGCAGCCCCAGAATAATAATAAAGACTAGATTGGGGATGTACGTCAGCACCGCCAGGCCGATCGTCTTTGTCGGTTTCAGGATGAATTCTAAAAGTTCTTGTGCAAACCCACGGGTCTGGGGAAACAAAGACAGGGTGAATTGTATATAAACATAGAAGGCAACTAAAAAAATGACGGTAAAAATAATCTGCACCGCCCCGTTCAGTATAGCGCGAACCGAATCCGCCCGGATTATTTCAAAATCCTGTATGCGCAGGGAAGAACTTTTTTTCTGCATCAGGGCCTCAACGGCGACCCTGGCCCGCCGGTAAAGGAGGCGCAACAGGAGAGCCAAACCGAGTAATGCCAGGGTGGCAATGGCGGAATAGAACAGGCCCTGCAGGAGATTCCTGTCGCCGTATTCCTCCTGATAGCGGGCAATAGCTTTGCGCAATATCGCCGCATTGGCTTCGGCCAGGTCTTTGCTAGTCTGTCCCCTCAGGCGCGCTTCTTTGTGGAACACGGACATGATGATCCGGTCTCCGGCCAAAATATCAATGCTGTCATCAGCCTCGGCAACCGTGATGGAGCTGACTCGGAAGTAAGGATCCTCGGCCAGTTGGCGAATACGTGTCGAGATCGCCGCCGCCCGTTCCTGCGCCGATAAGGACTTGAAGCCGGAATGGATCTGAAAGAGAATCTCCTCCCCCAACAGGACGGGATAGGACTGGTCCTGCTTACCAGAAATGGACTTGGCGGGCATCCCGGGGGCGGACTGAGCCTGAGCAAAAAAACCCGACCAGATCAAAAGGAACAAAACGATAGCCCCTGTAACCTTCACACGCCACATATCATCCCTCATCAACATTACCTTCCACGGCATTTCTCTTTCGCCGAAACTTATGATGCGTGCAATTTATACACAACACCCCAATATGCAGTCAATACAAAAGAAATCTCTGGCCATCGCCACGTCATGGCAAAGTTATCCAAGGTGACATCCATATTTACTGTCCGATATTATCTTGACACGCAATCCCGTTCTGTTTATAACTTTCCTCAAGACAGCACTGCCTTATCAAAAAGGTAACCGATCCAGTTTCTAAAGAACATCTACTATAAACAAGTTCTTAAAAGAGAGGAAAATCATGATAAAAAAGGTATCTATGCAGGCATTGTTATGGGGCCTTGTTTTAATCTTGGCAATACCCTTCGGGGCTTTTGCCCAGAATGCGGCGCCACCGGCATCCCCTCAGTTCAAGCAGGAAGAGTTGGATCAGATGCTAGCACCGATAGCCCTTTACCCTGATTCATTGATAGTGCAGATTCTGATGGCATCTACCTATCCCCTTGAGATTGTTGAAGCGGCGCGGTGGGCCAAAGCAAACCCGAACCTCAAGGGAGATCCTTTAACGACAGCCCTTGAGAAGCAGAACTGGGATCCCAGCGTCAAATCACTGATAAATTTTCCGTCAGTTCTGGCGATGATGAATGACAAGCTTGATTGGACGCAAAAGCTGGGAGATGCCTTTCTCGCCCAGGAAAAGGGCGTCATGGATACGGTGCAGAAGCTCAGGGCAAAGGCTCAGGCACAGGGTACATTAAAGAGCACGGATCAGCAGAAGGTTACGACCCAAGCGCAGACAATCATTATTGAACCTGCCAATCCGCAAGTCATCTACGTCCCTGCCTATAACCCTGCCGTAGTATATGGTCCCTGGATGTATCCTGCCTATCCTCCTTATCCTTATTATCCGCCCGGTGCAGTTATCGGGGCCAGCGTTGTATCTTTCGGAGTAGGTGTTGCTGTTGGTGCGGCCTGGGGTTATGCCTGGGGAGGCTGTAACTGGAATCACGGGAGCGTCAATGTCAACGTCAACCAGAATAACACTATCAACAACAATATTAATCGGAATAAAAATGTCAATAATACCAATGTCAACCAGAATAATATTAACAACCGAAACAAGGTAGGTGGCGGCGGCAGTACCGAATGGCAGCATGACCCGAGCCATCGGAAGGGTGTTGCCTATAAAGACAACGCTACTCAACAGAAATACGGACAACAGCGCGACCGGGGCAATGCAGATGCAAGAAGTGATTATAGGGGACATACCCAGGATGACAGGGGGAAAACCGGTCAAGGCTCCGACCGTCAGGGTATGCAGGATCGTAAAGATGTTCAGGGACGCGATAAGCCGGATGCGCAGGATCGGAAAGGCAGTCAAGCGCAGAGTCGGCAGACGGACATTAGGCAAGGATCTGCCGGCGCTTTCGATGGTATGGACCGCAGCGGCAGCGAGGCAAGGACGCAGAGTGACCGTGGCCGGGCAAGCAGTCAAAGCATGAGCTCTGCACGGGGAGGTGGAGGAGCGGCAAGAAGCAGCGGAGGCGGAATGAGCCGTGGTGGAGGTGGTCGTCGATGAAGAATGATGTTTGTTTCCCCACTAAAAACCACTTGAGGAGGAAAAGGATAATGATGCATAAAGCCTCGAAAACAAAGAGTAATTTTGCACATCCATTTAGTCTTGCGATAACCTTTGCCGTTATCATGGTCACGTTAATCTTCAGTTGCCCTGTTTCTGCCAAGTCTCCAAAACAGAAAGCCTTCGGTTCTCCCGAGGAAGCATTCAAAGCAATGGTTACGGCAATGAAAGCGAACGATACCGGAGAATTAAGGGCAATTTTTGGTCCGGGCGGTAAAAATATTGTTTTCTCCGGTGATGATGTTGCCGATAAGACCGGACGTGATAATATTGTCAAGGCATATGAGGAAAAAAACAGGCTGGAAATCGTCAATGATAATAAGGCGATACTCTCTATAGGGAATAATGACTGGCCCCTGCCCATTCCGGTGGTAAAAAAGGGTAGTGGCTGGCGTTTCGATACAAAGGCCGCTAAAAAAGAGATTCTCCAGCGTAGGATCGGCAAGAATGAATTAAGCGCCATCCAGGCTTGCAAGGGATACGTGGATGCACAACTGGAATATGCACCCAGGGATTACGACGGCGACGGATTATTTGAGTATGCCCAGAAGTTTCTGAGCGCGCCGGGGGAAAAGGATGGTCTGTACTGGGAGACAAAAGAAGGAGAACAAAAAAGTCCACTGGGAGCCCTTATTGCCGGCGCTACAAGAGAAGGATACTTTTCGAAAGATCCTAAGAGCAAGCCGGTTTCTTTTCATGGGTATTACTACAGAATTCTCAAAGAACAGGGAAAAGACGCTCCGGGAGGGGCATACAGTTATATAGTCAACGGCAAGATGATCGGTGGGTTCGCCCTGGTAGCGTATCCTGCCCAATACGGTAATTCCGGTGTCATGACCTTCATCGTAAATAAAGACGGTCTGGTTTATCAAAAGGACCTTGGCAGGAATACCGAAAAGATTGCTCAGGGTATAAAGACATATAATCCTGATAAGACCTGGAAGAAGGCGGAATGAGCTTTCGGGAACGGATTTGCGCCTATGGGGGACAGATTTCAAAACTGTCCCCCATAGCTTTAACAAATAAATGAAAGACTGAGGGAGGATAAGAGATGAAAAAATTGTTTGTTCTATTAATGGGTTGTGCATTTGCGGTTATGACGGTATCCTGCGCGGCCTGCCCCACCAATGGTGCTGCAAATGCTGATCAGAAACCGGGAGTAGTCATCGCTGACGTAGTCACATGGACAGGAACCGTCAAAGGCGTTGATTATGTAAAGCGAACCGCAACTCTTCAGGATGAGTCGGGCCAAGTCTTTACGGTAAATGCTAAGAATGTGAGAAACCTCGATCAGGTGAAGATCGGCGACAAGGTCAAGATCGAGCACCTTGAAGAGACGGCGATTTATGTCACCAAGGCGGATTCAGCGCCCAGCGTGGATGATCAACAGACCATCCAGTTAGCTCCAAAGGGTCAGAAACCAGGGGGTTATGTGTCGGATACGGTGCGGATTACGGCTAACGTCGAGGCTATTGATTACCAGAAGCGAACGTTGACGCTAAAAGGTCCGGCCGGAAACATCAAGACCTTCACTATCGGTGAGAGCGTCAAGAGATTCAATGAAATCAAAAAAGGGGATCAGGTCGTAGTGAAACATACTGAGGCTTTAGCAATATCGGTGACTAAGTTCTGATCAGGATATAAACAGTTTTTCATCCATACCTGCAAAAAGCTGGACAGTTGTATACATGAAAGATCACTGGAAGTGCATCTTCTTCTTCGAGTAGGACCCGGTTACGGCTATCTTCAGGACAGCTTTAAAAGGAGCGCCCCTTGAGCGTGGCTGCTCTATAAGTTCCTTTCACAGAAAACAATTTCAAACTTGAACGATGATGGTTCTGAGAAAAAACGTTAAGGAGGCGACAAAAAATGCGCTTATCTGATCTGTGCATAAGATACGGGTTAATTTTGCTGACGATTTGCAGCCTGTTGACGTCCAGTGGTTGCGCGACTCCCCCGAGGATCTCTGCTGTTCCGCCGGAATATCAGAACGATGTACGGATACTGGGTATGCCGGGAATTCGTTTTGTACCTACCGGGGCAATGTCTCAAGAGCTAAAAGATGAGGTTTTCGATTCTTTCAGCCGAGAGTCAGAGCACCTGTCTTTGTCCTCCAGCTCTGGTCGTGTCCCTACGGCACATTTTCTGGCAATTTCTGGCGGCGGTGACAACGGAGCATTTGCGGCAGGTTTGCTGAATGGTTGGACTGCCGCGGGGACCCGTCCTGAGTTCAAGCTGGTGACAGGCATCAGTACTGGCGCCTTGATAGCCCCCTTTGCATTTCTCGGCCCGAAATACGATCATAGCCTGAAGGAGTTTTACACGACGAGTTCCCCCCAAGATATCCTTAAACAAAGGAATCTGCTTGCCGTGTTCCTTGATGATGCTATGGCCGACAACAAACCATTGTGGAACCAGGTTAGTAAGCAGGTTGACGAAGGGTTCCTGAGGGAAATCGCGGTCGAGTACGAAAAAGGTCGTATGTTGCTTTTGGCCACGACTAATCTTGACCGGGGTGTTCCTGTTATCTGGAACATGGGAAAGATAGCTGCCAGCGGACATAAAGACGCACTGGATTTGTTTCGCAAGATAATGATTGCGTCTGCGGCTATCCCCGGATTCTTTCCACCGGAGATGATCGATGTGGAGGCCAACGGTAAGCCCTATCAGGAGATGCATGTTGACGGAGGGGCATCGGCGCAAACATTTCTTTATCCGGCCAGTGTGCGCCTGCGCCAGTTATCAGACGAAGTGGGGGTGAAGCGGAAGCGCAAGGCTTACATTATCAGGAACGCTCGCCTGGACACGGATTGGGCGGAGATTGAGCGGCGGACGCTTAAGATTACAGGCAGAGCGATTGCGTCGCTCCTTCAGTCACAGGGCATCGGTGATCTGTATCGGATCTACCTGCAGACAGAGGTAGATAAAGTTGATTTCAACCTCGCTTTTATTCCACCGACATTTAAAGCCGAGCATAAGGAGGAATTTGATACGGAGTATATGCGGGCATTGTACAAGTTTGGCTATGATATGGCGGCTAAAGGGTACCCTTGGATGAAAAAGCCGCCCGGATTTTCCAAGGAGTATCTTGAACTCATGAAACCGTCTGTTAAGGAGCCGGATTAAGGTCGTGACAAGGCCGAGGAGAAAAAGTAGACACCGCACACTGGAGCGAAGTGAGGAGATAATATTTCCCGAATCCTGGGCTTTGTAATGTTGTCCTGATTTACCCGGAGGCTCAGCTTTGTATGCCGTTCCTGTTCATTGGGCCATAGAATTCAGGAGTTCATCAGCTTTATCGCGGATGGCGGCGAGCGCACCGGCGAGATCGTTACGATCGTCTCCCTGCCAGTCAGCTAAGGTTAGCGTTGCCATTTTACCGGACAGGTCATCCATCTTCACGAGCAGGGCGCGTTCCTTCGAAAGCTTCTGCTTACGATCAGTCGGCTGAGACGTCTTGCCCGCTTTGGCCATATAGCTCTCGAACTTGCGACGCATGGCCAAATCAGACTTCATTTTAGCCACGCCGATGAGGATTGACTTCGGGATATTTGCATTCGTGCGGGCAGAATTACGAATGTCTTCCGGGAGCTTGTTCAGGCTAAGGGTTTCGGAAACAGTCGATTGTCCCTTGCCCATGGCGTCGGCAAGTTGATATTGATTGAAGGTGTATTCCTTCATCAGGGCGTCCATTTGTTCCGCTTCCTCAACCGGCAGCAGGCCTTCCCGCTGGAGGTTATCAACAAAGCCCTGAAGACGAGTGTCGCCGTCCGTGTAGGTTCCGGGGATTTCCGTCAGGCCCGCCATTTCCGCAGCCTTGACGCGGCGGTGACCGGATACGATCATCGGTTGCTCAGCATTATGGCGCCTGATCCATCGAAAATCCATTGCTATTCCTTGTGATGATGTGATAATAACCATTAATCACATCATCACATGACGGGATTAAGCGATGAAATCAAATCAATACGTCTGGCAGCAGCCTGATTGGCCCCAATTGACGTGGGACGCGGAGGCGCTCCTCTCTTCTCTTGGCGTATGCCGCCAATTGCAGGGCAGACTTCTCCATGCCGTCAGTTCTATTGGTTTTGATTTGGAGAATCAATTTCAGGCGGAGTTCTTTACAGAAGAAATCCTGAAAACATCGGCAATTGAAGGGGAATCCCTGGATGTGCGCTCTGTACGTTCATCCGTTGCCCGCAAGCTGGGCCTTCCATCTGCCGGTCTTCCCGTTGACCGGCGCATAGACGACCTGATGGCAGTACTTCTCGATGCCACCCGAAATCATGCAGAAGCGCTGACGCAGGAGCGTCTGTGGGGCTGGCAGGCCTCCCTTTTCCCAACGGGCTATTCCGGTCTTCACAAGATACAAGTTGGTTCCTGGCGCAAAAGCCCGGAGGCGATGCAGGTGGTATCCGGACCGCTTGGCAAGGAAAAAATCCACTATGAGGCGCCGCCCGCAGACAGAATAGAATTGGAAATGAGCCGCTTCATTCTCTGGTGGAAAGACAGTCAAGACGCCTTGGAGGGTATCGTCAGGGCGGCCATTGCCCATTTCTTGTTTGTAGCCATCCATCCCTTTGATGACGGCAACGGCAGAATCGCCCGTGCCTTGACGGATATGGCGTTGGCGCAGGACGATGGGCAAAGTATCCGCTATTACAGCTTATCGGCGCAGATCATGGCTGATCGGGACGATTATTATCGAATTCTGGAAAAAACATCAAAAGGGAGCGGTAATGTCACCGATTGGCTGCTCTGGTTTCTGGATTGCTTCAAAAGGGCCGTTGAGAGCTCCGCGACGGTTCTTGACGAAGTAGCTTCAAAGTTAAGGTTTTGGCAACAACATCTCCAAACGCCGCTGACGGAACGGCAACGCAAGGTGATTAACCGTATCCTCGATGAACCGGGTGGATTTGAAGGGAACCTGACGACCCGGAAATATGCCTCAATCGCAAAGGTCAGCCCGGCTACCGCATACAGGGAACTGGATCAACTCCATCAACTGGGAGTGCTGAAACGGATCGGAAAGGGAAGGTCCGTCGGTTATGAGCTTATTTATTCATAGCAGATCATTTCCCATTGAATTTATTGCACTATTTTACAAAATAGACCCACATTTATGCGTCCATCGAGAAAAGATCAGAGTCTGATCAAAGTTAACTATATGATATTATTAATCGAATACCGACCATGCGGTGATAATTGAGGAATTGACGATGCAAAGAAATAAGCTGAAATAAAACAGTTATTTGAATGATATTTCTTTATCGCGGTTATCAAAAGTCGCGACCGTGAAATCTCACTTCTTCTCGCAAATCTCCTGCTATTTAACAACCTCGGGGTTTCCCTTCCTACCGGCCGCCGCCAGCGTGCGGATAGCCGCGGCAATGTCGCTGCTTAATCCCTCCAGCATCCTGCTGTGGGCGGCGATGAGGGCGGCGTAGGTCTTTCCCCGGACGGGTTCGGTTAATGCCGTGCGGCCCTCCTGTACACGCCCGTCTGCTGTTGACCGTATCGACCAGATGGCGGTCAGCTTGGCTGTTTCTCCCGGTACGGATTCAAAACGCAGCACATCGATGGTAACGCGGTAGGATGGAGATAGGGATACGGACTGGGGAAACACGGAAACATAAGGCGAGCCCAGGAGCAGGGAAAGATTCTCGGCTACGACGCGGGCGATGTCGCTTTTCAGCGGCGACGCCCAGCGGTTGAATTCATCGACAGCGACCTGATTGGGGGCAACGCTCAGCACAAGCTGGGGGCGATCGACGGCTGCCGGCAAGGATACGGGACCTACGGTAATCGTGAGGATTGACGTCTCGCTCACCGGTTTTGCCATGGGGCTCAACGTGTATAACTGTGGAGATGTAGATGCGCATCCGGCCGCAAGCACGGCGAGGGCGCAGAGGATCACAACCGTTGCGAGTTTTTTCATCATGGTTTCTCCTGTTTTTTACCGCGAATCAATGCTTCCGGATGGCTGTCCATGTATTCAACAAATACTTTCAAGGCGCGGGCAGCGCTGGATATCTCTTGCAAAGCCTCCCGCAGTTCTTGATTTGCCGGCGCATCCGGCCCGACCAACGTCTTGTCAGCATTGACCAGCGCGCGCTCTGCCGCAGCAACTGCCCGTTTCAAGTTTTCCAGGGTCATTTTCATTTCCGGTACTAACTCAGCATCGATGCGCCCCAGCAGCTTTTTGGCGTCTTTCAGCGTTTCATCAAGGGTGACAATTGCCTTCTTTGCGTCCTTACCGATATCGTCAAAGGGAATCTTTTCTATCTTTTCAAGGATATTAGTGACCTTCATCTGAAATTCCGCCAGACCGCTCGGCATTACGGGCAGTTGTGGGGTGGCTTTTTCCCATTCGACCTTAACCTTGGGCGCGTTGGGGAAGTAATCGAAAGCGACATAAAGTTGCCCCGTAACAATATTTCCGAGGCGCAATTGCGCCCGCAGCCCCTGATCGACCAGACGCTGCAAGTGTTCATGCCGCTCTTGAAGCGTGGAAGGCTGGACCGGGCGGATAATTTGCCGATCACTAAATCGTGAAAAGAAGCGCTCCGGATAATACAAGATCAGCACCTGGGGTCTTAGAGTATAGGCTTTTGCATCGAAATGAAGACCGACTTGCTTAACTTCACCGATCTCGAGACCAAGGTAGGTAACGGGAGCGCCGACAGAAAGCCCCCGTACCGATTCGTTGAATGCAAGCACATAAGGATCAGCGCGCAGCTCATGTTTTGCCGTCGCCGTATCCTGGTTGTCAAAGAGGGTAAAGACCGTGTTTTCTGCCGCCTTTTCCAAAGTCTGGGTGTACGGGGGCGTCTCGAAGGCAATACCGCCGGCTAGTATTGACGCCAATGATTGAGTGTGGATGACAAGGCCGTTTGCCCCCAGTGCGACATCGATGCCGCTCGCCTGCCAGAACCTGGTGTTTTTGGTTACATGTTTGTCGTAGGGCGCATTTATGAACACCTTGATATCGACGGACTGGCCGTCTTTCGCCAGGTCGTAGCCAATAACCTGCCCGACATTCAGTTGCCGGTAATAAAGAGGGGAGCCGAACCCCAGGGAGCCGAGGTTGTCCGCCTTCAGTAAGAACTGCCGTCCCGGCTCCGTGCTCGTGATGATCGGGGGTGTATCGAGACCGTTAAATTGCCGTTGTTCCTCCGTGGAATTTCCGACTCCCAGGCCGATATAATTTCCCGACAGCAAGGTGCTGATGCCGGAAACACCGCTCAAGCTGATCCGAGGCTGCATGATCCAGAACTTGGCGTCTTTGACCATGAGATTCGCTGCATTCTTAGCGATCTTTGCCGTCACTACGACGTGGGAGTAGTCTTTCGAGAGGCTTACGCCCGTAACCTGACCAATGTTGACGTCCTTGTATTTGACGAAAGTCTTACCGGCCTCGATGCCTTCGGCCACCTTGAAGGTGATGGTAATGGTTGGCCCTTCGTTCAGGAACCGTTGTACCGCGATTCCGACGCCTACCAGGGCGGCGATGATGGGAATGATCCAAATTACCGAGAAGCGCGCCCGCTTGCGGGGTATGGTTGTCGCCTGGGGAATGTTCTTGATCTCTTCGTTTTCACTCATTTCGGTTCTCCATGCTATCGGCGGAATCCCAGATCAGCCGGGGGTCAAAGGATTGAGCGGCAAATATTGTCAATACAACTACGGCGGCAAAAAAAACAATGCCTGACTTGGGCTCTGCCGCCATGAGCGGCTTCATCTGCACCAGGGCGACGACAAAGGAAATAACAAAAACGTCGAGCATGGACCAGCGGCCGATAAGCTCAACGAGGCGATATAGCTTCGCGCGTTCGCGATTGCTCTTTATCGAACGGCGCTGCACCGTAATCAGTAAATAGGCAAGGGCGAATAGTTTCGCCATGGGAATCACCACACTGGCGATGAGGACGATGAGCGCCAAAGGCCATGACCCCGTCAGGTAAAGTAGGATAACCCCGTCGATGATCGTGTCCTCCTCGGCGCTTGTCAGGGTTATAGATGTCATGACGGGCAAGATATTCGCTGGTATGTAGCAAATTGCCGCTGCAATGATGAGTGCCCAGGTGCGCTGGATTACATTGTTGCGGCGGAATGAGATTTCGTGGCCGCAGCGGGGACAATAGTTCTTTCCATGCGTCGCCGGAAGCCTTGACAATAGTTCGCAGTGCCTGCACAAGGCAAGCCCTGACTGCATGGCCATCAGTTCCCGTGGAGTCATTTTTTTGCCTCTTGGTAATCAATGGTTTGCGTGGAGTTTACGGTCATCCGTGCACCGCCGCCGGTCCATTGCACTTGTGTCCAGATCTCATCGGGATCGAAATTTATCGCCATCGCTGCAAAGAGCGCAATGAATGCCCCGGTGGCAAACATCCCCACGCCGATGATGACGGTCGCAAGATCGGCGATCTTGATCAGGGCGACGAGAATGCCGAGCATCATTACCTCTGCCATCGCCCATCCCTGCGCCAGCTCTGCCCAGTGAAGCAGCTCGCCCACCCAACTTGGCGCCGGGCGATGCCTGCGGGCGGCGATAAGAACCACAATAACGATTCCGATATATCCGGCCGGGGCAACTACGGCGCACAACCCGACAAGCGCCCCCGTGAACTGATGCCCTTCCTGCCACATCGTCCAGGCGCCACCGATTATTGTCGTATCAACTTCGCGCCCCGCCGCTGACAGACCCATCAGGGGAAACGCATTGGCGACAACAAAAACAATCGCCGCACCGATTGCCAAGGCTAGTGCGCGTTCGTTAGCCCCTGGCTTATTGGTTGCCAGCAACTTGCCGCACCGGCAGCAAAGCGCCTTCCCTTGCGGTGGAAGCACGGGAATATGCTGTAGCAAATCGCAATCTGGGCAGGCGACGGGACTTTCTGGCATCAGTAATATCTCGGCAAATAAATTTCTCTATTATTGAATTATTTGTAATAACTCTTATTTATCATGAAGCAATTCATAAGCATGACTCCCGAGCCGGTTTTTATCATACTCAATGATTATAATCTATAATGAAAATAGGACTTCGATGCACTTTTTCATGTTATACATTTTCCATTGACAAAAACCCAATATGTGTCCAAAAGCGAATTGTTTCAAATGAAAGGAGAATCATGAGAGAACCGAATTATCGAGACGTCACGCACACAACATTGACCGTTTTGTTGATTGCCATTCTCATCGTCGCCGTTTTTGGAATACTCCGGCCTTTCCTGCCTTCATTTTTGTGGGCAACCATGATCGTTGTAACTACCTGGCCGGTTATGTTGCGTGTACAGGAGCGGCTGTGGGGGAAACGAGGTCTCGCCGCCCTGATGATGACCGTAGCGCTTTTACTCGTTTTGGTAATACCATTCTGGATCGCCGTGGGAACCATTGTAGACAATTCTCACCGGATCGACGAATTGGCGGAATCTTTACGTAAAAGTACCGTACCATCGCCTCCTTCCTGGGTTCAGAATCTGCCAATGATAGGTCCCAAGCTTACGACGGCATGGCAGGAGATTGCGACTGCCGGTCCGGAGGGGCTAATCTCGCGGATCAAACCATACTCCGGAAGGGTGGCCAAATGGTTTGTGGATCAGGCCGGCAGCCTGGGCATGATATTCATTCAGTTTCTCCTCACCGTGATCATTTCTGCGATCCTTTATGCTACGGGTGACACAGCCGCTGCCGGTGTACGCGCCTTCGCAAGACGCCTGGGAGGTCATCCTGGTGAAGAGGTCACTATCCTCGCTGGGAAGGCAATCCGGGGCGTTGCCCTCGGTGTGGTTGTTACGGCTGTGGCACAGTCTGTCTTGGGCGGCATCGGTCTTGCGGTAACCGGCGTACCGACGGCAGCAGTACTCACGGCCGTCATGTTCATGCTTTGCGTAGCCCAGGTTGGACCGGGGTTGGTGCTGATTCCAGCTGTCATTTGGCTCTACTGGGGCGACCACAATGTAGCGGGGACGGTGTTGCTCGTGTGGACGGTTATTGTCACGACCCTTGATAATGTGCTCCGTCCCGTGCTTATCAAGAAAGGTGCAGACCTGCCGCTTCTCCTCGTCTTTGCCGGCGTCATCGGAGGCCTCATTGCCTTAGGCATCGTAGGCATATTTATTGGTCCCGTTGTTCTGGCTGTAGCTTTTACCCTGATTAAGGCCTGGGTCTTAGAGGAAGACGCTGATGCACCGGATGATGTGCCGGAAAGAACGTGAATTGTAGATAAATCGTCCTTAGAGCCAAGGGAGGAGGGAATGGTAATGGAGGCAAAGAAGCTGTTAACGGGGGGAAAGGGACTCGTCGTCGTTATTGCCATTGATGCCGGGTATCACATAATGGGCTGATAAGAGTCAAAGGTTAGTAATACTGATTAAGGGGGAGAAAGAAGTGCCGTAATTTTGAAGTGCGGTCCTTTGCGGACTTTTTTTTGACAGGTTGCAGAAAATGATATAGTATTTCGCGAATTTAATTTCGGGGGGGGGAAGTTATGAATACGGCAAGCCGTCGCAATTCTGTCCTTGCGCCTTATTATCCGTTAAAAATCAAACTTATTCTATTTTGCATCGTCCTTGCCGTCGGCCTCCTGCCGGGATGCGGGAAGGATCAGAAGGGGGGCGCCCAACGACCGCCAGCCGAGGTGACCGCCGTCACGATCACGCCTAAGGACACGCCCGTGTTTTTCGAGTGGGTCGGGCAGACGGAGAGCTCCCACCTTGTGGAAATTCGTTCCCGGGTCGAGGGTTTCCTCGATAAGCGGGTTTACGAAGAAGGATCGTTAGTCAAGGCCGGTCAGGTCTTATTCCGGATCGACCCGCGAAACTTTCAGGCTGCTCTCCAGCAGGCGAATGGTGAGTTGGCCCAGCAACAGGCCCGATGGACAACGGCCAAGGCTAATCTGGCCAGGATAAAGCCCCTGGCGGACCAGAACGCCGTCAGCAAAAAGGACCTCGACGACGCAACGGGCAACGAACAGCAGGCCGCCGCCTCGGTTCTTTCCGCCCAGGGAAATGTCAGAATAGCGGAGTTGAATCTCAGTTATACCGTAATCACATCCCCCGTGACGGGCCTCTCCAGTCAAGCCAAAAAGCAGGATGGGACCTATATCTCCGCATCGGACAGTCTGCTCACCTATGTGGCCAAGATGAACCCCATGTGGGTAACCTTCAGTTTATCGGAGAACCAATATCTCGGTTCTATGGATGACATCAAGAAAGGCACTCTCCGCTTTCCTCTCCATGGCAAGTTTGAAGTGGAGCTGATACTGGCCGATGGTTCCATTTATCCACAGCGTGGGCACCTGATCTTTGCTGACCCTTCTTTCAGCAAAGAGACGGGAACCTTCCTCATCAAGGCCACCATGGAAAATCCCAAGAGCATACTAAAACCGGGGCAGTTTGTCCGGGTCCGTATCATTGGCGCCTCCCGCCCTAATGCCATTGTCGCCCCCCGGCGGGCGGTCTTTGAAGGGGCCAAAGGACAATTTGTCTGGTGCGTCGATAAAGATGGTCACGCTGAGGTCCGCAACGTTACCGTGGGCGAATGGATCGGCGATGATATATTCATTACCAGCGGCCTGGCTGCCAATGACCGGGTAATCGTCGATGGCGTCATGATGCTTGCCGTGGGGTTGCCGGTAAAGATCGTTGATAAAAAAGCGCCCGCCGCAGCAGGCAGCCAGTCGGCGGCTCCGGGAGGAGAAGCTGCAAAAGCCGCTGCTCCGGGAGACAAACAAACACCGGCGCCGTCGTCCGGAGCCCCGGCGCCGCCTTCAACACCCGCCGCAAAAGCCGCCCAACCGGCAAAGAAGTAAGGGGAGGCCGCCATGATCTCGAGATTCTTCATTGACCGGCCCATCTTTGCCGCCGTTATATCCATCGTGATTGTAATTGCCGGCGGGGTGGCGATGTTCAACCTCCCCATCGCCCAATACCCGGAAATCACCCCTCCCCAGATCCAGATCTCGGCCACCTATCCCGGGGCCAGCGCCGACGTCATCGCCCAGAATGTCGCCTCTCCCATCGAGCTGCAGGTCAACGGCGCTGACAATATGATCTATATGAACTCCGTTTCCACGGGGATGGGAACGATGACCCTGACGGTGTTTTTCGAGATTGGGACCAACCCTGACATGGCCCAGGTCGATGTCCAGAACCGCGTAAACATCGCCCTGCCCCAGTTGCCCCAATCGGTCCAGCAACAAGGTCTTCAGGTACAAAAAAAATCGAGTTCCTTTCTTATGGTCATCGGTCTTTATTCTCCCGACGGCCGCTATGACCAGACCTATGTGGCCAATTACGCCAACCTTTATGTCCTCGACGCTCTGAAACGTATCGAAGGAGCCAATCAGACGGCGATTCTGGGCACCCCGGACTATGCCATGCGCATTTGGCTGAAGCCGGACCGGATGGCCCAGCTTGGCATTACGGCCTCCGACGTCTCCAACGCCATTCAAAATCAGAACCAGCAGTTCGCCGTCGGCAAGATTGGCCAGTCCCCGACGGACGGAAGGGTGGAGCAGACCTTTTCCGTGACCACCAAGGGGCGCCTGACGACCCCCCAGGAATTCGAAAACATCATCCTCCGGGCAACCAAAGACGGTTCGGCCATCGTTCGTCTGAGAGATGTCGGGCGGGCGCAGTTGGGCGCCAAGGACTACTCCGTGCGCACAAAAATGAACGGTAAGACGGCGACCCTGCTGGCCGTTTATCAGCAGCCGGGGGCCAACGCCGTACAGGTCTCGGACCAGGTGAAGCAAACCCTGGAACAGCTGAAAAAGAATTTCCCCGACGGAATCGATTACAAGATCGCCCTGGATTCCACCAATTTTGTCCGGGCGTCGATCAAGGACGTCATCATAACTTTCTTCGAGGCCTGCCTCCTCGTTATTCTCGTTGTCTATATCTTTCTCCAGAGCGCCCGGGCCACCATCATCCCCATCCTTGCCGTTCCCATCTCCATTATCGGCACCGCCATAGGGATGATCCTTTTCAACTTCTCCATTAACATGCTGACATTATTCGGGATGGTACTTGCCATCGGGATTGTCGTGGACGACGCCATCGTCGTCATCGAGAACGTGGAGCGGAACATGGAGGAGTTTCACCTGTCTCCCAAGGAGGCCGCGAAAAAGGCCATGGACGAGGTTACGGGGCCGGTTATCGCCATCATGCTTGTTTTGTGCGCCGTTTTCGTTCCCGTCGCCTTTCTGGGCGGCATGACGGGACAGCTCTACAAACAGTTTGCCGTGACCATCGCCATTTCCGTCGTCTTCTCCGGGATCGTCGCCCTCACCCTGTCCCCGGCTTTGGCGGCCCTCCTCCTCCGGCACAAGACTGGTGAAAAGAAAGGCTTCTTTAAGTGGTTTGAGGCCTTTTTCCTGAAAGTGACCCACGGCTACACCGGCGGGGTCGCCAAAATGCTTAAGCATACGAAGATCGCCATGATTGTTTTTGTCATCATGTTGAGTCTGACGGGTTTTATGTTTTACATTACCCCGACAAGTTTTGTCCCCTCGGAGGATCAAGGCTATCTTTTCGGGGTGACTTTTCTTCCCGATACGGCGTCTCTTGACCGGACGGAGGATGTGGGGAGTAAGGCGGCGAAGTTTTTCATGAACCACCCGGCCGTCCAGGATGTCAGTGAGTTTGCCGGCTATAGTCTCGTGGACAGCGCCTTGAAAGCTAACGCCGGCGTCATCTTTGTCTCCCTAAAGGATTACGAAAAAAGAGACAAGGATGAGCTCAGAGCCCCGGCGATTATTGCTGCGGCCTTCAAGAATTTCTCCCAGATCAAGGAGGGGGTGGTCATGCCCACTAACCCTCCTTCTATCCCCGGTCTAGGCAACATGGGGGGCTTTCAGTTCTGGATCCTTAACCGCGGTGAGGGAGACGCCGCGAAACTCCAGGAAGTGACAAACAAGTTTATTGCCCATTGCAAGAAGCAGCCGGAATTGCACGGAGTCAACTCGACTTTGAACGCATACTCCCAACAGTTGCGGGTGGATGTGGACCGGGAGAAGTCCGAAACCCTGGGGGTTCCCGTCCAGAATGTCTATGATACCCTCCAGATCCTCTTCGGGTCTTCTTATGTGAGCCAGTTCAACAAGTTCAGCCGTCTCTGGCAGGTTATCGTCCAGGCAGAACCCCAGTATCGCTCCCGTCCTAAGGATTTGACCCAGGTTTATGTCCGTTCCTCAGACGGCCGTATGGTGCCCCTCCAATCGGTCATCACCACGAAATATGAATCCGGTCCGGATATCGTCAACCGTTTCAATAATTTTCCGGCGGCCAATATCATCGGCGGGCCCGCCCCCGGTTTCAGCTCCGGTCAGGCCATCGACGCCATGGAGAAGGCGGCTAAAGAGGTGCTGCCGGATGATTTCAGCTATGCATGGAGCGGCGAGGCCTTCTACCAGAAGAAGGCGGGGGGAACTTCCGGTCTGGTTTTCGTTTTCGGTCTGGTCATGGTGTTCCTGATCCTGGCGGCCCAGTATGAGAAGTGGTCTTTGCCCTTTGGCGTCCTGATGGCGGTTCCTTTTGCCCTCTTCGGGGCTTTGTTGTCCATTCTGATGAGGGGAATAGAAAATGATATCTATTTCCAGATCGGCCTTTTGACCCTCATCGCCCTGGCGGCCAAAAACGGCATTCTCATCACCGAATTTGCCGTTATGAAGCGAGCGGAGGGAATGTCCATCTACGACGCCGCCCTCGAAGCGGCCAGGCTCCGCCTGCGGCCCATCGTCATGACCTCCATCGCCTTTATCCTGGGCTGCGTGCCCCTGGCCATCGCCTCCGGCGCCTCGGCCAACAGCCGTCACTCCATTGGTACCGGCGTTATCGGCGGTATGCTGGGGGCGACGGCGATTGCCATTTTCTTTATCCCCCTTTTCTTCCAGATTTTTGAAACATTTAGCACCCGGTCCGATAAAAAAAAGGAAACCGGGGTGCACGGAGCAGCGGCGGCGGGAGAACCGGGACATGAAGCTACGCCGGGAAAGGAGGGCAACTGAGATGAAGATTTCAGATTTGATAAAAGAACCACAAATCGTAAATCGCAAATTTCAAGTCGTGAGGATCAAAAGCATTTTTTTTCTCTTTGCTCTTTCCCTGCTTTTGGGAGGCTGCATGCTCGGCAAGGATTACAAGCGTCCGACCGTGGATACGCCCCAGAACTGGCGATTCGAGGAGAAAGACGCCAAGGCCCTGGCCAACACAGCATGGTGGGGGCAATTCCAGGATCCGGCGCTTAATGAATTGATCCAGACGGCCCTGAAGGAAAACAAGGACATCCGCATCGCTACGGCACGGGTGGAAGAATATATGGGAAAGCTAGGCGTTACGAGGTCTGATCTCTTTCCCCAAGTGGGATTGGGGCCAGTAAATGCAGGGCGGCAGCGATTGACGCAAGTTGGACCCACAGGATGGTCATCGGGTTTGTCGCCGACCTCCTACACTTATCAGGCCAGTATCAACGCTAACTGGGAACTCGACATCTGGGGCAAGCTCAGGCGGGCGACGGAAGGAGCCCGTGCCGATCTCTTGAGCACCGACGAGGCCCGCCGGGCCGTAATCATGACCCTGGTGGCTTCCGTAGCTAACGGTTACATCAACCTTCTCAATTATGACCAGCAACTGGTGATTTCCAAGGAGACCCTCAAAAGCCGAAAGGATTCCCTGGATATTTTCGAAAAACGTTATGCCGGAGGCGTCATTTCGGAACTGGAACTGAACCAGTCCCGGTCCGAATATGAAGACGCCCGGGCGGTTATCCCCCAGTTGGAAAAGAATATCGCCCAGCAGGAAAACGCCATCAATCTACTTCTCGGGCGCAATCCCGGTCCCATCACCAGGGGCAGGACCCTTGACGAGTTGGTCCTGCCGACGGTGCCGGAGGGGCTTCCTTCGGATCTCCTCGATCGCCGCCCCGACATCCGTCAGGCGGAGCAGGATCTGGTCGCTGCCAACGCCCGGATTGCCGTGGCGAAGGCCCTGTACTTTCCCTCCATTTCCCTGACGGGGCTCTTTGGTTTCGCCAGCGCCGATCTCAGCGATCTCCTGACGGGACCGGCCAAGACATGGAACTATGCCGCCTCTCTCACGGCCCCCATCTTCACTGCCGGCAAAATCAAAGGGCAGGTGAAACAGGCGGAGGCAATCCAGCAGCAGGCCCTGGTTAAATACCTGCAAACGGTGCAAACGGCGTTTCGGGAAGTGGACGACTCCCTGGTGGATCAGCGGAAAACCCGGGAACGCCTTGCCGTCCAGGGTGATCAGGTGAAAGCCCTCAAGAACACCCGGCGACTGGCCGGTCTCAGGTATGATAACGGTTACAGCAGCTACCTGGAAGTGCTGGACGCAGAGCGCAGCCTCTTTAACGGCCAGCTATCCCAGGTCCAGACCAAAGGAGGCCTGTTCCAATCCCTGGTAAATGTCTACAAGACCATGGGGGGAGGCTGGATCACCGAGGCGGACAAGATGGCCAGCGGATACGCCACGACAAAAGAATCCAACCCATCCCCACCCCCGCCCTCCCCTTGAAGTGAGGGAGAGTATAACGCAATGTATTTATGGATAAACGGGGGTATTTTCTGATGAAACGAGGAGGCGATAGCTATGTCAGTCATTGACTTGAAGGCATTTTTCCAGACTAACCCCTTAATGTCCCTGTTTTCCGGCGAGGAACTTGATGAGTGCGTTAAAGCGTCCGAAGTTGTTGAATTTAATGCCGGTGTTGATGTAGCGAAAAGAGGGGAGACCCACAATTCCAGTTGGATTATCTATGACGGTGAGGTCGCCGTGTCCATTCCCGGCGAAGGGAGCAGTGAAGACGTCCTGACCCATTTGGAGAAGGGGCGGATCTTTGGCGATATGTCCGTTTTTACAGGGAATCTGGTGGCTTTCGATTATAAAACGACCAAGCCCAGCACCTTGATCCGTATTCCCCGGCCGGTCTTTATGGCAGCGGTCAAGAGAAACCCCGTGGCGACGCTGCTATTCACCAAGAATTTGACGGAGATTGTTTTTAAAATGGGCCTTTATCAGAAGGAGCAGGAGATTCGCAAGGCAGCCCAACTGGCCAGCCCGGATCCCTACGATCTTTATTTTACCTCCGCCTCGGAGCCGATGAAGATCTCCGTCATCAACTGCGGAAGTTCCTCCCTGAAATACACAATCTTCGATACGACGCAGCGAGACCCGCTTATCGAGGGGACCATTGAGCGGATCGGTTCCGCCGACGCTCATCACAAGGTTGTTACCCCCAAGTTCAAAAAATCAGTGTCCCTGGGGGCGGTGCCCAACATGGAAAAGGCCTTCGAATTCATGGTTGCAGCCATTGCCGATCCGGCGGTTGGCGCTGTCCGGGACGTCCGGGAATTCAAAGCCGTCGGTCACCGGGTTACCCACGGCGGCGGACTCTTCAACGGTCCCGTAGTTATCGATGATCAGGTCCTGGAACAGATCAGATCCGTCTCCGATCTGGCCCCTCTCCATAACCCCTACAATATCGAGGGAATCGAGTTGTTCCGGAAACTTCTCCCCGGGGCGAAGCAGGTCGCCGTCTTCGATAACACCTTCCATCAGACCATTCCGGCGGCGGCGGCGACTTATGCACTGCCCCGGCAGCTCTGCGAGGAGGAACGGATCCGCCGGTACGGATTCCACGGGACGAATCACGAATATGTTGCCCTGAATGCCGCCACTTTTCTCAAAAAACCCCTGAGCGAACTCAAGATGATTACCTGCCACCTGGGCAGCGGCGCCTCGGTCTGCGCCATTGATCACGGCCGGAGCATTGACACCAGCATGGGAATGACTCCCCTGGAGGGTCTTGTGATGGGGACGCGTCCCGGAGATGTAGATCCGGGGGTTATCTTCCATCTCCTCCGGAAGGGCAGGAACGCCGCCGATCTGGAGAACATATTCAATAAAGAAAGCGGCCTGAAAGGGATCAGCGGTCTGACTAACGATATGCGGGAGCTACTTGCGGCAGCGGAAAATGGCGACGCCCATGCCCTGGAAGCGATCAGCGTCTTCTGCTACCGGATCAAGAAATATATCGGCGCCTATGCTGTCGCCCTGGGCGGTCTGGACGTATTGGTGTTTACCGGCGGCATCGGGGAAAACTCCCCGGAGATCAGGGCCAGGATCTTTCAGGGTTTCGAGACCTTCGGCATGACCATCGATCACCGGATCAATCGCGATGCCCGGCCTGAGCGGGGACAAGTCGTCGACATCGCGGAACCTAACGCCAAGCTCAGGGTTCTCGTGATTCCTGCCGATGAAGAGCGAATGATTGCCCGGAATACCCTTCACACTGTTGGTCTGGTTCGTTCCGAGGCGGATATCAAGGTCTTCAAGACCACCCCTGTTCCCCTGAGCATCTCGGCCCACCACATCCACCTGACCCAGGATAATTTCGAACTCCTCTTCGGCACGGGAAAAACGATGACGCCGAAGTCGCCTCTCAGCCAGCCCGGGCAGTTTGCCGCCGATGAAATGGTTAATCTTGTTGGCCCCAAGGGAAATCTGGAGAAGGTCCGAATCCTCGGACCGGCGAGAAAATACAGCCAGTTGGAAATTTCCCGGACGGAACAGTTCAAGCTCGGCATCGATCCGCCGATTCGTGATTCCGGCGATATCGAAGGAACACCGGGCATTACGGTGGTCGGTCCCCAGGGACAGGTACATCTGGAAAAGGGGGTAATCTGCGCCAAGCGCCACATCCACATGTCCACTGATGACGCCCTCAAGTTCGGTCTCCGGGACAAAGACGTTGTCCGGGTTAGGAAGGAAGGGGGGCGCGGGCTCATCTTCGGTGATGTCCTGATCCGGGTGGACCAGAACTTCCGCCTGGACATGCACCTCGATACAGATGAAGGTAATGCCGCCGAAATCAAGGCGGGAGACACGGGATATATTGAATCCATAGAACATCGTCGATTTGTCTAATAAAAGGAGGAGATCCATCATGGCCAAGACATCAGCGCCAGTTAAAGGAAAGGCATCCAGGATTAAAGCGGCCGTGTCGTCAGTTCTCGATCCGGAAATAAAAAAAACGGCGGTAACTGCGTCTTCTAAACCCGTAAAAGCTGTGAAGCCGGCAAAACAAGAAAAACCTGCGGTCGCTGAACAGGCCGCAGCCGCCGTTAAAACGTTAGGGGCAGCGAAACCGTCTCCCCAAACGGTAAAACAGGAGGCGCCGGAAAAAGCTGCCGCGGCTCCCGAGGCAGCAGGGGCGGACATAAAAGAAGAGGGAGTGAAGAAACCCGCCGCCGGTTTCGATCCGGCCTCTTTATTCAAAGGATGGGAGAACGTATGGAAGGACAACGTCCTTTTAAAAGACCTCTGGAAGTCAGGAATGGTCATGTTCCAGAGCGCAGCGAAAACGCCGGGGCAGCCTCCATCATGGGATAAATTCCCGTCCGGGTTTGATCCGTCCTCCTTCTTCAAGGGATTTGGAGACGCATGGAAGGGCAACGACCAATTAAAGAACTTCTGGAAATCAGGGTTAGAGATGCTCCAACGCCCCTTGGCGGGCGCGGATAAACTGCCGTTTGCCGGCAAACCTTTGACTTCTTTTGACCCGACGACATTGTTCAAGTGCTTTGGGGAAGCAGGCAAGGGCAACGCTGCGGCAAAAGACCTCTGGGAATATGGCGTGGATATGATCCAGCGGCAAATCCTTTTCTGGGATGTCATGCGTCAGCGCGGCGATAACTTTCTGCAGCATATCAAGGAAGGAGAGCCGCCGGTATTAGAGTTCAAGTATGAAACAATCCTCGACGGCCGGTCCCTGGAGAAGCCGGTCAATTACGCCCTCCTTAGGATCATCCCCGAAGAAGGCATGAACATTGATCCCCAGAAGCGTCCCTTCGTCATCGTTGATCCTCGGGCGGGGCATGGGCCGGGGATCGGCGGTTCCAAACAGGAATCCCAGGTGGGTGTTGCCTTAAAAGCTGGTCATCCAACCTATTTTGTCATGTTTTTCCCCAAACCGGAACCAGGACAAACCCTGAACGACGTCGGCCATGCCGAGGCCCTCTTTCTCCGGGAAGTCATCCGCCGGCATCCGGAGGCGGAGAAGCCCTGCGTCATGGGAAACTGCCAGGCCGGCTGGGCCGTAGCCGCCCTCGCTGCTGTTGAGCCGGACATTATGGGAACCATTATCTTGAATGGCGCCCCCATGTCCTACTGGGCGGGATACAAGAACAAAAACCCCATGCGATACTCGGGCGGCCTTCTGGGTGGCAAATGGCTCACAACCATGACCTGTGATCTGGGTAACGGCATATTCGACGGTTCCTATCTCGTCCAGAATTTCGAGAATCTCAATCCGGCTAATACCCTCTTTACCAAGGAGTATAACCTCTACGCCAAAATAGATACGGAGGCGGAGCGCTATCTCCATTTCGAGGAGTGGTGGAGCGGCTTCTTCCTGATGAACGCCGAAGAGATCGATTCCATCGTAACCAACCTTTTCATCGGGAATAAATTGGCCAAAGGCGGGATTGTCACACCTGACGGCAGGCGAGTCGACCTGAAGAATATCAAGTGTCCCATCGTCATCTTCGCCTCTTTTGGCGACAACATTACCCCCCCTCAGCAGGCCCTCAACTGGATAGTTGACGTTTACGGAACCGATGAAGCCATTTTGAAGGATGGTCAGGTGATCATCTACACCCTCCACCCTGATGTGGGCCACCTGGGGATCTTTGTAGGCACCTCCATTGCCAAGAAGCAGCACACCGAGTTTGTCACGACCCTCGACATGATCGATGACCTGCCGCCGGGACTCTATGAAATGATTATCGAGAAGAAGACTCCCTTTGCGGAGCGTGGGGAACTGATCCAGGGTGACTATTCAGTCCGGTTTGAGATGCGAAAGATTGCCAGCATCATGGACCTCAATGACTCTCATCGGGACGATGATTACTTTGCTTCCGTGGCAGAGGTCTCCGATTTCAATGATGAATTATACCGGACCTTTCTCCAGCCCTGGGTACGGATGATGACGACGGAAAAAAGCGCGGAGATGCTGCGCTGGCTCAACAAGAGTCGCAGGAAATATTACCTCTTTTCCGAGCAGGTGAATCCCTTCATGGCGAACTTCAAAATTTGGGCGGAGTTGGTCCGGAAGAACCGCAAACCAGTGCAGGACAGCAACTACTTCCTGACCATGGAAAGAGATATGGCCCAGACGATCGAGGACCGTCTCAATGGTTATCGTGATTCGCGGGACGACCGTTACCGCAATATGTTTAAGGCCATGTACGGGCCGCTGGGACTGGCGCCGCTCTTCCCGGGCAAGAAGGCCCAGATAATGGAAGAGGAAAATGAGGCGCAGGAGGCAGCAATCCATGCGGAAATTGAGCGTCTGAAAAACGAGATGGATAAAGGTGGGTTCGATGAGGCCCTGATTCGCCTGATTATGCTCTGCATGATCCATGTCGGGGCGATCGACTACCGTTCCCGGATTATCGGTAAGCAAATCAGGAAGCGCCTGGGAGCTGAAGATGTGAATCAGCAGGAGTTACGGAAGACGGTTCGAGAGCAATATTTCATGCTCCTTATCGATGAAGATCGTGCGATTGCCTCCCTCGCCAAGCTCCTGCCGACCCAGAAAGAGCGTGAAGAAGCAATAAAATTGACTATGGAAGTCATGATGATCAGCGACGCCGAGATCGATCCCAACGGTCGCCTCGCTGCCAAGGTGGCCAAGGCCCTCAATCTGGATGTCAAAAAAACTTTTGGCGTTGCTGCCTGAGGCAAAGGGACTAAAAAATATACTTCCCTCCCGGAGGTTCATTGTCTTTCCCTCCCCTTCAAGGGGAGGGTTAGGGTGGGGATGGGGTTCCCCTTAAAAAATGCAAGTTAACGAGAGCATTCTCTCCTTCGTCCGTCCCGACAAAGTCACGCTCCTGATCGTCCTCCAGGGGAAATGGCGGGCAGGAGAGAAATTGCCGCCTGTTGCAGAGGTTTTCCGGCAGATTGAACAGGCTCCTGCGACAAAAAACGTTGCCTTTGAATGCTCCGGGTTAGCCGGCTGGAGCAGTGTCCTCATCACCTTCCTCATCAACATCATTGACTATGGCCAGCAGCGGGATGTCTCTGTGGACAGGGAAGGACTTCCCCCGGGAGTTCAGGGGCTTCTGAAGCTGGCTTACGCAGTTCCGGAGCGGGCCGGGGCCAGACGTGAGAAGGTCCGGACACCCATCCTGGAGCAAATAGGACAAGAAGTTTACGACTTCTGGCAGGGAACCCAGGAAGTTTTCGCCTTTATCGGCGAGGCGACCGTGGCTTTTGGAAGATTGCTCAGAGGCCAGGCCCGTTTCCGCCGCCGCGATCTGTTTGTCGCCATCCAGGAATGCGGGATTCAGGCCCTTCCCATTGTTTCCCTGATCAGTCTCCTCGTTGGCCTCATCCTCGCCTTTGTCGGATCTATCCAGTTGAGCATGTTCGGCGCCCAGATCTACATCGCCAATCTAGTCGGGATCGGTGTCTTCCGGGAGATGGGGGCGATCATGACGGGAGTGATTATGGCCGGCCGGACGGGTGCCGCTTTCGCCGCCCAGCTTGGAACTATGCAAACAAACGAGGAGATCGATGCCCTCAAGACCATGGGAATACCGCCGATGGAATTTCTCGTTCTGCCGAGAATGATCGCCCTGGCCGTGATGATGCCACTCCTGTGCCTATATGCTGATTTCATGGGCGTCCTCGGGGGGCTTATCGTCGGGGTGACAGTGCTGGATCTGAATTTCATGGCGTATTACAATCAGACGACGGATGCGATCAGACTCAACGATATGTGGGTCGGCCTGTTCATGAGTGCTGTTTTCGGAATCCTCATCGCGGTTACGGGATGCCTCCGGGGACTCCAGTGCGAACGGAGCGCATCCGCGGTCGGGAAGGCTACGACTTCCGCAGTGGTGACGGGGATCGTGAGCATCGTGATTGCTACGGCGATTATAACGGTACTTTGCAACATCCTGGGTATATAGGTGACGGCGGTGGAAAAAGCCCCATATGCTTTGTTGCGTTCCATCCTTCGTCACTGCGGCGTACGAAAAGTTCGCCTCATTCCTCAGGACAGGCGCGTCTCGCCTCTGGGGCTTCTTCCACCGCCGTCTGACAATGTCATTTTATGACAACTATTTGTGAGTGTATCTGTATATATGCCGACTAACGGTAGCAAAAAGGCACATATAGTAGTTGAAGATCTGACGATGGCCTTTGGTGATTTCGTCCTCCAGCGGGATCTGAACTTCACCATTTACACCGGCGACGTCTTTGTCATCATGGGGGGAAGCGGGTGCGGGAAAAGCACCCTCCTCAAGCATCTCATCGGCCTCAATAATCCGGCCAAGGGATCGATATTTTTCAATGGCGTTGATTACTGGCGGGCGGAGCCGTGGCAGCGGGATGAAATCACCCGAGGCTTCGGCGTCCTCTACCAAAGCGGCGCCCTGTGGAGCTCCATGACCCTGGCAGAAAATATCGCCCTGCCCCTGGAGGAATATACGGATCTTTCGCCTCAGGATATCGGCGAGATTGCCTCCCTGAAGCTGGCCCTCGTGGGGCTGAAGGGGTTCGAGGACTATTATCCCGCCCAGATCAGCGGGGGCATGATGAAGCGGGCGGGACTGGCCCGGGCCATGGCCATGGATCCGGAGATCCTTTTTTTCGACGAGCCGTCGGCAGGATTGGATCCCATAAGTTCCCGCCTTCTCGATGATCTGATCATCCAGATCCGGGACAGCCTGGGGACGACCATCGTCGTGGTAACCCATGAGCTGGCGAGTATTTATTCGATCGGAAACAATTCCGTATTTCTCGACGGGACGGCAAAAACCATGATTGCCTCCGGTGATCCGAAGCTGCTGATGAAGGAGTGCACCAACCCCGTTGTCCATAGCTTTCTGACGCGAGGAGGGGAGTTTAACGAGAAGACCTTTGAGTCGAATATGTGTTGATTCAAAGAGTAAAGCAAAGACCATAGACAGGGGAGCAACCCATGAGCAAACAGGCCAGTATGAAAATGATCGGCGTCTTTGTCGTCGGGGCGGTGGCTTTGCTGACGGCGGCCATTGTCATTTTTTCCTCCGGGCAATTCTTTACGAAGCAGAACTTCTATGCCCTTTACTTCGATGAATCCGTCCGAGGCTTGAACGCGGGGGCCCCCGTGTATTTCAAAGGTGTGAAGGTCGGGGCCGTCACCGACGTCCGTCTATATTACAAACCCGAGATTGAGGCGCTCCATAGCGCCGTGGTCATCGAACTTGACCCGAGTCGGGTCATTAATCTCAATACCGGGAGGAAGGAAGCGGCGGAAACGGGAGACATTAAATACCTGGTGGAAAAAAAGGGTCTGAAGGGACAGTTGGATATCCAGAGCCTGGTGACCGGCCTGTTGGTTATCACCCTCGATTTTTATCCCGATAAGCCCATCGAGCTCCATGATTACATGAAACAATATGAGGAGATCCCGACAATACCGACGCAGCTTGAGCAGCTTACCCAGGCCTTGCAGGAACTCCCGCTAAAGGACATGGTGAAGAAACTGGATAAAATCATTTCAGGCATCGATGGCCTCGTCAATTCCAAGGATACCCAGGAAGGCGTCAAGTCCCTTGCCAAGACGGCTAAAGAGGCCGAGGGGCTTATAAAAAAGATGAACGAGCAGATTGGCCCGACCATAAATGATCTGCGGGCAACCTCCGAGGCGGCCCGGGGCGCCTTCCGGCAGGCGGAAAAGACCCTCGCCATGAATGAAGGGGTTCCCGGTCAAATGGCGGCGAAGGCCAAGGATACCCTCGATCAGGCGAAGGGGACGCTGAAAAAAATGGACGATAGTCTTGACGCCCTGAAGCGTTTTACCCAAGAGAATACGGAGGTTTCCTTCCAGTTGGATGACACCCTCCGGGAGTTTTCCAATATCGCCCGGTCTCTGCGGGTGTTGACCGATTATCTGGAGCGGCATCCCGAGGCGCTCCTGAAGGGAAAGAAGGGTCCGTAAGGAGGAAGAGGCATGAAAAAAGGACGGAAAAGTTTGATATTATTATTTGTCTTGACGCTTATCACGGCTGGGTGTGCGACGTCGCCACCAGCAAGGTTCTACGCCTTGAATGGGATCAGCAAACCAGATAATGCTTCCCCGGCGGCGGCAGGGAGGACTGAGATAATAGGTATGGGACCGGTCTCTATTCCTGATAGCCTGGATCGCCCCCAGATTGTCACTCTTTCCGGGGGAAATGAGGTTAGAATCGCTGAATTTGACCGCTGGTCCGGTTCCTACCGGGATGAAATCACCCGGGTGATGACGGAGAACCTGTCTGCGCTGCTGCCATCGCAACGGGTGGTCTCCTATGCCTGGGGACGCAGGGTAAGCATCAACCGCCAGATCACTGTTGATATTCTCCGTCTGGACGGGGTATTAGGGGGGAAGGTGGTCCTGAAGGCAAACTGGGCGATCCTGGAGGAAAACGGGACAAAAACCATCCTAGTCAGACGATCGGACATCTCCGAACCTGTCAACGGCGCCGACTATGCCAGTTTCGTGGCGGCCCAGAGCCGGGCCCTGGTGACGCTCAGCCGCGAGATTGCTGCAGCGGCGCAGTCTCGATAGAAATAGTCTGTTGGAACTTGTCGGAGGGTTTATAAGAGGATAATGATAAATATGGCCAACGCCGCGGCAAGAGACTCCGCGGCGGTAGGTATCTTGTCACTCTTTGCGATATATCCCTTTTCTGAAAGCCTTGAACAGATCTTGTCGATCTGTCCCTTTTGAAGTTTCCCGAGGGTCTCGCCAAGGGCCTGTCGGTTATTTTCTACACAGGAATACTTGAATATGTCCTGTCTCACATCCTTGGGAAGTCCTTCGGTTGCATAGTCAATATCTTCACATACCTTCTTCCTCAGTGCCACCCAGTCAGCCATTTCTACATCTGTGCCAAGCCTGTACTCGACAATAGCCGGACTGTCTATCTTCGCATCTTTTTTTGAAACTATGATCCCAGGTATGCAGCCGACGACACAATAAATTCCAGCCATGAGCAATACGATTTTCTTCTTGGCAATCACTTTTACGATGCAGTCCCCAGTCATTGTATTAAAATGAAATCATTACCTCATCTGAACCGGTTAATTCCGGACCCCCTGGTTGCGCTTGCAGAAATCAGAAAAGGAGACAGCTGTTGCCTGCCTCCTCCCACGCTGTATTGTTGTTATGGAAAAAGGGAAAGAGAAAAAACAAAGCCGCCTCTCCCGGCAGCAATTTTACCTGGAGAGGCGGCTGATAAATAACGTGGATCAGTGATGCAAAATCACTTGTTCTGCGACGGAACAAACTGGGCCCGGCGGTTCTTGGCCCAGGCTGCTTCGTTGTGTCCCGGATCCAAGGGGCGTTCGGCGCCGTAGCTGATAGTTTTAATCAGTTTTTCATCAATACCAAGCCCGACGAGATATTTCTTGGTTTCCATGGCCCGTCTTTCCCCAAGGGCCAAGTTGTACTCCGTGGAACCTCGTTCATCGCAATTGCCTTCTACAAGAACAGTATAGTCCTTATTCTTCATAAGCCAGTCGGCATGTCGCTTCAGGATTTCTCTGTCCGGGGTTCTGATCGCGGATTTGTCAAAATCAAAGTGGATATTTTCCAGTTCCGCAGCAACTACTGCTGCCGCTGCTTCAGCTTTTGCTTCCTGTACCTGCACTACCTCGGCTGGCGCCGCGGCTGCTGGGGGCGGGGGGGGTGGCGGCGTTGTGAGGAATATGTTTGCCACAAAAGCATCCATGGCCGCCTGGCTTGCTAAGTCGTCCGCGTTGACACTTGCGCCGCACTTGGCTTCCTTCATGATGGGGTCGACCATTCCGCTTGCCCTCGGGTACTTGCCTACCTGGATGGTGTAGATGCAGACCCTGTCGCCATACTGCGCCTTTAACCTGGCTACGGCGGGGATGACCTTTTCAGGCTGCAGGTCGTCAACGCCTGGTATGTTCTCGAAATCGCTGACAATAATAACAGCCGAATTACCCGTCTTTCCCTGGAGATCGATGGCGGCCCCGTCAATAGCCTTTTCCATCGGGGTCGGACCGCTGCCCCATTGCAGGGTTGACATGCCGTCGACAAAAGCCTTTTTGTCAAAGGCGGTCATCCCGTAGAGAAGCGTAGTCTTATCGTTATAGAAATCCCGAAGTCCTGCTGTCAGCTTGATATCCGGAATCGTCTCGACCATTCTTTTGGTCACTTCTCTGGCCAGACCCAGCTCCGTTGATTTGCCATAGGGGTCGTCCATGGAGGAAGATTTGTCAAAGAGGACGACAAAATTATCTGTCTTCTGTATTAATTTACCTGATTTCAATTGCCCGTCGAGGCTGTCGGGTGAAAAGGCCACCTTTTTTGCCGCACAACCGGCAAACAGCAAACATAGAAAAACCGCTAATAGTATCCGTAATCCTCTACTTCTCATAAACACGCCCTCCTTATTAGTATAAAGTTTCAAACTTCCTGAATTATTACTCACAATTACCATCCAGCCTTCCGCAACTAACCTTGAGGGTTTTAATACCAGTAAATTTATCAACCTTCAAGGAGAAATATTATTTTTTTTGTGGGCTGAGAAGACGGGGACCATCCACCTCATCAGTTATCTTTGTCCATCGTCATATTTTCATCCTCCGAGTAATTTTCGCCGGGCGTCTTCCCTGTTTTCACAGATGTGGGGCGCCACCCCCCGTTCCTGCAACTCGTCGCCCAGCTTCATTCTGAGGAAGGTGCTCGTCGTGTAACGGGTAGTCTTCTCGTAGTAGCGCATGACATACTTGACCATATCGGCGTATTCGTCCACCAGCTCCGGTAGGATGTTGAAATTGTCGTAATTGACGATAGTAAAGACCTTTTTGCCGATGGGGACGAGGATTTTTTCCACGGTGTCTCTGATTTTTTCGATGTCCCCCCGGGAGCGGACAAAGAAGTTCTCGAAATTGACGAAGAAGATATTCTCTTCCGGGTGGTAGGTAAAGCGTTCCTCCAGAGGCACTGAAAGGAGATCGTCTTTCAGATTCATAGGTTCGGGCCGGAAGATCCGGGCATCCATGAGATGAGGTTCCTCCCTGATCACCGGCTTGAAGTCCATCAGGGCGAGGATGTCGTTTTCCAAGTCCATTCCGGGGGCGATTTCGATGAGTTCCAGGCCTTCTCCGATGAGGCGAAAGACGCATCGTTCCGTTACATAAAGAACCGGGCGGCCGCTCTTCGCCCCGTAGGACCCACTGTAGGTTTTCTGCTCTACAGCCTGGATAAATTTCCGTTCCTTTCCCTCGCTGAAGATACGCAGTTTGCCGTCCTCGATGCCGACATTAAGCCCGCCGGCCGTGAATGTTCCCGTAAATATTACTTTTTTAGAATTCTGGCTGATGTCGATGAAACCACCGGGGCCGACAAAGCGGGGGCCGTAGCGGCTGACGTTTATGTTCCCTTCCCGGTCCGCCTGGGCCATGCCGAGAAAAGCCATGTCCAGACCGCCGCCATCGTAGAAATCGAACTGATATGGCTGATCAATGAGGGCGTCCAGATTCACACCTGTGCCGAAGTTGGGACCGCTGTTGGGCATCCCGCCGATCACGCCTGGCTCGGCGGTTAGAGTCAAATATTCGATGATCTTCTCTTCGTTGGCTACCTGAGCGACCCCCTCGGGCATGCCGATGCCAAGGTTCACGACGCTGTTGGGACGAAGCTCGAAAGCGGCGCGCCGGGCGATGATCTTCCGCTCGCTCATCTCCATGGGGGCAATGGACTGCATAGGGATGCGGATCTCGCTGCTGTAGGCCGGATTATAGACCTCGATGTTGGTCTGCCAGTGGTACTCCGGCCTGGCTACGACGATACAGTCCACGAAGATTCCTGGTATTTTTACCTGCCGGGCATTGAGGGTTCCCCGGTCGGCGATTCGTTCCACCTGGGCGATGACAAATCCCCCGGAATTCTTGGCGGCCATGGCCAAAGACAGGGTCTCCAAGGTCAGGGCCTCCTTTTCCATGGTGATGTTGCCGTCGGGATCGGCGGTTGTCCCCCTGATCACGGCCACGTTAATGGGAAAGGACTTGTAGAACAGACATTCCTTCCCCTCCACGGTTATTAGCTGGACATGATCCTCACCCTCCGTTTTGGTCCGGTCGTTGAGTTTTCCCCCGTCCAGACGGGGATCGATGAAGGTTCCCAACCCGACGAAGGAAAGGGTTCCCGGTTTGTGGGCCGCGATGTCCCGGGTGAGGTGATTGATCACCCCCTGGGGAAGGTTGTAGGCTAGGATCTTGTTTTCCCGGATGAGCTTCTGAAGCTTCGGAGCCAGACCGACATGACCGCAGACGACCTTTTTCAGAAGTCCTTCGTGGGCCAGGATATTGACGCCCTTTTCCTTGCCATCGCCGATTCCCGCGGCATAGATGAGGGTCAAATCCCGCGGATTTCCACATTTAAGATAGGATTCCTCGATTTTGCGGGCTATCTCCTCGGCAAAGACGGCGCCAAGAAAGCCGCTGACGGCTATAGTATCGCCGTTCCGGATGACGCGGACTGCCTCCTCGGAGGAGACGATCTTGCCCTTCCGCTGTTTAATGGCTGCCTGAAGGGCAAGCATTGGGTGTGCAGCATTTTCCATCTTTTTCGTACCTCCATGCTAAAAGTGAATATCACTATGGGTGGTCCTTATTGCCACTCAGGACCGAGCCCCCTGGCGGGTACTCCAACGTGCAGTTGAGCTGTGAAACCCTTGCGGGCGAGTGATCGGGGAAGGGCAGTTCGCCCTCGTCCCTCCAGCGGCGCACGGCCTCGGCTGCCTCGGCGCCTCTGCTCTCATCCAGCCCTTCGTCTTTGGACATGTAAAGAATCTGCGAGGGGAAGGCAAAGCCGCTGCCGCTTGACTCGACGAGGTCCATGATCCGCAACAGGAGATCCTCCTGGACGGCAAGGAACGACTCCTGTGAGATTTCCAGGACATGGGCGAAGATCTCCACATCGAGGGACGACGGACCTAAACCAACGAAGCGGATGCGGGCCGTTGCGGAATCCACCCGGGGGTGCTGATAGAGAAGCTCACGAATCTGAGCCAGGAGGAAACGGAGCTGGTCCGTCGCGGTCTCACAGCGCAGGTTCAGGGTGTGCCGGAAGAGGAACCGGTCACGGAGGGTGAAGTTTTCGATGCTGATCGACGAGAGCTGGCCATTGGGGATGGAGACTACGGTGCGGTTAAGCGTACGGATCTGGGTGGAGCGAAGGCCGATGTGCTCAACAGTTCCCTGGTGCTCGCCGGCCTTGCAGAAATCTCCCAGCCGGATGGGCTTGTCCCAGACCAGAAATACCCCGCCGAAGAAATTCTCGATCGTCTTCTGGGCGGCGAATGCCACGGCGATGCCGCCGACGCCGAGACCGGCCACCACCGCCGTGAGGTTGATTCCTGCGAAGTAATAGAAAACTATCACGAGGCCCGTTACGACAGCGAGAGCTTTCAGTAACGTCGCCGAGAGGCGGATGACAGCGTTTGCGGCCGTGGGCCGTCGCCTCTCGATGACTTCCGTACCGATGTCGATCAGGCGGATGACGAGCCACATCGTCCCGACGACGGCTATTGTCGAGGCCATAAACGTCCAGAACAACCTGCCGAGCAGGGAGAACGAACCCAGAGAAATAACATAAACCGCCGCTGCCGCGAAAAGCAGCAACAAAGGTTTTCTTAACTGCCCGAGCTTCTGTAGTAACGTCTCGTCAAGCCGTCGGCGAAGCGGCTCGCGCAACAGAGCAAAGAGCAAAGTCGTGAAGAGCCAGCCGACAAAAAAAGTCAGGGGAAACACCACGAAAGGAAGTCCCCAGCGGTACAGCGGCTGGCCGGCCAGCTGAGTTTCAGTCAAAGAGGCCGGCAGATGCTGTTCCATCCAGGGTACGTCGATTTCCTCACTGATCTGGGGAACGGATTTCAGCGTCTCCGATGAGAAGAGCCAGATCGGGGGGTTGTTGTCCTTCTGTACCCGCTCGAGCAGGACCTTATATTCCCCCTTCTTCGTCTTGATGACGCCAACGATCTCCTGGTTGACAGGCAGATTGTCCTGGAGGTTCCCCTCGGGCTTTGCGTTCAGCTTGGCTGCCGCGGCTGACACGCTTTGGTTGAGGATGTAGTTTAACTGGAGGGCGAGCTGCTGGGCGCGCTTTCCCGTCTGCCGCGTGTCGAGATAATCGACGGCCCGTTCGTAGTCATCCCGCTGCATTGCCTTTAGGAAGCCCAGGACGGTACCATGAGGGGTGTTGCGGCCCAGGGGGTCGTCGTAGGTGGCCTCGGTCTTCAGGGGGCCTTTCGCATCCGAGGCGGGCGCCGTCTTTTCGGCGCCCAGGGCAGACGAAACAATCATCAGGGCCGATAGCAAGGACAGGGCGAATATCATCGCATAATTTCTTATTATCAACATGTTATCTCATTCCTTCCTCGCTCGTCGTAAGAAAATGTCAGCCCTTCTGGGAGCAAGTATAATGTCCATATTTGTCTGACACATAATACAACGGATTGTCATTTCAGCACAAGGAAAGAAAAGATGAGAAAAGTTGATGAATTATTCTTTTTTATGTGTAATATCAGCATTAACGATTATAGGGAGGCTTTAAAGAATGCAAGAATACCGGCAAAAATTGAGGACCGCAGAAGAAGCCATTGCCATGATCCACTCTGGACAGCGGGTCTTCATTAGCTCCGCCTGTGGACCACCCCGTCATCTTGTGGAAGCCCTCATTAAAAACCGTGCCCGTTTCTCCGATCTGGAGATTATCCGTCTCCTCTCGATGGAGGCCACTATCGACATGACAAAGCATCAGCAGGAGGTGGAGCATATCTTTTCTTTCCGGAGCATCTATCAGGGTTCGGGAAGGACGGAACAACTCAGAGACATCCGACGCTTTCTCACCCCGATGGGTTTTTCTTCCATCCCCCGGCTTTTTCGTTCCCGGAAGTTGCCTATCAACTGCGCCCTCATTCAGGTCAGCCCGCCCGATGAATACGGGTGGATGAGCCTGGGGGTATCCGTCGATATTACGAGAGCGGCAGCCCAGGCGGCGGATCTCGTAATCGCCCAGGTCAATCCGCAGATGCCCCGCATCAATGGGAACACCTTCCTCCACGTCCGGGACATAAATATATTTGTGGAATGGGACGCACCGCTGCCGGAGATTCACGAGCATCCGGAAACGGAGACGGCCCGGAAGATTGCCGAACTGGCGGCCTGCCTGATCGAGGATGGCGCCACGATCCATGTGGGACTGAGTGAATATACCGGCCCTATCCTCAGGGCCTTGAAAGACAAACGTGACCTGGGAGTTCACACCCAGTTCATGACGGACGGATTCATGCACCTCATGAACGAAGGCGTGATCACGAACCGCTATAAGAGCAGCAATGAGGGTAAGCTCGTGGCGGAGTCAGCCATAGGCGGGGCGGAATTGTACAGATTTCTGAATAATCATCCCGCCATTGAATTTCATCCTGCCGACTATGTCAATAATCCCGTCATTATTGCCCAACAGAAGCGGATGACCTCAGTAAATGCCGCCACGGCCATCGACCTGACCGGACAGATTGCCGCCGACGCCCTGCCCGAGAATTATTTCTCCGGTGTTACGGGCATGGCCGATTTTGTCATCGGCGCCCAGGTCAGCCCGGGGGGAAAATCAATAATCGTCCTGTCCGCTGCGACACCGGACGGCAAGAAGAGCAACATCGTCCCCGAACTGGACTGCGGGGCGGTGTTTATATCGAAAAGCTACATTCATTACGTAATCACGGAATACGGCATGGTAAATCTCTTCGGGAAAAGTCTCCAGGAACGGGCCATGGCCCTGATCAGCATCGCCCACCCCGAATTTCGGGAAGAGCTTTTCCAGCAGGCCGGGGCGTTGGGATTGATCAGCCCGGAGCGCACTCTGAACGAATCCCTCTTCGGCGTCTATCCCGTCTGGCTGGAGGAAATCCGGGGGTACGGCGACGTCCGGGTTAACTTCCGTCCCGTCAAACCGACCGATATCCGCCCCATCCAGGAACACTTCTACACCATGGATGACAAGGATGTTTCGACGAGGTTCTTCCAGTTGCGCTCCACCTTCTATCAGGAACAACTGGCGGACATGTATCAGGTGGACTACATCAAGAATATGACCATAGTAGCCGCAACGGGGGAAGAGGGGCTGGAAAGGGTGATCGGCGTGGGCGAATATAATCTCGAACCCGCCCAGAACCGGGTGGAAGTCGCCTTTTCCGTCTCCAAGGACTGGCAGGGCAAGGGGATAGCCCACACCATCCTTACCAAGCTTGCCCAAGCGGCCATGGGAAACGGCTTTTCCGGCATGGCGGCCTACACCTCGCATCGTAATGCCGCTATGATCCGCCTGTTCAAAAAACTTCCCTACGCCGTCAAGACCGCCCTGGATGACGACTTTTTTGTCCTGTCCTGCGAATTCGGAGAAAAGCAGGTGACATGACTTTCATGCCCGGGAACGATCAATCAGTCCACCCAGTGGGTGAAATCCTCCCTTTTCGCGCGCGGCCGCTCGAAGTGATTGAGAGGGTATGAGTCATCCGGATAACCCAAGGCCACGCCGACAACGACGCGCCGATCAGCTGGTATGCCTGCGATACTTCTCAATAAATCCGGATGGAGAACGGCGGCTGCCATGATGCAGCTCCCCAGCCCCCGGTCGTGAGCAAGGAGGCAGACAGTCTGGACAATGAGACCGATATCGAGCATGGCATATTCAACTTGCAAGTCCTTGGGAATGCAGGCCACGAGCAGGCAAGGGGCGTCAAATAAACCCGACATGCCAAGATAGTAGCGGTTACGGGCTTCCTTGTCTTCCCGGGGAATTTCCAGGGTATCCAGAACCAGCCGTCCCAGTTCCCCATACCTGCCTTTCATCGCCTCCGGCCATTTCTCCGGCATAGGAACATCGGGGGCAGGAAGAGCACCGCCCAATGCCTTTTCGTTATTCAGCCGTTTGAGTTCCGCCAGGGGCTGGCCGGTGACCACATAGAATTCCCATGGTTGCGTGTTTCCCCAGGATGGCGACCAGCGGGCCTCCTCCATGATCTCTTCCATCAGGCTGCGGGGAACTTCGACGGGTTTGAATTTTCTGATACTTCTCCGACCTTTGACTACTTCTCTGAGCTCCATCATCAACCTCCCGTATTTAGATGCCGCTGATTCTACCTTTTATCATTTGAAAGTCAAGAGTGATAACCTCGCAAAAAGTCGAGAAGATTCATTTTCTTTCTATCCCAATATTTTCCCCAGGATCTGATTGATGATGGAATTAGTATCGGGGATTTTCCCGAGAGTAATTATCCCGAAAGGAGCAACGGTTTCGGTGGTAGAAACGACTTCTTTCCCACGCAGGATTTCCACCTTCAGCGTTCCCTCGGCCGTAGTTTTTCGAATGACGCAGGCTGCCGCCAAACCCTTGCCTGTATATTCACCGGGGGCTTTCCCCGTGACTTGGACAGGTTTGGGCATGGCCCCCGTGCCGGCGATTGTATAATGACCGCTAAACGGCAACTGGTTGGCGCCGGTTACTTTGATGGTATAGTCGGATTCCACGCCTTTCAGTCCCTCGCTGCAACCAAACAGGAGGATGATTAGCAGGATAAAAAACAGTTTCGATCTTTTCATAGAAGTTTCCTTATCTTGTTATTTTTGGTGACTTGTTGCGAAATATTCATGTTTAATGTGGATGGTCAATTTTTGGCATGCATTTCCTGTCTCTTTTGCTCGGTCAGGAGGCATCCGGCGATGCATTTGTCTATGCAGTTGCTGTCACAGGGCTCGATATGGATGGTGACGGTTGTATGGGGAAATCGATCTTTGATCTTGTTCGATAGTTCTTTTGCAATCGCGTGGGAATCCATTACCGACATATGTGGTTCCACCTGCAGATGGAACTCGACAAAACGGAAGTGCCCCGCCTTGCGCGTCCGCAGATCGTGGTAACCATGAATGACGCCTTCCTGTTCGACAATGCATTGCCGGATCCATTCCACTTCCGCCTTGGGAAGATGGACATCCAGGAGGTCCTTGGCAGCCTGAGTGGTCAGATCATAAGCCGCTTTCATAATAAGCAGGGCGACACCCAGGGCGGCAACCGGGTCGAGCCAGAAGAAATCCTGCCCCGGGAAAAGCCATTGAGCCACCCAGATCAGGGCCAGACCGCCCATAACTCCGGCGGAGGTGTACACATCCGTTTTCAGATGCCAGGCGTCGGCCTGGAGGGCAACGGAATCCGTTTCCCGACCGACCTTAAAAAGCATCTCCGATACGATAATGTTGACTAACGCTGAAATCAGCATCACACCTATGCCCCAGCCGATGGCCTCAATCGGCTCCGGATTCATAAGCTTTTTTACCGCCTCGAAAATTATCCAGATTGCCGCCACAAAGATAAGCAGGGCTTCGATAGTGCCGGAGATATTCTCGATCTTTCCATGTCCGAAGGGGTGTTCACTATCGGCAGGTATGCTGGAGGTCTTAACCGAGAACAGCGCAATAATGGCGGCAAGGAGGTCAACGCCGGAGTGGATCGCCTCCGAGATGATGGAGACAGACCCGATCATCAGGCCCACAACCAACTTCATGGCCACCAGGGTCGTGTTAGAGACGACGGAAAGGACGGCGACCCTTACTTTGCGGCGTTGAGTATCCATGCAACCTCCCTCTACCTCTCAATCAAACAAATCATGGAGAAAGCCACGTTTTTTCTGATGGTGTTCACCGCGATGCTCATCGTGATGCTTGTCATAGGGCTGCTGGCTCCGGCCGTCATTATACCGCTGCTCCTGATAAGGACGGGACGGTGTTTCCAGCGTGGACCGCTCGATAATTTTGTCCAGCTCACCCCGGTCCAGCCAGACACCCCGGCATTTCGGACAGAAATCGATCTCTACACCCTGACGCTCCGCTACATTCAATGGGACAATACAAATAGGACAATTCATTTTTCTTTCTCCTTCTTATTGGTTAATTTTTCAATGATAATTAAGGTTGCCAAGAAGCACACAAAACCTGAAACGGTTCGCGGCGGCAATCATAATATAATCTACGAGATTGTTTAGTTAAGACCTGGCCGGGGGGGCCTTGTTGGGGTAGATATAACCTACCTGGGAAGAGATGAAGATGATTGTGGTTCCTGGCACGACTGTAGATAATGAAAGGAAGATCGCCGCCGAGCCAAGAGAAATTGCAGCTACCGCCGGAGGAGAATCTGTCTTGTTTTTACTGAAGGTTCCGGATATTGAAGCTTTGACCTTGCAGATGGAGCACGAGGTCAATAAAAAAGAGCGGTCATGATGATGGAAGGCAATGGCGAGAATGGCCAAGAAAAAGGCGGTCATCGACAATAAGACAATTTTTTTGATCAGGGGGTGACGCATAGTTCTAATGATACCTTATTCTCCGTATAAATTTGGCTGCCTCCTACCATCTATTTCAAAAGCCTGTCAAGGAGTATAAAATACTCATCTATATTAGTTGATTTTCGGTTTAAATTTCAGCGATTTTTTCTTTGCCGGCGTCTTTCCTTTTTCTCCCTCGATATGTGCGATCAGCACCCTTGCTTCCCGAACGGGGACAACGTTTTCCAAATGAATATCCATCATGAAGTATCGGAAGATATTTGATCTGGCGCTGCATTGTCTGACGTAATTAAGAAAAGGAATTTCTGTTTTCCTTGACTTAGTCCACTGATTAGTCTATTCTGCATCTAATGAGGGAGGTACAACAATGCAGGTTAATATCCATGAAGCCAAAACGCATCTGTCCAGACTTTTGGGCCGAGTTGAAAACGGTGAAGAAATAACCATCGCCAAGGCAGGTAAGCCTGTGGCGCGCCTGGTGCCGGTGGTTCACAAGATTGGCCGGAGAATCCCTGGAACGGCTAAAGGTGTGATCATTATGGCGGATAATTTTGATGAACCTCTGCCTGATGAAATAATGCAGGCTTTTGAATCATGAAAGTCCTTCTGGATACCCACGTCTTCCTCTGGTGGATAACGGACGATCCACGGATCTCCCCCAAAGTTTCAACAATCATGGTGGATGGAGATAATGATCTCTTTCTCAGCGCGGCATCCATCTGGGAGATCGCCATCAAAGCGCGGCTGGGAAGATTGCAGTTGCCGGAAAACCCGGACAGCTATCTCGCGGAACAGATGGTGTCAAACGCCATCCAATCACTATCGATCACCATGCAACACGCCCTCCGGGTTTATAACCTGCCGGATATTCATAAAGATCCTTTTGACCGGATCATTATTGCCCAAGCATTATTGGAGGATATGCCCATTCTAACCAAGGACGACTATATCCCGAGATATGGCGTGCAGACAGTATGGTAGATGTTCCTTGTTTTTCTGGGGAATGATGGTGAAAATAACCAACATATTCAGCCAAATTTTTGTATCGGAAGGAGAAATAAATGGATTGTCCATGCGGCTCAGGTAAGGCTTACGTAGGATGCTGTGAACCTTTCATAAAAGGGGAGAAGCATCCGGAAACGGCGGAGCAGTTGATGCGTTCGCGATACAGCGCCTACACGTTACAGGAAATACCCTATATACACGATACCATCCACCCCGATTCCAGAGGGGATTGGGATGAAGAGGGCGCGCTAAAGTGGTCGAAATCCTCTGTATGGAACGGGCTGGAGATTATTCAAACCGAGGCGGGAGGCCCCGGTGATGATCAGGGAACGGTTGAATTCATCGCCAGTTTTTCCGTAGGGGGTGATCGGCTCCAGCATCATGAACGGGCCGTTTTTGAAAAAGCGGCGGGGAGATGGTATTTCAAAGACGGCGAGATGGTAAAGCCAAAGCAGGTGAAAAGGGAAGCTCCCAAGATTGGCAGAAACGACCCCTGCACCTGCGGGAGCGGCAAGAAATACAAGAAATGCTGCGGCAAGTAAATTACTGATTCTCTACGAGTTCTGGTCTTCATCCCGCTGGAGATAAGACCTGATCTTCTGGCGCATGGCTTCAGGTAGTTTGATACCGATGGCCTTGATGCGGCTTTCGTATTTCTCGAACGAACGGGTGTGTTGGGAAGTGTTGATGAAGATCTTGAAGTAAGAACGAATGCTGCCCTCCAGCTCGGACCGGAATTCCATGTCTTCGTTGAGGAGATCCTCCACCGGGGCGATCACCCGGTAATTGATGGGGCGGCAAATGGCCCGGTAGGCCACGAAACGCTGGGTCATATCGCATTCGTAATTCTTTTCCCGAATGGATTTTTCCACCACCCCCAGATCAATACAATCCATGATCTGAAAGGCGTATTCAGGCCGCAGGACCTCCTCCAGGATGACCTGGGCCTTCCGGTATTGCTCGCACTCGTTAAGATCCGCTTTGCCCTCAGGATCGCAGCGGATGTAGAGGACAAAATCAATATCAGAACCGGTCTGGCAGAGGCCCATATTGGTGGAGCCCACGACGTCCATGCCAATGTCGTCCTCGATCCGGTCTTCAATTAGGCGTGCTACCTCCTCCATCTTATCGATGCGATCTTCCGTTTCCTCCGTCTGGAACATCCGGTAGAACTGCTTGATGTCATTGTAGAGCTGGATCTCCGGGATGTGGGAAAACTTCTTGACCTTCATGTCGAAATTCTCTCCCGCCTTCAGGGCATTGTACCGTTCCCGATCGATGATCTTTTCGACCCATCGCTCCTTTTCCCTGTAATAATCGGCGATATCGTAGACCCGGTCTTCCACCAGCTTTTTAAAGATGACCTTCCGAATTGTCCGGTCCTCGATTTCCAGGACGTAGAAGCAGCCACCCTCCGCCACCCCGCCGGTCAGGAGGGTCACCTCGCCGAAGTTGGAGGGATTAAGGTGAATCGTCCCCTCGCTGACCTGGAATCCCCAGTCTCCGTGAATATGGCCGGTTAGGCAGGCCAGGACGGGATTATTGTCCAAGAAATTGCGCAAGGCCGGAGAACCGGAGGTGCCGAACTGCGTAACCCGGTCATGGATGCCGTGGGCGGGCTGGTGGGTTACAACGATATCCGGTTTTGCGCCCATCAGGAAGTTGAACATCTCATTCCGACTATCCGGAATGCCGATGCCGCCGCGGTAGGGCACCACATAACGCTGGGGAATGCCGGGCGTCCAGGTATCCGCCCCGCCGTAACCGGCTATTTTCAGATCTTCGACCGTGTAACTATGCAGGTGCAGATCCCGGTCGTGGAGGGATGTGTATTTGAGATCCATGTCATAGTTTCCCGGCAGACAGAAGACGGGGGTCTTCTGCTTGATAGCCATGATGTTTTCCAGGACCTTGTATTTCTGCTGTAAAACCCGGCGGGCGCGGATGGTATACTGCTGGTATTTTGTCCCCTGCTCTTCGATGTCCAGGGAAATGTCCGGCATTTCCAGCAGCTCATCTACAAAATCCTCAATCAGCATCTCCTCATTGCCCATCCTGATGCGCAGGCCGTGGAAGAATGATTGCAGTTCGTGGTAGTTGATGGCCGTGTTCATGTGGTAGAAGGGGATGTCGATAAGATCGCCGGAGATGATGTATAAATCGGCAAGGGTCTCCGACAGAAGGGTCTTGACCCGCTCAAAGGCGCCATGAATATCGGCGGCATAAATAATTCTCATACAGGGATACCTCGTCATTAAAAAATCCTGCCGATTTCAGCATTGCTCGTGACATTAAATATCGTGGCCAATTTGTCAAGAATAATCGGAAGGAACACTATCCTTGACTTGAGCGAAAGCTTTCCTGCTGGTATTCCTCGTGTTTGCGGGGAGATGAATGTCCATTAATCCTTGTCAGGGACTGAAAAAAAATCTTGACAATTTATTTTTAATGCTTTAATTCCCACTAAAAAGATAGAGATTGTATAGAAATGAAATTGTCAACAAGAGGTAGATACGGAGTCCGGTTCATGTTCGATCTTGCCGCCCATTACGGGGAAGGCCCGATCTTTCTTAAGGATATTGCCCAACGTCAGGGGATCTCGGAAAAGTATCTCTGGCATCTCGTGACACCTTTGAAATCGGCCGGCCTGATCACTACCGTCCGGGGAGCGAAGGGTGGCTATTATCTGTCCCGGTCTCCCCAGGATATTAACCTGATGGATGTCGTCAGGATTCTGGAAGGTCCGATTTGCTTCGTCGATTGCGTTGAAAACTCTTCCCTTTGTGACCGGGCGGAGGGTTGCATCTCCCGGGAGGTGTGGGGAGAAGTATCCCAGAAGGTAGACGAAATCCTCTCAGGGATCACGCTGGAGAATCTGATGGAGAGGCAGCGCAGCAAGACGCCGGATGCGGCGATGTTCATCTGAGGGGTTTGAAAATAAATTGCGAAGAAAAAACGGTAAGATGTGGATTGTCCTTATGATAATGTGTTGTTGCACCGGGGCGTGTTGTCCGTTCGCAGGGGAGGGTTGAGCTTGAGCTGACCATCCCCGATAGACGACGGAGCAAAGGCCCACTAAGCCGAGATGAAGGCGTTTTTAGTGGGTTTTATTTTTTTTGAAAATATTCAGTACAAATAAGGAGTGAAGAAATCATGTCAAAGAAAAGATTGGATACCTTAGTCGTTCATGCCGGCCAGGAAATTCCCGATCCCGTTACTGGCGCCCGGGCCGTGCCCATTTATCAGACCACGTCTTATGTCTTCAAGGATACGGCCCACGCGGCCAGCCTCTTTGCCCTCCAGCAATTTGGCAACATCTACACCCGGATCATGAATCCCACGACGGATGTCTTTGAACGACGGATTGCGGCCATCGAAGGGGGCAGCGGGGCTTTGGCCGTCGCTTCCGGTCAGGCGGCGATCACCATGGCCATCCTTGGCGTTACCCGGTTGGGCGACGAGATCGTAGCCGCCGATAATCTCTATGGGGGGACCTATCAGCTTTTTCATCATACCCTCCCGCGGTTGGGCCGGACGGTTAGATTTGTAAATTCACAGACGCCGGAGGCATTCCGGCAGGCCGTGACGGATAAAACCAGGGCCATCTTTGCTGAAACTATCGGAAATCCGAAGCTGGATGTTCCGGATTTTGAAGCCATCGCCGCCATCGCCCGGAACGCCGGGGTTCCCTTCATCGTGGATAATACATGTGGCGTCGGAATAGTGCAGCCCCTGGCCTATGGGGCCGATATAATCGTTTCCTCTGCCACCAAGTTCATCGGTGGTCATGGGACCTCCATCGGCGGGGTTATCGTGGACGGGGGCAAGTTCAACTGGGGAAACGGCAAGTTCCCCGAATTCACGGAACCCGATCCCAGCTACCACGGCCTGAAATTCTGGGAGGTCTTCGGCGCCTTCCCCGAGGCAGGCAACATCGCCTTCATCATCAAGACCAGGGTGGAGTTGCTCCGGGATCTCGGGGCCTGTCTGAGTCCCTTCAACTCCTTTCTTTTCCTCCAGGGTCTGGAAACCCTGACGCTGCGCCAGAAGAAGCACTCGGGAAACGCCCTCGCCGTGGCGGAATTCCTCAAGGGGCACCCCCTGGTGAGCTGGGTCAACTATCCCGGCCTGCCGGAGCATCCCAGCCATGCCACGGCCCGGAAATATCTGGATGGTCAGTATGGCGCCCTGGTGGGCTTCGGCATCAAGGGTGGCCTGGAGGCGGGCAAGCGGTTTATCGAAGCCGTCGAGCTGCTCTCCCATTTGGCGAATATCGGCGACGCCAAGAGCCTGGTCATCCATCCCGCCTCGACGACCCACCAGCAGTTGAGCAGGGAGGAGCAGGAGGCGACGGGGGTAACGGAAGACTTCATTCGTTTATCCATCGGCATCGAGGATGTCGAGGATATTAAAGAGGACATCGATCAGGCGCTGAGAAAAGCAACCAATTGAGGATACAAACATGAAAATATATAATGATATTACTGAAACCATCGGCTATACACCCTTGGTACGGCTGCATCGGATTGCCAACGGGAGCAAGGCGCAAATCGTAGCGAAACTGGAGTCTTTCAATCCCCTGTCCAGCGTCAAGGATCGCATCGGCGCCGCCATGATCAAGGATGCAGAGAAACGTGGGCTCCTGAAGCCCGGCGCTGTCCTGGTGGAGCCCACCAGCGGCAATACCGGCATTGCATTGGCCTTTGTGGCGGCTTCCCGGGGTTACCGTCTGATCCTGACCATGCCGGATACAATGAGTGTGGAAAGGCGGCAACTTCTTGAAATCTTCGGGGCCGAACTTGTGCTCACCCCGGGGGTGGAAGGGATGAAGGGGGCCATCAGGAAAGCAGAAGAATTGGAGGCGACGATTCCCGGCGCTTTGATGCTCCAGCAGTTCAATAACCCGGCCAATCCCGAGATACACCGCCGGACAACGGCGGAGGAAATTTGGAGCGATACGGACGGGCAGGCGGACATCCTGGTGGCCGGCGTCGGCACCGGCGGGACTATCACGGGGATCGGGGAAGTTCTCAAGGCCCGGAAACCGGGATTCAAGGTAGTCGCCGTGGAGCCTGCCGATTCGCCCGTTCTTTCGGGAGGACAGGCGGGGCCGCACAAGATTCAGGGTATCGGCGCGGGCTTTGTGCCCCAGGTGCTCAATAAAGACGTTATCGATGAAATTATAAAGGTTACGAACGAAAACGCCGGAATCATTGCCCGCCGCCTGGCCCGGGAAGAGGGCATTCTGGCCGGGATATCCTGCGGCGCCGCCGTGTGGGCAGCCCTGGAGGTCGCAAAAAGGCCGGAAAACGAAGGCAAACTAGTGGTCGCCATCCTCCCCGACACGGGGGAACGATATCTGACCACCTGGTTATTTCGGGAGGGGTGAAGCTAGGATGGGGATGGATTGTTTCCCAGTGCGGAATTAATTCAGTTCGTTGTGATGGTGTTGACAAGGGGAGATTGGTATGGTTTCCCAGGATATAAGGAAAATTTCAAAGAATGGCATTAAAAATCATTAAAGAAGAGCGGGCACACTCGGAGGCAAGGGTGGAAGCGACCCAATATTTCACCTTCGCCTATCCCCCTCATGAACTCCTGCTGGAGTGCGGTGAGAAGCTGGGTCCCATCACCTTGGCTTACGAGACCTACGGCCGTCTCAATGCAGAGAGATCCAACGCCATCCTTGTCCTCCATGCCTTGTCCGGAGACGCCCATGCCGCTGACGTCAACGGGGGGGATGATGATCCGGGCTGGTGGAACGAAATGATCGGTCCGGGCAAGGGCTTTGACACAAACGAGTATTTTGTGATCTGTTCCAATATCATCGGCGGCTGCAAGGGCTCTACGGGTCCCGCATCTCTGAATCCGAAAACGGGTCGGCCCTACGCCCTGGATTTTCCGTTCCTGACCATCGCCGATATGGTAAACGCCCAGCGCCATCTCATCGATCACCTCGGCATCGAAAGACTCCTCTGCGTGGCCGGTGGTTCCATGGGGGGGATGCAGGCTCTCCAGTGGGCGGCTTCCTACCCGGAACGGGTGCGGGCGGCCATCCCCATTGCCACAGCCCTGAAGCATTCTCCCCAGCAGATCGCCTTCAACGAGGTGGTGCGCCAGTCAATCATGGCCGACCCCGCCTGGCGGGAGGGTAACTATTATGATTTCGGGCAACCGGAGAAGGGGCTGGCCGTGGCACGCATGATCGGTCACATCACCTTCATGAGCGATCAGTCCATGGAAGAGAAATTTTCCCGGCGACTTAAAAACGGCGCCTTCAGCTTCAACCTTGACGCCGATTTCGAGGTGGAGGGCTATCTTCGCTATCGGGGGGCAAACTTCGTGAAGCGTTTCGACGCCAACTCGTATCTCTATATCACCAAAGCCATGGATTATTTCAACCTGTCCGGCGGGAAACTGATCACGACGGGGAAACCCGTCAACACAAGGTTTCTGGTCATCTCCTTCCAGTCGGACTGGCTGTATCCATCTTATCAATCCCAGGATATTGTCCGGGAACTGAAGGGCAAACAGGTAGATATTACCTACTGCGAATTAAAATCCACCTATGGCCACGATGCCTTTCTGGTAGAAGTGGAGGAGCAGACGGAACTGATCCGGCACTTCCTTGGTGTAACCTTAAAGGGCTACCATAGCTGGAATGGCCAGGGGATCAAATATGGTGGATTCGGATAATGAAAAATAATAATTTCCCGGAGCGTCCCGATCATCGCATCATTTTCGACGCCATCGCCCCCGAATCCCGGGTCCTCGATCTGGGCTGCGGTACAGGAGAGCTTCTGTATCACCTGGTCCGTTTCAAGCAAGCCCGGGTTCAGGGGATCGAAATGGACAAAAAGGCGTTTTATGAATGTGTGAAAAGGGGATTGAGCGTCTTTCAGGGGGACATTGAAACGGGGCTCGTAGAATATCCCGACGGAGCCTTTGATGATGTCATTCTCAATCAGTGCCTTCAGGAAGTGCGCAAGGTAGATTTTGTCATTGAGGAATCGCTACGAATAGGGAAGCGGGTGATTGTGGGGTTTCCCAATTTTGCCCATTTCCACTCCCGACTGATGTTGGGCCTGGGGGGACGCTCACCGATTACGGCCTCCCTGCCCTATTTGTGGTATGATACGCCCAATGTCCGGTTTCTCAGCATCAAGGATTTTCAGATATTCTGCGCTGAGAAAAGACTGAAGATTCTGAGCGCCCACTTTCTGGGAAAGACGGGACCGGTCACTTTTTGGCCGAATCTCTTCGCCCTGAACGCGGTTTTTGTACTGACAAAAGGAAAGGAAGGTGGATTAAGATGAAGCCTGTCTATTATGATTATGCGGCGACGACTCCCTGTGACCCGGAGGTAGTAGCGGCCATGTTGCCGTACTTTTACGAACGTTTCGGCAATCCGTCGAGCATGCATTCCTTCGGCCAGGAGACGAAAGGGGCCGTCGAGGAGGCCCGGGAGCGGATCGCCTCCTTTTTAGGGGCGGCGCCGGGAGAAATCGTCTTCACCAGTGGCGGCACGGAGAGCAACAATATGGCCGTCAAAGGGGTGGCCTATGCGCGGCGGGGAAAGGGGAACCATATCATCACCTCCCCTATTGAGCATCACGCCGTTCTGGAGCCGTGCCACTTTCTGGAAAAAGATGGATTTGAAATCACGATCCTGCCGGTGGATGGCGACGGCCTTGTTGATCCCGACGATGTCCGCCGGGCGATTACGGACAAGACGATCCTTATCTCCATCATGCATGCCAATAACGAGATCGGGACGATCCAGCCCGTTTCCGAAATCGGCAAGATCGCCAGGGAGCGGGGTGTTTACTTCCACACCGATGCGGTCCAGACTCTGGGACATCTGCCCTTTACCGTGAACGACCTGAATGTGGATCTCCTGAGCGCTTCAGCCCATAAACTTTACGGCCCCAAGGGGATCGGCCTACTTTACGTGCGGAAGGGGACACGACTTACTCCGTTCATGCACGGCGGGGAACAGGAAAACAGGCGCCGGGCTTCAACCCACAATGTACCGGGAATCGTCGGTTTCGGCAAGGCAGTAGAGCTGGCCCAGGGTTCTCTGGAAAAAGAGGTCCGGGACCTTACCGCCTATCGGGACAAACTTATCAGAGGTTTTCAGGAAAAAATGGACCAGGTGAAGCTCAACGGTCATCCGACGCAACGCTTGCCCAATAATGTCAATATCTCTATCGCCCACGTGGAAGGGGAAGGAATGCTTCTCAGCCTGGATATGCTCGGCATTGCCTGTTCCACCGGTTCGGCATGCTCCTCGGCGAGTCTGGCGCCGTCTCATGTCCTGATGGCCATCGGCCTGCCCCATGAACTGGCCCACGGCTCCCTGCGCTTCAGCATGGGACGGCCGACGACGGCGGCGGATGTTGACCGTCTTCTGGAGGTTTTGCCTCCCATAGTGGCAAAGTTGCGCGCCATGTCGCCCCTGTACCAGCAGGATAGTAATGCGCCCAAGGCGTGTTAGAGCCAAGGGAAATTTCAATAATACTGGATTCCCGGTCAAGCCGGGAATGACAGAGAAAATGAGGTTGCCATGAGTCAATACAGTGAAAAAGTAATGGATCATTTCGCAAATCCCCGTAATGTAGGGGAAATCGAAAACGCCGATGGCATCGGCAAGGTGGGTAACGCTGTCTGCGGGGACATCATGAATCTCTACCTGCGGGTGGAAAACAACGTCATCACCGATGCCAAATTCAAAACATTCGGGTGCGGAGCGGCTATTGCCACCAGTTCCATGGTAACGGAGCTCGTGAAAGGCAAAACCATCGACGAGGCCTTGGCCATAACCAACCGGGCCGTAGCGGAGGCCCTGGGAGGGTTGCCGCCCATCAAGATGCATTGCTCCGTCTTGGCCGAAGAGGCATTGCAGTCGGCCATTGATGATTACCTGAAAAAACAGCAGGATAAAAAATGAGCAAAAAGGTCGCCATAGCCATCAGCGGTGGAGTGGATTCCTCCGCTGCGGCATGGCTTCTCAAAGAAGAGGGACACGATGTCATCGGTGTCACCATGTGCCTGGGCATCCCTACGGAGGAAGATGGACCTGTCAAGTGCTGCGGCCCCAAGGAGATCGAGGACGCCCGACGGGTCTGCCAGAAAATCGGGATACCACATTATGTTCTTGATTTTGCAAGCGATCTTGAAGATAAGGTCATTCGTCCCTTCATAGCCGAGTACCTGAAGGGGCGAACCCCTAACCCCTGCGTGGAATGTAACCGATCCATCAAGTTTGGGACGCTCCTGCAAAAGGTGCGGGCCATGGGTTTCGAGTACCTGGCCACGGGGCATTATGCCCGGGTAGATCATGATCATGTCCCATCCCGCCTGCGCGTCCCCCGGGATACCAGGAAGGATCAGACCTATTTTCTCTACGCCATGGGCAAGGAGGAACTTCGTCATGTTCTATTTCCCCTGGCCGATTACAACAAGGATGAAGTGCGGAAACTGGCTGCGGCGGCTCAGCTCCCAACTTCGGAAAAACCGGACAGTCAGGACATCTGCTTCATCTCCAAGGAAGGATTGGAACCTTTCATCAAGGAGCATGCCGGGGAAAAGATCGACCCGGGAGATATTGTGAACCATGAGGGACGGGTGCTCGGTCGCCATCGGGGCCTTCCCTTCTATACCATAGGACAGCGGGGCGGCCTCGGGATCAGTCACCGGACTCCCCTTTATGTCCTGACCCTTGATATTGAAAGCAACCGGCTTGTGGTCGGAGAGAAACACGAGGTCCGGGCAACAGGACTTATTGCCGACAATCTCAACCTGCTGGCGGACCATCCACCGGAACGGGCGACGGCCAAGATAAGGTATGCCCATCGGGCCGCTGCCTGTGAGGTGAAGTGGGAAGATACATCCCTCATCGTCCATTTTGATCAGACCCAGGAAGCCATCACCCCCGGCCAGTCCGTGGTCGTCTATGACGGCGACATGGTTGTGGGAGGAGGCATCATCAAGGAGGTTCTTGGCGGAAGTAATTAATGATCAGGGGACGCCATACTACCAGTTGATTTTATTAGAATTTAAAGGATTCACCGATGAACATCATTGAAAAGATTTTGCAACTGAAGAAAGAAAGAAACGCTGTTATCCTCGCCCACAACTATCAGATTCCCGAGGTGCAGGATATTGCCGATTTTGTCGGCGACTCCCTGGGACTGAGTATCCAGGCGGCAAAAACCGACGCCGAAGTCATTGTCTTTTGTGGCGTCCACTTCATGGCGGAAACGGCCAAGATTCTCTCGCCCCGGAAAACGGTTCTCATTCCGGAAAAGGCCGCCGGTTGCCCCATGGCGGACATGATCAATGCCGATCAGCTCCGCACTCTGAAGGCGGAACACCCCGGTGCAAAGGTCCTCTGCTATGTCAACACCTCCGCCGCCGTCAAGGCGGAATGCGACCTCTGCTGCACCTCCGCCAACGCCGTCCGGATGGTCCGGGAAGGGTTAAAGGATGCGGAAGAAATCATCTTTGTTCCCGATCATTATTTAGCCGACTATGTGTCCACGCAAACGGGGCGTTCATTTATCGTTTGGCCGGGATTCTGCCCCACCCATGCTCGCATCCTTCCGGAGAATGTTCTTCAGGAAAAGGAGCTGCACCCGGAAGCAGTGGTGATCGCCCATCCCGAATGTCCCCCGGAATTACGCAAGTTGGCCGACTGCGTCACATCCACAGAAGGTATGTGTCGTTATGTTAAGGAGACCAAAGCCAAAGAAATCATTGTCGCCACGGAACGGGGCATCCTCCATCGCCTCCGGAAGGAAAATCCCGATAAGGTGTTCTATCCTGCCTCCAAATTCGCTCTCTGCATGAACATGAAACTGATCCAGTTGGAGAAGATTCTCTGGGCATTGGAAGACATGGCCCATGAGATTATCGTTCCCGAGGAGATTGCCGATCGGGCCCGGGCAAGCATTCAGCGGATGCTGGATTTCAGTGAGTGAAAAAGGAGATAAAATGACCAAAGGTACTGTTGTTGCTGTTTGTCACAGCGATCAGAAAGGGACCCGCAAGGCGCCCATACCGTCAGGCGTCTTCATAGAAGACTGCGGCATGTCCGGAGACGCCCATGCAGAGACAGGCATTCTGCGGCAGGTGAGCCTCCTTGCGGAGGGCAGCATCGAGAAAATGAAAAAGTTGGGTATTGAGGTTGGCCCCGGAGATTTTGCTGAAAATCTTACCGTCTCCGGTATGGAGCTGCACCGCCTGCCGCCGGGAACGAAACTGCAGGCAGGAGCGGCGGTTATCCTGGAGATTACTCAGATCGGCAAGGCGTGCCATAAAGGCTGCGCTATTTTCGAACAGGTGGGGACGTGCATCATGCCCAAGGAAGGTGTCTTTGCCCGGGTTGTTACGGGTGGGCTAATTAATACCGGTGATGCTATCGAGGTGATACAGGAGGATTGATGATCGTCATGAAAACTTTGCAAGACAAAGAAAACATGCATGCAAGTGAAGAAATGGGCCTGGCTGCCCTTGTCGATAGCCTGTGCGTTACGAACAACGGCTTTTCCGGCGCCATGCGCCGTGATCAGAACGATCAGCCCCTTCCCTCCCGGGACGTGATCATTGAAATCGTTGAGGACCTGCGCTCCGTTCTGTTTCCCGGGTATTTCGGATTTTCCGGATTGAGGGCAAGCAGTGTCCACTTTCACGTGGGGGCCACTCTGGACCGTCTGCGTCCCATTTTAGAGGAACAGATAAAAAGAGGGCTCTGCTTTTCCTGTGTCCGGGGCCAGGATTCCATCCGACCCCCCCATACAAGAGACTGTTGCCCCGATTGCGATAATCGGCCCGAAGATGTCACAAACCGCTTTCTGGCCCGGCTTCCTGCTATCCAGCGCCTGCTGTCCACGGATGTTCAGGCTTCCTTTGAAGGCGACCCCGCCGCCTCCAGCCCTGATGAGGTCATCTTCTGTTATCCCGGCCTCCTGGCGATCACCAATTACCGCCTTGCCCACGAACTCCACCTGCTGGAGGTCCCCCTGATCTCCCGGATGATCACGGAGTACGCCCACAGCATTACAGGAATCGATATTCACCCCGGGGCGAACATCGGCAGATATTTCTTCATAGACCACGGCACGGGAGTGGTCATCGGGGAAACCTGCGTTATTGGCGACCGGGTGCGCATTTATCAGGGGGTGACACTGGGGGCCAAGAGTTTCAAGTTAGACGAAGAGGGCAAGCCGATCAAGGGCATCCCCCGTCATCCCGTTGTGGAAGATGACGTGACCATCTATTCAGGGGCGACCATTCTGGGCCGCGTCACTATCGGTAAAGGTTCCGTCATCGGAGGCAACGTCTGGCTCGTCGAAGGCGTCGCCCCCTATAGCCGGATCTCCCAGGCCCAGATTCGGCAGGAGCTATATGAAAACGGCGCCGGGATCTGAACAGGGATAATCACATGGGGAACAGATTTGAAATCTGCCCTCGCTAGAAAAATTACGGAGTATTCAAATGAACAGTATTATTCTTAAAAAATGCCCCAAGGTTTATATCCTCGAGACACACCGTTCCAAGACGCCGGATTCCACTCTTCAGTTTATTGAAAGAATCAAGGAAACGGTCGGTATGCTGTCCTTCCGGAACGCTACGGAAGTGGACAGAATCGGTATTCAGGTTTTCACCTGCGATCGCATCAGGCCTGACGGTTCAAGGACAAGTCACACGGGCAAGGGCGTTTCTCCGATTCAGGCGCAGGTCTCCATCACCATGGAGTCAATTGAGCGCTACTGCTCCGAATTCAAAGATGAATATCTGGATAAGCTTGTCCGGGGAAGTTACAATCAGCTCAAATCCAGGTTTAACGTCCTCGATCCCCGGTCAATGATTCTTTCCGGGTTGAGCGATTATGATCACGACTTGGAAGTCAACTGGACATGGGGTTGGGATCTGTCCAAAGAAGAAGAGATTCTTGTCCCGGCGTGTGCGGTCTATCATCCTTTCCATGAGGACAAAGTATTAATGATGAACACCCATACCAATGGTATTGCCGCAGGGAATACCATGGAGGAGGCGGTGATTCACGGTCTTGCCGAGGTCATAGAACGAGACGCCTGGAGTATCGCCCAGTATACGCAGCATTTCCATGATGCCATCTTTATCGAAGACGACCGGGAAAACGATTTCATCATCGGCATTTTTGAAAAGTTTGAAAAAGCGGGAATCGAAATAGTGGCCAAAGATCTCACCACCGATGTAGGAATACCTGTGGTTGCTGCTTTTTCCCGCGATTTGCAATACCGGACCATGGAGACCATAGATGGCTTAGGAGCCCATCTTGATCCCAAGGTGGCTACGGTGCGCGCGCTCCTTGAGATTGCAACTACCCGCGCCCTTTTCATCCAGAAATACGGGCTAGAAGGGATGTGCGAAACGGCGCCTCTTTATCTTCGCCAGGGGGAAGATGAAAACTTCCGTTTCTATGCCTATAATCAAAAGGGTATCAAGGAGCTCGAGGTCGGCTACAGCACCGACATTTATGATGACATTCAAAGCATGATTGCCAAACTCCGGGCAAGAGGATTGGATCGCGTTATCGCCGTCAATCTCACCAGGACCGATGTGGACATTCCCACGGTCCGGATGATCGTCCCCGGAATGGAAACATATTGTTTTGACAAGACAAGAGTGGGAGAAAGGGCCATGAAATCTCTTGCTGAGGAAGTTTGATTTAGCAGCGGATATTTTGTGGCTGGCTCATCGATGGACGAGAGATTACATGGCACCTTTACCGTTAAAAAGATCAAAGGACAGGTTTTAAAATTGGAAATATGATGAATCGCAAAGCTGTGGCACTATTGTCCGGAGGGCTGGACAGCACCCTGGCCGTGAAAATGATGATTGACCAGGGGATCGATATGACGGCCGTCCATTTTACCAGCGTTTTCTGCAACTGTACGCCGAAAACGGCGGGCTGTAAAATGCAGGCCCGCAAGGTCGCCGAGGAGTTCGACGTCCCCATTCGGGTTATCCATAAAGGGATGGATTACATCAAAATCGTCGAGCGTCCGCCCCACGGCCACGGCAGCGGCATGAATCCATGCATCGATTGCCGGATCTACATGCTCCGCAAGGTCAAAGAGATGATGCCGGAGTTGGAGGCATCTTTCGTCATCACGGGAGAGGTCCTGGGACAGCGGCCCATGTCCCAACAGCGCCACACGATAAACCTGATCGAGCGGGAAAGCGGACTGACCGATCTCATCCTGAGGCCCCTGTCTGCCTTGCATTTCGACCCCACCCGGCCGGAGCTGGAGGGCATCGTGGACCGGGAAAAGCTTCTGGCCATGTCCGGACGGACCAGAAAACCACAGTTCGCTTTAGCCGCAGAGCTGGGCGTCAAAGACTACCCATGCCCGGCCGGGGGATGCCTCCTGACCGACAAGGTAATCGCCGCCCGCTTGCGCGATCTCTTCACCCATCAACCAGATTACACGCACACCGACCTGGTGCTGATCACAACGGGTCGCCACCTCCGCCTGCGACCCGGCTTGAAGGTGATTATGGGACGCATCCAGGAGGAAAACGAGCGGATCACCAGTTTGGCCGGACCCGAACAATTCCTCTTCAGCCCGCAGAATTTCCGGGGACCAACGGCGCTGGCAATCGGCATATTAGACGACGATGACCGACGGATGATCGGCGAGATCATTGCGGCCTTCAGCCAGGACCATGAGCAAGTCTATACTGTCCGGCAGCGAAGCAGTAAAATTGGATTTCCCATGCTGACGGTGACGGAGAAAAAACCAAGAGAGGACTATGATCTTTTACGAATTGGGTGATTCCGTCATTTATGGGCTGGATGAGTAAAAAATATGGCAAAGATTGCATTTTTTTCTTGACAAAATCTTTTGAATGGATTATCTACCTTTCCCATCAAAACAGTAGACATTATATTTTGTAGTTGATTTTAGCAAATTATCAGAGAAAGGCCCCACAAGGTGGGGGCAACAAAACCATGAAGGATCATTTAGCATTGCCGAGAAACATAACCTCGAAACAGGTTCGTCGCAAAGACGCTGCCCGCCTGCCCATAATGATGTGTTGTCCTATGCATACCCGCCGCCGGAACTGGGGAGGTTCGTTCATGTAATTCACTGGCAACAGTCATAGCAGATACAAGACGACGAAGCCCACCCACCGGAAGCGATACGCAACGGTTGGTGGGCTTTTTATTTTTTGACAACAAACAAATTAAAAGACAGGAGGAAAAGAAGATGACGGAAAGAAGATTGGAAACATTGGCATTACATGCGGGACAGGAAACTCCCGACCCCACGACAGGCGCCCGGGCGGTACCCATTTATCAGACGAGCTCGTATGTATTCAAAGACACGGGCCATGCCGCAAATCTCTTTGCTCTCAAGGAGTTCGGGAACATTTATACGCGCATCATGAACCCCACGACGGATGTCTTTGAAAAGAGGATTGCCGCCATTGAGGGAGGGACGGGGGCGTTGGCCGTATCCTCGGGACAGGCCGCAGAAACGTTTGCGATCCTGAACATAACCCAGGTGGGGGACGAGATTGTCTCGGCAGATAATCTCTATGGCGGAACCTATCAGCTCTTTCACTATACCCTTCCCAAACTGGGGCGGACGGTCAAGTTTGTCGATTCAAAAAAGCCGGAAGCGTTCAAAGCGGCAATCACGGAAAAGACCAGAGCAATCTATGCCGAGAGCATCGGCAATCCCAAGCTGGATGTCCCCGACTATGAAGCGATCGCGAAGATTGCCCATGAGGCGGGAATACCCTTCATTGTCGATAACACCGTAGGAGTCGGATTGATAAAACCGATCGACTACGGAGTAGATATCCTGGCCACATCGGCGACAAAGTTCATCGGCGGACATGGCACTTCAATTGGGGGTGTGATCGTTGACGCCGGAAAGTTCAACTGGGGAAACGGAAAGTTCCCGGAGTTTACCGAACCGGACCCGAGTTATCACGGCCTGAAATTCTGGGACGTCTTCGGCAACTTCCCCGGCCTTGGCAACGTGGCCTTCATCATCAAGGCCAGGGTGCAACTGCTCCGCGACATCGGAGCAAGCCTTAGCCCCTTCAATGCATTTCTGTTTCTCCAGGGACTGGAGACCTTACCATTAAGGCAGAAACAGCATTCGCAAAACGCCCTGGAAGTGGCAAAATTCCTGAGAAAACACCCCCAGGTAAGTTGGGTCAATTATCCCGGTCTGGTGGATCATCCCAGTCATACCCTTGCCGTAAAGTACTTCGGCAGTCACTATGGGGCGCTGGTGGGATTCGGCATCAAGGGAGGATTGGAAAAAGGAAAAAAATTCATCAATTCCGTTAAACTTCTTTCACATCTGGCCAATATCGGCGACGCCAAGAGCCTCGTGATTCATCCCGCGTCCACGACTCATTCCCAATTGACAAAAGAAGAACAGGAAGTAACGGGTGTAACGGAAGATTTTATCCGCCTCTCCATCGGTCTCGAAAACGTGGAAGATATTAAGGAAGACATTGATCAGGCCCTTAAAAATGCGGCTGCCTGACCTGAATGAAAGTGAGCAGAAAAATGAAGATATATGAAGATATTACCAAAACCATCGGGCGAACCCCGCTCGTCGCATTGCATCGAATGTCCAACGGGACAAAGGCCCGGGTAGTTGCGAAACTGGAGTCCTTCAACCCCTTGTCCAGTGTGAAGGACCGGATCGGCGTAGCCATGATTGAAGATGCCGAGAAGCAGGGACTACTGAAACAGGGCGCCGTCATCATCGAGCCTACGAGCGGCAACACGGGCATCGCCCTGGCTTTCGTTGCCGCCGCGAAAGGCTATCGCCTGATTCTCACCATGCCGGATACCATGAGTCTGGAAAGGCGGCAGCTCCTGGAGATATTTGGGGCGGAGCTTGTCCTGACGCCGGGCGTCGAAGGCATGAAAGGCGCCATCAGCAAGGCAGAGGAACTGGCGGCGACGATCCCCGGCGCAGTTATCCTCCAGCAGTTCAATAACCCGGCGAATCCCGAGATCCATAGAAAGACGACGGCCGAGGAGATTTGGAATGATACGGACGGCCAGGTGGATATTCTCATTGCCGGCATCGGCACCGGGGGGACCATTACCGGCGTAGCCGAAGTGATCAAGAAAAGAAAGCCGTCATTCCAGGCTATCGCCGTCGAGCCTGAGGCATCGCCGGTGCTCTCGGGGGGACAGCCGGGACCCCATAAGATTCAAGGAATCGGTGCCGGTTTTGTCCCTCAGGTGCTCAACCGGGAGATCATCGACGAGATAACCAAGGTCTCCAATGAAAATGCCGGGATTGTGGCCAGGCGTCTGGCCAGGGAAGAAGGTATTCTCGTCGGCATATCGAGCGGCGCCGCCCTCTGGGCCGCTCTGGAAGTGGCGAAAAGAGAGGAAAACCAAGGGAAACTCATCGTTGTCGTCCTTCCCGATACGGGAGAACGGTATTTATCCACTTGGTTGTTCAAGGAATAGAGGTGGAGTTATCATATGGATCAGCAAGAGAGATATAAACTGAATATCCAGTTGGCGCAAATGCTGAAGGGCGGCGTCATTATGGACGTGACCAACGTGGAGCAGGCAAAGATTGCCGAGGAGGCGGGCGCCGTGGCCGTCATGGCCCTGGAACGGGTGCCGTCGGATATCCGCCGGGACGGCGGAGTTGCCAGGATGTCCGACCCGGCAATGATTACAGCGATCAAGGAAGCCGTTACTATCCCGGTGATGGCCAAGGCTAGAATCGGCCATTTCGTGGAGGCGCAGATACTGGAGGCGCTGAAAATCGACTATATTGACGAGAGCGAGGTGCTGACGCCTGCGGATGAGGAATGCCACATCGACAAGACAGAATTTTCCATCCCCTTCGTTTGCGGAGCGAGAAACCTCGGCGAGGCTCTGCGTCGCATTGCCGAAGGAGCAGCCATGATCCGCACCAAAGGTGAGGCGGGGACGGGAAATGTTGTCGAGGCCGTCCGGCACATGAGAACAATGAACCGGGAAATCAGGCAACTGCTTACCATGCCGAAGGAAGAAGTAACAAGCTTTACCAAGGTGAACGGTATTCCTTATGAACTTGCCCTTCATGTTCGTGAACTGGGACGATTACCGGTTGTCAACTTTGCCGCCGGTGGCATTGCCACCCCGGCGGATGCGGCTTTGATGATGCAGCTCGGCTGCGACGGCGTCTTCGTCGGTTCCGGCATCTTCAAGTCGGCTAACCCGTCCGCCCGTGCCCGGGCTATCGTCAAGGCAACAGCCTACTATAACGATCCGATCAATGTCCTTGAAGCATCCATAAACCTTGGTGGGGCAATGCCCGGTCTTGAGATCTCTGAGATTCCGGAAGGACAACTGCTCGCCGGGAGGGGCTGGTAAACATGATCGACTTTCTTGATCTTCAGGGTGGCGTTATGGTGAGACCACTATCTTGGGCGACGAGGACAACTGCTTGCCAAATCAATTGTCGGAGACTATTTGCGTTGACGACATCGGGGAAGATCATAATCCCGCTGTCGTCAACACAAATTCGCCGTAAAAAAGAATGTTTTTGGTTTACGGAAACAGGCCCGCCATCCCCTCCGCAACTGCCTTGATGGGTACGACTTCAACATTATCGTTGAGATTGTAACGGCGGTTTCCCGGATAAACGACGGCAATTCGCTCCAATTGAAGATCTTCCCTGGCAATGCGCATGGAAGGAGTCAGACGTGGCGCATCCACTTTTTTACATTCCACGCCCAGTATCCGTCCGTTCTTTATGATCAAAAGATCTATTGCCGCACCATTATGGGTTCCCCAGAACCAAGCCTCGTCGGGTTTTACTGTCTTGATAATTTCCTCGATAACATAGCCCTCCCAGGATGAACCGGACTTGGGATGGCTCAATAAGTCATAATCGGAGCGTATTCCAAGTAACTGGTGCAAGAGTCCTGTGTCCCGAAAATAGATTTTCGGCGCCTTGATCTGCCTTTTCTTGACGTTTTGATGCCAGGGTTGGAGCTGGCGGATCATGAATACATCCGTCATGATATCAAGATAACGGCGGATGGTAGGCTCGCTGATCCCGAGCGATCTGGCCGGCTCGGCGGCGTTCCATAGCTGTCCATGATAATGGGCAAGCATTGTCCAGAAGCGCAGCAGGGATATGGCCGGAATGTTGATCCCCCATTGGGGAAGATCACGTTCAAGAAAGGTCTGAATGAAATTCCTGCGCCAGGCGATACTGTCGGTATCCGTCTGAGCCAGATAGGCAGGAGGGAAACCGCCGCGCAGCCAGTGAAGCTGCTGAAAAGAAGTTCCCAACTCCGACAAGCTGAAGCCGCTCATAGAAACCAGTTCGATACGGCCTGCCAGCGACTCCGACGCCTGTCGGAGCAACTTCGGCGCAGCGCTGCCAAGGATCAGAAAGCGGGCTGGCAGGGGCCGTCGGTCCATCAGCACGCGCAAAACCGGGAAGAGATCAGGACGTCGCTGGACCTCGTCAATTACGATCAAATCCTGTAAACCTCCTAATGCGGTCATGGGTTCATCGAGCCTTGCCAGGTCCACGGGATTTTCAAGATCAAAGTAGTTGGGTGATTCCGGGGAGACCAATTCCCTCGCCAACGTAGTCTTGCCGCACTGCCGTGGACCGACGAGGGCAACGGCGCGGCTTCGCTGCAGGGATTCCTTTATGGTTGCGATCAGTTCATTGCGTGGGATCATGCGCACCACCTACCATGAATATAGAAAATGTCAATTCGTTTTTTCATGGTAGTTCCGAAAGTGCCGCACAGGAAAAACGATGAGTTGTTCAAGTATTTCAAGTTGACAATATGAATTTCGGTTCATATAGTCTGTCTGAAGTGGAGAAAATCAATAAACAAATAAAGGTTTCCAAAAAGAGAGATGAACATGAATCAATATCAGGAGGGTAAAGAAATGAAGCGAGTGTTGTTAGTTGTTTGCGTGTTGTTTTTGATGGCGGGGCTGGTCCATGCCAAGGATTATGAGCTGACAAAAAAAGCCGGGCCTTACACGGTTCTGATTGCCATCGACAAGAACCCGCCGGTGACGGGTCCGAATAAAATGACCCTTGGAATCAAGGATGGCGGGGGCAAAGATGTCACCGATGCGGTAGTGTCTGTAGATTACGGCATGCCCGCCATGCCCGGTATGCCTGCCATGAATTACAAGTCGGGCACAACTCTGAAAGACAAGCAGTATGTGGCAAACCTGGATTTCTCCATGTCCGGTTCCTGGGCCATAACCGTCAAGATTACGCGGGCGGGAAAGATGCAGGCGGTGAAATTAAATGTGGATGTCAAGTAATTACTTGAAATTCACCGCATATTTTCAGATCTTACTGCTCTTGGCGGCACCTGTCCTGGCGCAGGATTTGAAACTGGAGGACCTGGTTGGCGAGGCGCTGAAAAACAGCCCTGAAATACGGGCCTTCCAGTCCAGGATCGAGGCGGCGATACATCGTATTCCGCAGGCGAAAAGCCTCCCCGACCCCCAGTTGACATTCGGTTATCAGAACGAGGGTTTCGACCGCTATAGCTACGGCGAAGAACAGGGCTCCCAGTGGATGTTCGGGGCGTCCCAGCAGTTTCTCTTCCCCGGCAAGCGTGCCCTGAAAGGCGAGATGGCGGCTCGGGACGCCGAAAGTCAGGAGGCCATGTACGAGCTTCTGAAGCTCAAGACCGTATCACGGGTGACGGAACTTTATTACGATCTCTTTCTGGCCCACAAGAATATCGATCTCCTGAAGAATCGGGAGGATATTTTTATCCGCATCGAAGATCAGGCCCTGGCCCGGTACAGCACCGGGAAGGCGATGCAGCAGGAGGTCCTCATGGCCCAGACGGAGAAATACATGCTCCTCGAAAAAGAAGCCATGTATCGTCAAAAGATCCAGTCCCTAGAGGCCATGCTACGGGCGACGGTCGGCCGGCAGGGGGGGGCGCCGCTAGGAAGACCGCCCGAGAATCTACCCTATCGACTTTTTCTCCATGACGCCGACACCGCTGTGCAGACGGCGCTCCAGTACTCGCCTGAAATTAAGTCCCGGAACAAGATGATCGACGCCGCCGACGCCAGGGTCATGCTGGCCAAAAAAGAGTATTTCCCGGATTTCAGCGTGAACGCCGGCTATTTCAACCGGACGGGCATTTACAAGGACATGTGGGGCTTGGCCTCAACGATCAATATCCCCATTTATTTCAAGACGAAGCAGGAACCGGCCGTCCTGGAGGCCAAAGCAGCCCTTGCGCAGGCCAGGCAGGAACTGGAAGCGACCAAGCTCATGATTGACGCCGCCGTCCGGGACAATCTTTCCATGGTCAAATCGGCGGACAAACTCATGGACCTGTATAAGAACGGCCTGATTCCCAGAAACGCCCAGGATGTCGAGTCGGCCCTCTCGGGCTATGCCACAGGCAAGACGGAGGCCATTGTGATCCTCTCACGGGTAAAGGCGCTTCTGGAGTATGAAAACCAGTATTGGGCGCAGTTTACGGAAAGGGAGAAGGCCATGGCGAGACTTCACGCGATCACGCAGGGTCTGGAAGAGACATCGGGAGGTGCAAAAAAGTGAATCACTCCTCAAGAAATGTCCCAGGTTTTGCTGTGTTGATAACAGCGGCAATCTTTTTTTTGACCCCCCTCAATCTTTACGCCCAGGGCCATGCCGGGCACACGGCGTCGCCCACCGCCTCGCAGTCGAAAGCCGCTACCCCACAATCCAAGGCAGTTGCAACCCCGCAGCCCAAAGCGCCTGCTGACCAGGAAAAGGTGGAAGAAGTTCCCCAGATCGAACTTTCCACGGAGCAGATGCAGCGCATCGGCGTCAAGACCGTTATGGTATCAGCAAAGCCCCTGCAGAAAATCATCCGCACGGTGGGACGGATTGAGGCAGACGAAAGAAACCAGACCACGATCAATGCCAAAGTCGAAGGATGGATCGAAAAACTCTATGTGGACTATACGGGACGTTATGTAAAGAAAGGGGAACCCCTGGCGGATATATATAGTCCCGAACTACTGGCAACTCAGCAGGAATTTCTCAATACCCTGAAATGGGCCGGTCGGCAGACCGATAAAAAAGCTCAGGACGGCCACGATCATTTGGCAACCGGAGCGCCGGATGCCACGTCGGATTTGCAAAAAATGCTGGAAAAAGACGCCGCCGCCACCCTCGATGCCGCACGGCAGCGCCTCCGCCTCTGGGATATCTCGGACGTACAGATCCGGCAGATCGAAAAAACGGGAAAGCCCGTCCGGACCCTTACACTCTATAGTCCGGTGAGCGGTTACATCACCCAGAAGATGGCCGTTTCCGGCATGAGGGTCATGCCCGGCGAGAAACTCTTCGATGTGGCCGATCTTTCTCGTCTCTGGATCATCGCAGACATCTATGAGTATGAGCTGTCCGCAGTGCGCGTCGGCCAGCCCGTCTCCGTAACCCTCAGCTATTTTCCGGGCCGGGAATGGTCTTCCCGGATCGACTATATCTACCCAGTCTTCTCCGCCGAAACGCGGACAGCGAAAGTCCGTCTGACCCTGCCCAATGCAGACAGCCAATTGAAGCCCCAGATGTTCACCAATGTGGAGATCCGGATCGGCCTCGGCAGGCGACTATCCATCCCGGAATCCGCCGTTATTGATACGGGCAAGGGACAAGTGGTCTATGTGGACCGGGGGAACGGCATCTTCGAACCTCGGGAGATCCGGATCGGAGTGCGGGCCGAAGGCGCCGTGGAAGTCCTGCGGGGTCTCAAGGCCGGGGACCGGGTAGCTTCGGCGGCTAATTTTCTCATCGATTCCGAGGCTCAGCTCAAAGGCGTGAAGCCCCTTTCCAAACCCTAAACAAAGTGAAAGGGTCTCCCCATGATTGCTAAAATCATCGAATTAAGCGCCCGGAATAAATTCGCGGTCTTTCTCATGATGGCCCTGGCGATTGTCTGGGGCTATTGGGCCTTGAAGAACACGCCTCTCGACGCCCTTCCCGACCTGAGTGATACGCAGGTTATCATCTACACGGAGTGGTCGGGTCGGAGCCCCGATCTTGTCGAGGATCAGATTACCTATCCCATCACATCGACACTGCTCGCGGCCCCTAAAGTCCAAGCCGTGCGGGGTTTTTCCTTCCTGGGCAGTTCCTTCATCTACGTGATATTTGAAGAAGGGACCGATATTTACTGGGCGCGGAGCCGGATTCTGGAATACCTCCAGGCGGTGAAGAACAAGATTCCCTCCGACGTCAACCCCGTCCTCGGTCCTGATGCCACCAGCCTCGGGTGGGGTTTTTCCTACGCCGTTGTTGATGAAACGGGTGACCATGACCTCTCCGAACTGCGCAGCATTCAGGACTATATCATCAAGCTGGGCGTGGAGAGCGTCCCCGGCGTCTCCCAGGTGGCGAGCCTCGGCGGTTTTGTAAAACAGTATCAGATCACCGTCGATCCCAATCGCCTGGCGGCCTACAACATTCCCATTACTAAGGTCATAGAGGCCGTAAGAAAGAGCAACCGGGATGTAGAGGGGCGCGTCCTCGAACTTTCGGGCGTGGAATACATGATCCGGGGGCGGGGATATATCAAAGGGCTGCAAGACCTGGAGAATATCTCCGTAGGTGCGAACCCCGGCGGCACGCCTATCTATTTAAAGGATGTGGCCCGCGTCCAACTGGGTCCGGAAATCCGGCGCGGGCTTGCGGAGTTGGATGGCCGGGGCGAGGTGGCCGCCGGGATTGTGGTCATTCGTTTCGGTGAAAATGTCCTGAATGTGATCGAACGAGTGAAGGAAAAGATCAACCGGGACATCGCACCGAGTCTTCCCAAAGGAGTGAAGATCGTCACGACCTATGACCGTTCGGATCTCATTCTGCGCTCCATGGCTACCCTCAAAGATGAGATTATCAAGCTGACCGTGGCGGTGAGCGTGGTCTGTCTCGTCTTTCTATTTCACCTGCCCAGCGCCCTGGTAGTGATCGTCACGCTGCCCATGGCCATGCTCATGGCCTTCATCAGCATGTATTACCTGGGTGTCACCGCCAATGTCATGAGCCTCTCCGGCATCGCTATCGCCATCGGCGCCATGGTGGATGCCGCCATCATCATGGTGGAAAACGCCCACAAGAAGCTGGAGGAGTGGGAACACGAGGGACAGCCGGGGAGCCGGGCTGATGTCATCATCAAAGCCGCTCAGGAGGTGGGGCCGTCCCTCTTCTTCTCCCTGCTGGTCATCACCGTGGGATTCCTCCCCGTCTTCACCCTTCAAGCCCAGGCCGGGCGCCTGTTCAAACCCCTGGCTTATACGAAGACCTTTGCCATGCTCTTCTCTTCCTTTCTGGCCGTGACCCTGACACCCGTTCTCATGACCCTGCTCATCCGGGGAAAGATCCGTCCCGAGGATAAGAACCCCATCAGCCATGTCTTGCATAAGCTCTATGAACCCGTGGCTCTTTTTGCCATCCGTTTCCAGAAAACGGTGATCATTGCCGCCGTTCTAATCATGGCCCTGACGATTTACCCGTTTATGAAACTGGGTTCGGAATTCATGCCGCCTCTCTATGAAGGAACGTTGTTCTATATGCCCGTTACGCTGCCTGGAGCGGCCGTCTCCGAGGTCGGGAAACTCCTCCAGATGCAGGATGAAATTCTGAAAAAAATCCCCGAGGTCGCCCAGGTTTTCGGCAAGGCCGGACGGGCGGAGACGGCCACGGACCCGGCTCCCCTGGAGATGTTTGAGACGGTCATCAATCTGAAACCGGAAGAGCAGTGGCGTCAAGGCATGACCGTGGACAAACTGAAGGACGAGATGAATGACGCCCTGAACATCCCCGGTGTGGCCAACTCCTTTACCATGCCCATTAAGGCCCGTATCGACATGCTGGCTACAGGCATCCGGACCCCCGTCGGGGTCAAGATCCTCGGGCCTAATCTTGAAGAAATCGAAAAGATCGGTCTTGCCCTGGAACATCATCTAAAAGACATCCCCGGAACCAGGAGCGTCTATGCGGAAAGGGTGACGACGGGCTATTTTCTGGACATTTCCATCAAGCGGGAAGAGGCGGCCCGCTACGGTCTCACCGTGGATGACGTAGGCGAGGTGATCCAGGCGGCTATCGGGGGCATGAACCTGACCGTGACGGTAGAGGGGCGGGCGCGGTATCCCGTTAATGTCCGCTATCCCCGGAATCTGCGCAGCGATTTGGAGCAACTCAAGCGGGTCCTCGTACCCGTCATGACAGCCAACCGGCCGGCTGTTGCAGGAGGAATGGTGGCACCCCCGCCGATCCTCCAGGTGCCTCTGGGTGAGGTGGCGGATTTCGAGGTCGTCAAGGGTCCCACCGCCATCAAAAGCGAAGAAGGACTTCTTACTGCTTATGTCTTTGTTGACTTTTCCGGCCGGGATATGGGCGGTTATGTGGAGGAGGCAAAGAAAAAGGCGGCGACCCTGAAGATTCCCGAAGGCTACCGGCTCACCTGGAGCGGGGAATATGAAAATTTGGTCAAGACCCATGAGCGGCTGAAGATGGTCATCCCCCTGACCCTTTTCATTATCTTCGTGCTTATCTACCTGAACACACAATCAACGGTTAAAACGATGATTGTCCTGCTCGCCGTTCCTTTTTCCCTGGTGGGGTCCTTCTGGTTCCTGTATCTGCTCAATTATAACATGAGCATCGCCGTCTGGGTGGGGATTATCGCCTTGGCCGGACTCGATGCGGAGACCGGGGTGGTCATGCTCCTGTATCTTGATCTGGCCTACGAAAAGTGGAAGAAAGATGGGAATATGCATACTCTGGCCGACCTTAAGGAGAGCGTCATGTACGGGGCCGTGAAAAGGATCCGTCCCAAGATCATGACGGTGAGTGTGATCCTGGCCGGCCTTATCCCCATCATGTTCAGCCATGGGACGGGTGCGGATGTCATGAAGCGAATTGCCGCCCCCATGATCGGCGGTGTTATCACCTCCACGATTCTAGAACTGATCATTTACCCGGCTATCTATATGCTCTGGAAGGGAAGAAGCTTCAAAAAATAATTTGTATAGACAGAGTAAACTATTCATTCGAAGCAGCCGCTGACGACGCCCCGTTCATCTAATCTGAATGCGGGGCCTTCCGGTCGCAGGCAAACTCTTGGCGATCATCACGGTAGAAGATACAAGCCGTGGTCAATTCTTTTCTGAGCTTTCCCCGGGCGCGATGCAGCCTTATTTTGGTTGCCTGGAGGGTTAATCCGAGGATATCGGCAATCTCACTGTCGGTCAGGCCTTCCAGCTCGCTGAGGACGATGACGGACCGGTATGTCTCGGGTAGCGTTTGAATGATTTCCCGGATGCAGCCGTTCATTTCCTGACGAATTACCCGCTGCTCCGTGGAAGCCATCAATTCACCTGTCCAGATATTTTCATCTTCTTTGGTTTCCGTGATGGCCTCCACGGGCAGGAGCTTTCCCCCGGCGTGACGATCAAATGGACGACGAAATTGGTCGAGGGCGGCATTGGTTGCAATCTGATAGATCCAGGTAGACAAACTGGATTCGCCCCGAAAGCCTTCCAACGCCTGGCCGATTTTAACAAACACCTCCTGGGTCAGATCTTCCGCTTCGTTTTCTCCGACCATCCGCGTCAGATAGCGGGAGATCTTTCCCTGATACTCGTCATAGATTTGCTGAAATCTTATTTCCCCGTTCTTCATCTCAATCCTCAACCTTGTGCGCCTATTGTATCACTCAATTGCTATGAACAACAGCAGGAAGCTGCCTGGCTATTGCATGATTGCTGAGGGGGATCACTGCCCAGAAGTTTCAGGGCAAGTTTGTCCATACTGGCGGTTGCTCCCCCCCTGACGGCTTTGGCGACTTCCACCGCCGCCATGATCTCGCTGTGGTCAATACACGCTTCCAGTGCCCTACCGACATGATATTCCAGGCAGGGGTGGCAATTTGCCCCTACGGATGCCCCTACGGCAATCAGTTTTTTTGTTCGCTCATCCATGTTCACTCCTCATTGTTTTCCCTTAAATTTTTCCATATCTGCCTTCAGTTTCCCGATCTCCATTTTCATTTCATCAAGATCGGCGGAGCTGACTCCACCAAAGCAGCAGAAACGCCTGTTGCCCATTCTCGACTTGAAAAACATGCACATCGCTATGCATAAGGCAACACCGACGAGCGGGACAACCCACCACCATGCCCACAAGGGCCACGACGCATCACCACACCAACCACACATAGCTTTTTCTCCTCCTTTCCGGCTCGATCAATTAATTTGCAGGATAATCAGCAATGCTGTTTCTCCGCACCCGCACCCTGGACAAAAGAGGACATCATCCCCATTTTGTCACCGCAGAAGGACTGCATCTTTTCCATCATTGCCTGCTTATCCTCTTTGGGCATATCCTTCATGTTACCGCATGGGCACATCGCAACCATATTCTCACAACAGGCCTTCATCTTACCCTTATTCTCCTCCGACGTGCCGTTAAAGAATCCTTGCATCATAGAGCCAAACATCTTTTCCATTTTAACCTCCTTCTTCGCTTTTTATTACCTTAGACGAGCGGCGTACGAGAAAAGATACACCCAGACAAAAATATTTGATTATGCTTTTTGGGTAGCTGAATCAGCTTATAACCCCCGCGAGAACCCACGCCCCCCAGGCAACGAGTATCAAACCGGCTGCTCGGCTTAGCCGCTTATTGTCCGTGATTTTCTCCAGAAGCATGAAGGCGGTGAGTGCCGCCATCCAAATCATATTCATGACACCCAGCACAAAGGAGAGAACCATGAGAAGCCAGCAGCAGCCGACGCAGAACAGGCCCGCCTTCAGACCCATGATCAGTGCTCCGCGCCGTCCCTCCCGCCATTCCGTCATCAGGAATCCAAGTGGTGAACGGCACTTGGCCATGCAGGCATCCCGGAAGGGCGTCCATTGGAAAATCCCGGCTGCGACCAACAACAAACCGCCCAGAAGAGGACTGGCGAGAACCATATGATGAGTAAGCAGAGCAGAGAGATGAAGTCCCCATTGTGCCAGCGTGGCCACGGCACTATATGCTGTCCAGACGGCCAGGTATCCCAGGACGAAGAACCATGTTGGGACGATGAGATTCTCCTCATTACTCTGCTGACTGTTGACGGTGGCAAACATCATGATCATGGGTGTGGCAGCGGGCAGCATCATGGCCGCCATCATGATGGTCCACATGACGAACAGATGTATAATGTCCCCCATCCCCCAGTGCATGAGGCAGGGCTTGATCATATTCATTCCCGTTCCCATCATGTTTATCGCCATATTAATCATGTATGCCCAGGAGAAAACAGTTATCATGGCGAGACCGGAAAATATGATCAGCCGGTCCTTATGGAACAGATTCAGCATCGCCGGTTTGTCCGAAATAAGCATTTTCGTGTCTGTCATTGCGACGTCCATGAAAATTTTGAATACAGGGCATGAGTTCCTTTGGTCGAGAATGTGTAGTCGTCTCCGTCTTTCCACCACGTTTCCCCCGCAGCAACGACCTGACGTGTTGAATGCAGATAGTTGAACATATTCTCGATCACGACGGTCTGATCCCGATCCTGACCGCGGAGACTCTCGACCGTCGTGTCAAAGATATCTTCGACCCACATCCGCTTCTTCCTCCCCTGATCATCGAAGTGGATCGGTAAATAACGGGTCGGCCTGCGCTTTTCAACGAACCGGCTGAGGATGACCCAGGGACCGCCTGACTTCCCTGTGAGAATGTCCTCGATCGCTTTGCGCTGGATATCATCGGCCCGTTCGTCGATAAAGATCGTCTCAACCCATTTTCCGTTGAACATCAATTGGGGTGTATCATACATAATGATGACGTTGAGATCATGAAGAGGAATTCCATTGAACTCGCCTTCATCGATGTGAATCGACCAGTGGCCGAGACAGCGTTCATAAGTGCAGAGCTGTTTAAACGAAACGTGAGCCGGGCAGACTATCTGGCAGTTGCAATTTTCAAAAAGAAGTCCCTTGGCCCACCATTTCTTCGTTGTATTTGCAGTATCTGACATAAATACTCCTCCCTAAACATACAATGTCTACCTATGACTTGACGGCGGCAATCTTGATGCTGGCGATGGACGTTGCCAGCTGCTCCGCCATTGCTTTCAAGATATCGCGATCGCCGATGGCTTCCTGCGTCGCCGGATGATTGGCAATTTCCTGCATGGGAAATAGGGTCCCGGCGATGATTTGCACATCCCCAAAGCCCGCCGCGGCGATCTTCTGTAGGTAGTCGTCTTTCCTCACCACCGCAGCAATCAGTCGAGGGCAGACAACATGTTCCCGCTTTCGATGCAATATCGCCGTAACGGCCCCGTACGGCCTTCCTGATTTCTTCTGCTTTCATTTACCTATTCCTCCTAAGTTGCTAATAATGGGGCCAAGAAATTCCCTGACCCGCTCATCGACGCTGATCAGCGCTTCGACGCGGCAGCAACTGGTAACACCACTTGCGGATACACAACAGGATCCCTTCTTCTGATCTTCTTTAACCATTTTTTCACCTCACGTTGATTATTCTGATTTGCACTATTTGATCAGTTTAACCTGATTATTCTGAATATAAGTAGCGGTAAGAAATTTGTCAAGCATTAAGTGAAAATATATTTGCTTGTTTATTCATGTGGTTATCAACATACAGGGTAAAAAGCTTCATATTTGAATTGACAAAATCATATTTGTCTATATTGTATGCACAATTGTGAATATATGAAGGTGAGACATGGAGCTGTATATCGAACAATTTAAGGCCTTAGGAGACAAGACCCGCCTCGCTATTATCTGGCTTTTAAATTCCGTTCCGGGAAACCTGTGCGTCTGTGAAATTACAGACGCTATCGGAGAGAGCCACTGTAACGTTTCCCGGCATCTAAAGATCCTCAAAGGGGCCAAGCTGGTCAAGGAAAAAAAAGAGGGGCGGTGGGTTTACTTTGATTTAGCGAAACCGCAGGACCAGGTTCAGAGCTATATACTGCAGGCCCTGGCGACGATCCCCGCGGATGCCTTTCTTGAAATGACCACACGCTTGAAGATGCGGTTATCTTTGCGGGATGGCAACCGGTGCGTGGATGGGGTAAAAAGCGACAACTGGCGGCGGGTCGTAAATAAAATCAACGACAAGAATGATATCAATGAAGATACATCTTCGGAATGCAGGAAAGATAAATGACTAGTCAGGAATTAACAATTTACGAAGGTGCCATGTGCTGCGCCACAGGTGTATGCGGCCCCGAGCCGGACCGCGAACTGATCGAGTTTAGTGAGACACTGAAACATCTGACGAGCGAGTACAAAGACAACCTGAAGATCATGCGTGCCAGCCTGGTTTTCAATAGCCTCCTGTTCTTTGCCAATCTGGAGATCGCTCGATTGGTAAAAGAAAACGGACTGGCCATACTGCCCATCACCACCATCAATGGAACTATTGTCGCCAGACAAAAATACATGACTTATGACCAGATCAAGGAGATTCTGGAAAAGGACAAATTAAATGCTTAAACATCAAATCATCCCCGCAGGGAAAGAAGTGAAGTTCGTTTTTTTCAGCGGCAAAGGCGGCGTCGGCAAGAGCACGATGAGCTGTGCCACGTCAGTGTGGCTGGCGAAGGCAGGATATAAGACCCTGCTCGTGACGACCGATCCGGCCCCGAATCTGTCGGATATCTTCGGCCAGTCAATCGGCCATCATGTCACGCCGATTCGGAATATAGGGAATCTCCATGCCATCGAGATCGATCCCGACATGGCGTCGGAGGAATATCGGGAAAGAATCGTTAGCCCCCTGCGGGACCTGCTTGATGAAAAGAACCTACAGATTATCAAGGAACAACTCAACAGTCCCTGTGTAGAAGAAGTGGCCGCTTTTGACAAGTTTATCGAATTCATGGATGACCCCGGTTATGACGTCGTGGTCTTCGACACGGCGCCCACGGGGCACACCATCCGCCTTCTGGAGCTTCCCAGCGGCTGGACGGAGACATTGAACCAAAACGCAGCCACCTGCATCGGTCCTGGGGCGTCTCTCCAGAGCGCGAGGGTGAAGTACGAGAAGGCAATTAACTATCTTCAGGATCGAAACCGCACTTCCTTCATCTTTGTCCTGAAGCCCGAGAATTCATCCATCCTGGAAACGAAAAGAAGCGCGGGAGAGTTATCCAAGCTGGGGATCGCTACCAGTTTCCTTATCGTGAACGGGCTCCTTCCCGAGGAAGCTTGCACGGACGATTTCTTCTGCAGGAAAAAGGTGGAAGAGAACCGGGTCATTGCCCGGATCGAGATCGAGTTCCCTGAACTGAAGAAAATTTACTATCCCCTGCGGGACAGCGAAGTATCGGGAACGGAATTGCTGAACGAAGTGGGACGCTTCGTTTATGAGGATAAAAAGGACATAGACGGGATTAAATCTTCCCCAAGCCAGCCCGCTGTTTTCTTCAATCAGACGCCCTATAGTAGAGAATCCTGCCATGATCTGCTGAAACCCACTAACGGACAGAGATTCATATTCTTTACAGGCAAAGGTGGTGTGGGCAAAAGCACCATCGCCAGTACGACCTCTCTGTACCTGGCGGACCACGGGTATAAAACGCTAATTGTGACCACCGACCCGGCGTCCCACCTCCACGACATCTTTGGCCAGGCGATCAACCATGAGCCCACGAAGATCAACGGGATGGACAATCTTTATGCGGCGCGGATCGATCAGCGGCAGGCCCTGGAGGAGTATAAGGAACGGATACTTGAGGCCGTCAAGGATCAGAGCGAAGAAACAAAAAAGTCAGTGGAGGAGGACCTGAATTCCCCCTGCGCCGAGGAGATGGCCGCCTTCGAGAAATTCATGAGCTATTTCGATACGGATGGTTATGACATCACCGTCTTCGATACGGCCCCCACGGGTCATACCCTGCGGTTGCTGGAGCTGCCGACTGACTGGAAGGGCTTTATCGATCTGGGGACCCTGACGAAGCAGACCTCCGAGGCTACACAAAACAAATACGCCGATGTCATTGAAAAGATGCGCAACCGCGACACGAGCGCCTTTGTTTTCGTCATGTATTCCGAGTACACGCCCATGATCGAGGCCTGGCGGGCCTCGGAAGACCTAAAAATACAGGTGGGTATCGAAACGGCGATGGTGGCCGTCAATTATATCTTGCCGCCCGATGTGGGGAATAACGCCTTTTTCGATAAGAGGAGAAAGCAACAGGAAAAATACCTTGCCGAGATCGCGGAACGCTTCGATAAGCCAATGATCTTTGTGCCCCTTCTCGATCACGAACCCAAGGGAATTGATACCTTAAGACAGTTAGGCCAACAGATGTGTAATTAGAAAAAGTAAGTACGCTTTAAGGAAGATGTATCGCTTTGAAACCCCGGCGATTTTGGACGTCCATCGGCTTTAGAGAGGGCCGATGAAAAGTGGTATTCATCAGGCCCTATTTTCCGCCACGCTCATTCTCAATTTAGTAGAAACCATCGAGTTAAAATGATAAAATTTCTCTTAATTTGGAATAATAATAAACTCCCGGTTGTTTGTGATCGGGGAGATTTAGTGCCAAGCGCTCACGAGCAACAAGTTCCTCCCACCTTGCCCGCAGACGGATTTTTCGGATCGACGAAGCAACCGCAGGAAGCGCTTTCCCGGTTCAGCATTCCGTTGATCACCGCTGCGGCGCAGCCGACCCCGGCCTCAACGGACACGGCGCCGACTGGACAATTGAGACTACAGGCTCCACATTCCATGCAGGCATCACGATTCCTGATCAGGACACGTTTTTCATCGATCGCCAGCACCCCGTGGGGACAGACCTCCAGGCACATGCCACAACCGGTGCATTTATCACTGTCAACCTTTAAGGTGACGACATCCCTCAAATAGATCAAATTCTTCATTTCATTCTCCTTTAAAAAAAACGAGAGACCAGTAACATGGCAAACCCGGAAAGACCGGCGCCAATTTCCAGAGGCAAGGCCCAGCTCATTTCCCGCTTCACCCCGGACAGAGAAGTGTATGTGGAAGCGCCGGTGAAGTTCATGGCCAGATAGGCGGAAAAGGCCGGAATCATAAGCAGCCAGGCTCCTCCGAGCAGGATCTCCCGCCAACTCCGGAGATCACCCCCCCATGCATAGAGCAGTCCGATGGCTACCGGCAGTCCGACGGCGATTCCTTTTGTTGTAAAGGCGCGTCCCGGCAGATAGGGGAGAAGAAGGGGGGTTAAGACTGCACCGGAAAAAATGGCGCATAAAAAGGCAATTATCGAAAATATACCGTCATGGGTCATACTTTGCACAAATCCCCCTGATCCGCCGAAACCACCGATGAGCAACAGGATGGGGATGATGATCATAGCTGGCTTCAGTACGGCAACTATTTCAATGGGAATGAGGACGGCGCGCTCCCGCAGAGGAAAGGCTTTCCGTCGCATTTCGGCTGTCGCCTTGAGGCCGGCGTCGAGATAGGCGGCGACGTCCTGGGCAAGAATTGGCCCGTAATGGACCTTAAAGCCCGACTGTTTTCTGACCAGATGAGCGGATACGCCGGGAGCGCCTAGCTGAGGCAGGATCAGATTGCGGTGCTTTACCACATCTTTCAGGCTGCTGGCCGTGATCCGGCGGATTAGTTCCTCCGTTCCAAAGGTTCCTTTACCGGCGGCGCACCAGACGTTGATTCCATCCGTGTCGAGGACAAGGATCCAGACATTCCGCCCCGGTAGGGCCTCCCGGAGGCAGTCGAAGGTCATCTTGTAATTGGCCGTGACGAGGACGGGTGAGGACTCATCGGGTGATCCGAGGGCATACAGGCCCGGATCAACGGCGTAATGCATCCTGCCGACCCCCCAGCGCGCCTTGATCGAACCCCAGCGGTCGCACCCTGTCAAGTCTGAAGAAACCTGGGGAATTCTTCCCGGAGTACCTGCCACGGAACCGGTTACAAACGCCTGATCCAGGCGGGGCGGGCATAACGGAATCTCGCTGTCTGGATCTGCGCAGGCCATAAGGGGCGCCATAGGTAGCAGGACCAGCTTGTTTGACGAATCATTGGCACTTGCATTCATCACAGATTAACCTCACCCAAAATCTCTCATGACGGGACCGAGAAATTCCTTGACCCGCTCCGCAAGATTGTCGGCTTTGATCAGGGTAAGGCAGCAGACCGCGCCATCTTTTTCCCAACTCACGAGGGCCAGTTTATCTCCAGCCTTAATGTTCGCTTTGTCCCGCAATTCCTTGGGGAGCACCATTTGCCCCCGCTCATCGACGCTGATCAGCGCTTCGATGCGGCAGCAACTCGTAACCACGCTTGCGGATTCACAACAGGATGCCTTCTTTTGATCTGTTTTAACCATTTCTTTTGCCTCACTTTGATTATTCAAATGTATTCCATATAATCAGATTCATCAGTTGGATCAGAATATAATTAACAGTAAGAGTTTTGTCAAGTATCAAACGAGAATTTTAATTTGTTTTTTTACAGTGTGATTCAAAAAATGAAATCAAAAGCTTGAAGCGGTGGATGCCTTTCGGATATAAGGGAGACATCAGAGCATGATTTCGTTCGCGCGTATTATCCTCTGTAAAAGAGGAGAATGAAGGGTTCGAAAATCAGGCGCCTGAGATGCGAGTTATTTAGCATAGTTCCTTTTGTGGAGGAGTCATCCGATGGACGAAACATTATATAGCACCTTTACCGTTAAAGAGATCATCTGTGATGGTGGCGTCGCGAGATTGGACGATACGGAAAAGAGCGTGATCGGCGAAATATCTTTGAAGATCTATATCAACGGCACGGAGTACGCCTCCCTTCTTTGCCTCAACCAGTTGACGGAAGAACTTGCCCTGGGGTTCCTCTACAGTGAAGGCGTTATTGACACAATCGCAGATGTCTCGGCCATAACCTATAATGAGCGCCTTTTTGCTGTGATGATTGATCTTGCTCCTGGAAAATCCGTCGAAAAGTGTGAGAGTCTCCGCAGCGTCACATCAGGTTGCGGAAAATGCTTCACCTACATCAATCCCTTAAAAAACGATAAATTTCTGACTGTATCGAGTCAGGACAGATTCTCTCTTCGCAATATCCTGAGCTCCATGAAGGAGTTTGAGCGCCGCTCCGAGATTTACAGGGCGATCGGCGGGGTCCACAGTGTCTTGTTTCAGCATGACGATTTATCCGTTTTTAACGAAGACATCGGACGGCACAACTGTTTCGATAAGATCGCGGGCGTGCTCCTTGGAAATGATAAAATGCATCTGGTCGGAAATGGAATGATGTTTGTGAGCGGGAGGGTTTCTTCTGAAATCATCACCAAGGTCATCAGGCTCGGCGTCCCGGTCCTTGTTTCCCGATCAACCCCCACGGCGGCAGCGGTCAACCTTGCCAGAAAGTACAGCGTAACGCTCCTGGGCTATGTACGCAGCAATGCCGGGTTTGTTTATTCAGGGGAGGAGCGATTGTTGCGGTGAGAATTGCGATAAATTCACGCAAGGTTGTGATAACCGAAAATTGACCACCCTGAGCCAAGCACTTCCTCTTAATAAACGTGGTATCTTGCCGGGAGGAGAAAAATGAATGAATCTTCGGGTTTCGTAAGTGAGTTGGAAATCATTTCAAGTATTTTGATCAGGTGTTTTGCAATAGGCGTTGCATTTGTCACGTTCTGGTTCGTCTTCTTCCTGCTAAGCAGGGATGCCGGCTACCTGATTCACAACAATCTATTCCAAATATCGAGGCACGAGTATGATTTGCTGAATTATTACGGCATGGCTTTTGTGAAATGTTGCAATTTGCTTTTTTTCCTTGTCCCCTATATTGCGATCAGGATGGTGTTGAGGCGAAGGAATGTGTGATTGGTTGAGGGCGAACAGACGATTCCGGAAGAAAAAGTTAGACGGACTAAATCATTTGCCCCTTATGAAATAATTAAGGAGGAAAAACATGGATTATCAAACCCTTTTGAAAAACAGACGCGCCATTCGTGACTTTCAGGATAGAGACGTTCCCCTGTCCGTCCTGAAAGAGCTTCTTCAGGATACCTGCCTGGCCCCGACGGCGAGCAACGGCCAGCCCTGCCAGTTTATCATTATCCGGGACCGGGGATTCATGAAAAGACTATCCACGGAAAGCAAGAACAACTTTCTATCCGATATGGTCAAAAATCCCTCGTCACCGCTGAAAAAATATGAGGCCATGCTAAGGGAGGAGCAATTCAATGTCTTCTATAACGCCCCCTGTGTGGTTTATTTCATAGGTCCCAAAGGTGTCGGCTCACTGGATGTCGATACGGGGTTGACGGCGGCCTATTTCATGTTTGCCGCCACGGCACGGGGTTTAGGAACCTGTTGGATCGGTATGGGAAGCCCTATCCGCACCCCCGAAGTCCTGAAGGAAATGGGGATTCCCGAGGACTGTGAAATCGTCGCGCCGATTATCGTCGGCTACCCGACGGACATCCCGGCTGCCTCGGAACGGCATGACCCGGTAATCCTGAAGGTCATATAAGCAGAAACCGACGAAAGGCACAAATTTTTACGCAATGCTTTAAGTCCAGCGAATGGAGAGGGAAAATGAAAATACTCTTTGCCGCTCATGAAAATGCCTGGGGTGGATTCCTGGGGTTGCTAAAAAACGAGTTTCCTCAACATGAATTTGCTACCAGCGGACGATTTGGGTTCGAGACCTTAAAAGGATTTGATGTATTGATTCCCACCATGAGCGCAGTGAACAGGGAGCATCTTACCGGCTGTGATCATCTGCGTCTCATTCAGCAGTGCGGCGCCGGTCTGGAGGCTGTCGACCTGCAAGCCGCCGCGGAAATGAACATCCGGGTCGCCAACGTCCCCACCGCTATATCCGGCAATGCCGATTCCGTTGCCGAGTTAGGTATATACATGATGATCGGCTTATCAAGAGATGTCCGGAAAATGGCATCATGTCTTGCCAACAGACAGATGGGGGTTCCTCAGGGGCGCGCCCTGAGTGGGAAAACAGTGGGTATTATCGGACTTGGCGGTATCGGCCGTGCCCTGGCAAGACGTCTCAAAGCATTTGACGTTCACTTAATCGGCATCAAACGCCACGATCCTCAAAAGGCGAAAGCGGAACTCGGTTTGGAATGGGTCGGAACCCCGGAAGATATAAAAGAACTTCTTGGCCGGTCCGACTATGTCTTCCTCTGCCTACCCCTGACAACCGAAAGCAGGAATATGATGGGGCGGCATACTTTTGACATGATGAAAGGAGATTCAATTCTGATCAATCTTTCCAGAGGGGGACTGGTTGACCGGGGCGCCTTGGAGGATGCCCTGGCCGCGGGGAAGATCAGCGGCGCCGGCCTGGATGTATTTTGGGAAGAACCACCAGATCCCGATGATCCCATATTCAGATACAATGTAATGGCGACCCCGCATGTTGGCGGTGTAACGGACGTCTCCATACGAGGTATAGTCAGGGCGGTGGCTGAAAATATCAGGAGATTGGAAACGGGACAGGAACTCCTTTATTTAAAGGCGTAAAATGCTTGCCAGGCAGTCCTTTCTTACACCCACTGACATTTCCGAAATCTCAGCCATAGTTTCGGAAGCAGCATCTGAAATACTTCATAAGCTAAGCCCTATTCCAAATATTTGCAGGGATCCAAATGATGATATGATTATTATCTGCGCTATCGATGGGACTGCCGATTACATCGTTACCGGCGATGAGGATCTGATGATCCTGAAAAACTATGAGGATATCTTGAGCATCAATCCCCGAAATTTTGAAGCCCTTTTTGCAGACTAATGAGGCTCGAATAATTGCGATTGATGTAGAAGTAATGGATGAATGGATTTGCTGGCATCTTCCTGAAGTCCGTAATTCGGTATGAGACAGGAAAATTTGCTGCTTTCAGATTACAAACAACATTTGATGGACCAAAATATGTTTGATTTTTTAATATTATCGTGTAGAATCAGGCCATAGGTTCAGCGAACATAGATACTCATAAATCTCAAGAACTTTAGTCATCCCAACGGTGATGGCAATGATTAGAGGAATTTGCGATAAGCTCACTTCATCAGCAGGCCCGTTTCGCACCACGGCAGTAGCGTGGGGGGGGGGGGGGGGGGGGGGG
>CAISJV010000037.1 GCA_903885795.1 uncultured delta proteobacterium | reverse complement strand
TTGAGCCACATCTTGATAAGTTTCAGTATCTGCTTATCAACGATGCGTTTGGCTACCAACTGCATCAGTCTGTCATGAGGTATGGTGTCGAAATACTTGGAAATGTCGGCGTCGATTACATCTGTCTTACCTTTAAGGAGATGATTTCTCACATCTTCCACCGCCTGATGGGAACTCCGTTTCGGTCTGAATCCGTAAGAGTTTTCCTGAAAGTCGGCTTCGAAGATAGGCTCGATTACTATCTTCACTGCCATCTGCACTACTCTGTCCTTGATTACCGGTATTCCCAGCGGTCTTTTGCCGCCTGCTGGCTTGGGGATATTAACCCTACGAACAGCCTGCGGCTTGTAATCTTTCCGCTTCAGTGCCCCGGCGATCTCTTCGAGATACTTCTCGGCTCCTCCTTCTCTCTCCTCAATGCTACCGAAGGTTTCACCGTCGATTCCCGGTGCTCCCTTGTTCGCTTTGACAAGTCTGTAGGCGTGGCTCAGGATTTCCAGCCTGTATATCTTGTCATAGAGAAGATAGAATCGGTACTCCTTCTCATGCTTGGCCTTCCGGTATAGTTTCCTCTGAAGTTCCCGGATGTTATCTGGAGTTTTCAGCACTTCCGTGCAATCCCCTTTCCTTTACTTCTTCTGAAACCTGATAAAAGTATTGCCCCTTCCCTCTCCCAAGGTTATGCTGTCCTTGGGATACAAACGGTAATATGGGCAACTCCGACTCCCTTGCCGACCCCGTAGAATTTCGTTTCCTTATATCTACCGGTTGCCCTCCTGTAGAGCATCGACAAGGGTCTCCCGTGTTTATTGTCGTATGGCTGCCTCTGCGTGTCACCCCTGTTACCCCGGAAGCCCATCTATCGGTTCTGGTAGTTTTCGTCAGGATAGATGCTCCGGTCTTCCCCCTTGTATTACGGGGTCGACAACTCCATTGTCTCTTTCGAGGCTACATCTGGGTTCGCTCGCGCTGCGACCCGCAGGTTTGCTCGACTCCCTAAAGGAGCCTTTGTCAGGGAACTTAGCGTTTCAGGTTACCCTTTACACCTCCCTCAAGCTACATGGGCGAACTACCGAACTCCCATGATCGGACTTTAACCGACAAGTCATACGTTTTCCACGGCATACAATACAAAGCGAGAGGCCACGTTTGCTGAGAGCTTATTGAATCCGGTTTGAAAGGTGCGAAGTCTTGACGATGCATTTTCCGACGTTGGGAAAGAGGTGCTGTCAAAAAATAATCCTGTCAAAAAATAATCCTTGACTTCTTGTCAATAAGGCGTACGATAACAGTTACCGGCGATTTAACGAGCAACTTGCAGGTCGGGATATAAAATCTGCTTAAAGCGCCGGGTAGTTGGCCCTGCGCTGAATAGAGTGCAGGGTTTTTTAGTTTTGGACATAGAGGAGGATAAATTTCGAGATAATAAGCAAGCGGTGATTTATTCAGATAAATTGCTCCGCGATATAAATGTGCTAAACAACTGAGCGGTGATTTAACCAGTTACTTGCAGCCGCTCTAAACAATTCGCTAAAGGCCGGACAGATGAAGACCATTCGTAGCCCGTGCCGCTAAGCATGGGCTTTTTGCGTTGTAGGCAACTCAGCAGGATTGCTCATTGACAACTTCGGGGATGCACAAACAAGCATGTACACTCCGAACCATGCTATTTAGAAAAGAATGGCATGAATATAGACGTCAAATTGAAGAATGAATGCCCTCACCATCCGTGAGGGAGGATATATAAGACAAGAAAGGAACTAAGAATGAATTTAGCCAAAGCATTAAAGCTGAAAAACAGTCTGGCTGGTGAACTGAATCGCTTACAGCACATTTTGACACGGGAAAACTCCCGCAGGAGCGATAACGTTTCCAAAGTGAATCGCCAGGAAGTATGGGATCAGATTCTCGCAACTTCTGATCGACTGGGTCTCGTGAAGGCCAAAATTGCGGAAGCAAACGTTCCCATCTATGTCAATCTTGAACGTATGGCGGAACTGAAATCCCGCATCGCATTTCTCAACAGATTGGAAACAAGAGAAGGCGAGGAAGCGCTATTTTACGGCGGAAGCGATCCGGCAAAAGTGGTTTACCAATGGGACGCATTCATCAATCGTGAACAACTGGATGGTATGGTGTCCATGCTCCAGAAGCAGATCGAAGAAATGCAGGACGAGGTCGATGAATACAACAACAAAACGCATATAGATGCATGATACAAGGGGTGGTTGATGGAAGTGAAGACAGTCAAATAGGTTCATACAGAGTACAAGGGGAACAATTGGGGCCCCCGCCTTCCAGAGAAGGAGAAAGATAAACTCCGTGAGGAGCCTCAAATCTAAACTTTCAAATTCTCAAGAATCAAGAGTGAAACATGAAAACTCAACACTCTGCTCAATGTATGACTGACTTTGATCGGTAGTAATGGAAGTCAACCACCTCTCTTTTGGAGGCAAACATGATCACTTACAAGCGGTTCACCAGGCGATGCAGACGACATGACAGACCTGATGAAAACTGTTTCTACTGCATGCAAGCACACCGTATTGATGCTTATGTAGGTGATTTCAGCGAAGAAGAAGCAATGCTACGCAAGCTATTTAGAGAAATGAGGTATTTGCAGATGCGGCCCTGGAAGCAAAGACGCCGGAAGGAATAGGACCAGCTTGAATCCTAAAGGCGCTTTATCATTATCCTAGTATAGTTAATCATAAAACAGTAATATAGAAAGGATTACAAAATGAGCAAATTGATGACACGTCACGTTTACACCTCGGAATCGGTTTCCGAAGGCCACCCCGATAAAGTATGCGATCAGATTTCTGACGCCATTCTGGATGCATGTCTGGCCCAAGACCCCAAGGCCCACGTGGGTTGCGAGACTGCTGTAGGTCCAAATCTTGTGGTTAATCTTGGTGAAATCACGTGCGAAAACTGGGATAAAATCAATCCACAGGTAATCGCGCGTGAAGTCGTGAAGGATATCGGATACGATGATCCTTCGGAAGGATTCAGCTACGACACATTCAATTATATATGCGCTATTCATGGCCAGGCCCCGGATATTGCTATGGGTGTAAACCGTGAACGCTATGAGGATCAGGGTGCGGGAGATCAAGGAATGATGTTCGGGTATGCATCCCGCGCCACACATCAATTGATGCCTGCTTCAATCATCTTCGCACACCATTTATTGGAAGAGCTGACCCGCCTCCGCAAAGAGAAGGTAATCGAATATCTCCGCCCTGATTCCAAGTCGCAGGTTAGTGTGTTACACGAAAATGGTAAAGCTATCGAAATCACATCGGTGGTGATTTCGCATCAGACCCGGGATGTTCCGATGGAACTAATTCGCAAAGATCTGATACAAGTTGCACATGAAGTGCTCGATAAAACCGGGCTGTTGACCAACCGAACTGAGTTTTTTGTCAACCCGACAGGAAGGTTCGTGATTGGTGGACCGTGCGGTGATTCCGGTGTCACAGGCCGTAAAATTATTGTAGATTCTTATGGTGGCGTAGGATCACATGGTGGTGGCGCTTTCTCCGGTAAAGATCCGTCAAAGGTGGATCGTTCTGCTGCTTATTATGCCCGTTATGTCGCCAAGAATATTGTTGCCGCAAAACTGGCCGACAAATGCGAGATTCAAGTCGCCTATGCGATTGGCGTCTCAAAACCGCTCAGCATCAACGTCAGTACCTATGGTACAGCGAAAATTGATGAGGATAAGATTGACCATATCCTTATGGATGGTGCAATTTTCGATTTTCGTCCAGCTATGATGATTAAGGATATGGGACTCACCACACCCAAAGGCTGGAGCTATCGCGAGAGTTGCAACTACGGCCACTTTGGTCGCGAAGGATTTCCCTGGGAAAAGACAGATCGGGTGGACCAGCTTCGTACAGCGGCTGAGCTAAAATAATTAACCGGTTATAAGGACAGATAAAGTTTGCTGTGAGATTCAGAAAATGGCAACAACTTAGAATAATAAAAAGGTGCCCCATGAATGACAACGATTCTGACTATAATGGCGACAGTGAGTTAAGTCCCGAAGAAATCCCTTGTCCTTTATGCGGCCAGCGCGAAACCCGATGCAGTCACTTTCTCGCCGATTTCGATTGCACTTTCGACGGACAAGGAAAGTACGCGATCGGTCTCGGTGGTGGAGCGCTCTATGAAATCGACGTGATCGGCGAGTTCTTTGAATCGATCGCTTACTGCTACGCTCGTGCCAGATATAAAGGCAAGAGCGCCAAACTACCAAAAGCGCCAAAGGGCACTGTATTTCGCACTTACGTTCAGGCACTTAAGGAAGTACGGCTCGATGCAAAGGCCTACGATTCTGAAGAGGACTACTGCTGGGACTTCAGGGTCAACATAGAAAGATATGCCGTATTGGTTCGACTGGCGCTTCTGGAAATACTTGACTGCGACGTTTATGAAGAAGAGGCGTTCACCGAAACATCGATGTCCTCATCCCGTTACGCAATATGGTACTGCAGTGATGCCAGCGCGGCTGCCGCCAAGCTTAAGGACAAACTGGCTCGGTGCCTATCAGACTTTAAACGTGAGAATGGGCTCGTGTGATTCGCAGTAATCGAGGTAATTGCAGCGTATTGGTTCAAGCAGACCTAAAGGGGAACTTTGAATATGGCATCTCCATCAGGATGTATCGTTATAATAATCACGGCAGAAGCGGAGTGGAAGGTGACGATGGGGTGCTATGGAGTGAAGAATTCCGATAATGGCCCATATGCATCGTTCCGTAAGACCATCCAGGTCTCCAACCGAACCCAGCCGGTTGTCTTTGTGTATAGCGGGTCAGGTAAAATAGCAGCCGCAGCAGCTTCTCAGTTCGCCCTCGACCACTGGTGTCCACCGCTCCTCGTCAATGTAGGCACATGCGGAGGATTCGATGGAGATGTCACAGAGGGCGACGTAATTCTCGCTGAACGAACTGCTGTATACGACATCTGCGAACAGTCAGGTGGACAGCAAAACATGGAGCTCCGGTTCACAACGGATTTGAAGCTGCCTTGGCAGAATCCCCCGTATCCATTGAATGCGAAACCCGGGGTCATCGTTTCAGCCGATCGTGACCTGGTCCCTGTAGAGATCCCAAGCCTACGTGAGAAATTCGGAGCGATGGCAGCAGATTGGGAGTCGGCTGCCGTGGCGCACGTTGTTCGGACTATCAACAAGATCGACTGTCTCATCCTTAGGACTGTCTCCGATGTTGTGGGACATACCGGCAGCCCCATCTATGGGTCCAACATCGTCTTCGAGCGCCAAGTCAGCAAGGTAATGCCCCCTTTACTCAAAACACTGCCGGAGTGGTTGAGGATGGCTGGTGATGGATGATATTAACTACTACGACTTGATTGAGTATTGGTATTTGACGATCAAGCAGAAAATGATCGATGGCAGTTTTCAAAGTGTGCCCCACCAGGCAACGATCAAATGGTTTAACAATACCTATTTTGAAGGGTCAATCATTCAGCAGCAGAGCAGTGCTTCTTTCAAAGTTCTCGCCGGATACGCTTCTAATGGCCCGTTTAATATAGGCACCATAACCTTTGATGTTACCGCTGATGACCATTCAGTTAGAAATTTTCATGGAGATATCATAGATGAATGGTCGATATTTGGTTCCTGTACATCAAAAGGCATTAATAAACACGATAATGCAAAAGCCCGATGGAACGCTTTTAGATACAAGAAAATTCATCAGGAGGTTGAAGAAGAAGATGAGGAGGACGAATCAGATCTTGTTTGTCCATACTGTAATTCAAAATCTAGTGAGGGGTGCGAACATGTAATTGCCTATACTGACCCAGATTGTTTTATTTTGGATTTAAAATACCCACTCATGCCAAAAACCTGTGTCAATTTCGAATGGCCCGAAGAAATCTTATGTAAAATATTTGGTAATATACGTGATATTCTCAAAGCTTACGGAGATGCTGATGAAGACACAATAGAGTTAACTGAAAAACCAGACATAATTAGATATTTTGAAGAATTAATGGAAAAAATCACGTGTGATTTTGAAACAAGATACCATGAATTCTCAGGTGGTCCCGGATCAAGCGTTTGCGGCTATTATTACTTTGCCGAAAATCCTCGTGAAGTGCATAAGCAGCTTAAGAAAATCATAAGAAGATTGGAACGTGGTTTTAAAAAACTTGAAGATAAAATCAATAAAGAGCACATGGGATGCCCTTACTGTGGCGTAGACTATAAAAAAACAAAATGTATGCATTATGTAACGCACACGGATCTGGTGAATTACCCGAGACTGCCTGAGAAATTAAAAGACAAAAAATGGTTACAAGAGAATTTAAGAAAGACTTTTGGTGAATTATATGATCTGCTCGATGCCTACGAACACGGATTGACCAAGGAACCCAATCGGATCGTTTATCTAAAGAAATTACTAGAAAAACTTGGCCATTGCGAATTTAAATATTATGAGCAAAAGGAAAGTCTTGTTGTTTTTGCCAATGAGAAAGAACCGGTACTAGAAAAGCTGAGTGAACTGGAAAAGATGTTAGCCTGGCTCTTTAGGGGCCTTGCGTATGCTGAAAACATGAAGGCAAAGAAAGAGAAAAAAACATGAAGGCGCTTCAAAAAATGTCATCACCTTTAAGAGGAGATCTATTATGAGTAGCGACTCTGTAGCATGTCCTTACTGTGAAGCAAGAGTAGTTTTTGATCATATGCGAGGTTTTACTGGTGGATGTGAACACGTTGTTGGATGGGTAACCAACACCTATGACGGCTGGAATCCTACGTGGTTTAGTATTGATATCGCCTTCTCAGACATAGATAATCCGGCGAGAAAACAAAAACTCACCGATTTCAGCATTTGTTCCGAGGAAACACTAAAAGATGTTTTCCAAGATTTCTACGATATTCTTGAAGCTTATAAAAGCAGGAGAATAAAAAGTTTTGATATGCGGGAGTATTTTAAAAAGATTATGAAGAAATTATCGTTGGAATTCGAGTCTGAAATTTTAGATCAATGGCCGACTAATGATATTTTTGAAGGAGACGTGTATTTTGCTAGAGCCACCAATGAAGTAGATAAGAATCTCAAAGCAACCATCTTTAAAGTAGACCAGTGTTTTAAATACCTTAAAAAAATGATGAAGTGTCCTTACTGTAAGACTGGAGACAAATCAGAGGGATGCACACATTATTTGACGGATACAAACCCCGAGAGTTTTACAATCAATTTAGATTACCCTAAGCTGCCAGATAAATTAATAAACAGCAAATGGGATAAACAATTATTGATGAGCTTGTTCGGAGATTTATATGACTCCCTTAAGGCATACAACAAAGGCTATTTTGAAAATCCTGATAAAGTGGTCTATTTTGAAAAACTTATGAAGAAAGTGACATGCAAATACAGCCACAAGCCTTTTGAAAAAGATAAGGTCTACTTTGCTGAAGATGTACAGGAAGCGCTAAAACAAATACATGAACTATCAAACAGATTATCCTGGCTCTTTAGGGGCCTTGCGTATTCCGATGGGATAAAGACAAAGGGAAACACAAAAGTCATCAAATAACGTTCATCCTTACCGTGAGGCACATATGCAAAATCAAACATCATACATCGAGCCCTTGGGAGTTTATGGATACAATCACGTTGAACCGATTATTCTGGCCAGCCTAGTAACAGAAGACCCATTACTCCTTATCGGCAAGGCTGGAACCGGTAAGACTTTTCTCCTGAACAGTCTCTCAGAGGCGCTTGTTCTGGAACACCGTCACATCAATGCCAGTCTGATCTCTTTCGACGACCTTATAGGCTTTCCTTATCCGAATCCCGATTTTTCAGGAATCCGTTATTTGGAAACGCCGGCGACTGTATGGGCCGCTGAGTCCGTCCTGGTTGACGAGATCAGTCGCTGCAAACCGGAACATCAGAACCGCTTGTTCTCACTCATCTATGAAAGACGGATTCAGGGATTGCTTCTCGAAAAGCTTCGTTACCGGTGGGCAGCCATGAATCCATGTTCATCTGACCAAGGAATAGCCGATTTTTACGAAGGTTCCGTACCGCTGGATCAAGCTCTTGCCGACCGGTTTGCCTTTGTCTTAGAAGTTCCAGACTGGGAGGAGCTCGATGACAATACTCGAAAGTTGATTGCAGATCCTCGGGGGGATGGCACTATCTCAAATGACGGAGGGCAACTGGCCAGTAGACTTAATCATTGGAAGAAGGAATATTGTCAATTAATGGTAGACGTTCCCGAGGCGTTGATAAACTATGCCTGCGTAGCGGCAACCATGTTGGGCGAGGCCGATCTCAGGATATCGCCGAGACGTGCACGACAACTGGTCAGAAACCTGTTGGCCGTGTCGGCAGTGACCGGATGTTCTTTGCAGGATCGCACCTTTGAGATGACGTTGCAATGGAGCCTTCCGCATCGAGCATGGGGCGTCACCCCCAAAAAGGAAATTATTCACGCGGCTCACCAAATGGCATGGCAGGCGATACAGGCGGATGAGAAAATCCTTTGGCTCAATCGCTTCCACCTCGAACGTACCATAAGCAAGAAGGTCAAACTACTTATTGATAAATGTCCGGATAAAGACACGGGAACGCTGGCGGTAACGCAGACCCTTGCGAGAGAAAAGAATGATAATGCGGCCGCCTTTGCCTTTGCCCTATTCCCTTTGGCAATAAAAGAATGTTTACAGATAGGACGAGAGGCAATAAACGAATTGGGAAAGATCGCGAGCGGTATCCTGGATCTCGAAGGAGAAATTCAATGGCAGGAGCGTCTTAACGATACCAACACAATCCATCCTGAATATACACGTTTAGCAGGCGTGCTTTCCGGTTTGAAGGGTAAACGCCAGGAAAGGGCAAAACAGCTCTTCTACTACCTCCTGGTTAACAAGATTGTTCTGGATTCTCCGGCAGAATATGAAAAGGAGTTTGACCGGTGTATTATAGCGTTGCGCGCAATTTCCCAATAAAGCCGGTTTGCTGGGACTGGCTGAAAAATGTTTTTTTCAACAGCGGCGGCCCTAGGTCCCGGACGCGCAGAGAAATCGTTAAATCAAGCATCTTGGGTGATCCGTCCGCTTCAATTTTTTTCCCAAAAATTAAACAGTATGGGCTTATATTCCCCGACAACGCAAATCCTTTGCAGGTCTTGGGTGAAATACTGAACAAGAAAGGCTTCAGCGAGGCAGATCAGGCAAAAGGTGCATACGATCTGCCAGCTGGCATACAATTCTGCAGAACCGTCAAAGAACCGGAGCAGGTTGAAAATGAGTCAATCCTTGATGTCCTGACAGCCTCTGCCGATGAGATACTAAAAACAGCAATAATTCTGTGCCTGTGCAATAAATACTTTTATGACTCCGGACACTCCGTCATCTGGACGGCAAACCGGTTACAGCGCAAACTCACCCTCTATAGGGTCGGTAATTTTTATGCAGGTGACTGAAACGCATTTCAATCAAATCCTAAAAGAGCTGATCGACGAGAACCCACTCGCCTGCCAGGCGGTTCTTTCAATTCTTGACGTTGTCTTTACAGAGGATGTTGACACGCTGTCTGTAAGCCTGTCGGACCGTCCCCTGCTCATGGTCAACCTGAATTTTCTGAATCAGAATGCCGAGACGGAAACGGATGTCAAGGCTGTCCTTCTTCATGAATTCCTGCATATTCTCCTGAACCACACAGAGCAATATACCCGTATGGATACTGTGACGAACATCGCTCTGGATAGCGTCATAAATGCCATCATCCACCGGTCATTAGGCACGGAATACAGTGCTTTCATGACCCGTTATTACGCCAACGCGAAAGGTATTTCCAGCATTCTTCGTCCGCCAAAGAAAGATGGTTATAAGCTGACCGATTCTACAGATGTGCAGAGACTGTGGTGGGATATTTATGAAGGGCGGCTCGTTGTCGATGATATTCTTGATGCAGCTAGGGCACTTGAAGAATTCGTGTTGCCCAAATCAATCTTTCAGTTACTCAAGGGGAAATTTCTCATCGGTGGACATGGCAAGTGGAATGGAAAGAAACTTTCGGATGAGGCATACAAGGCTCTTGAACGGGCATTGTCGGAAATGAATGGTGATGGTATCTGGCGGTCACCAAAGAGTAGAGGTATCGGTGCCAACCCTTATGATGCGCTCTTTGTACAAAAGAACGAAAAGATGACCAGGTGGGAGAGGACCACCTGGCAGGTCCTGATGAAATTGTTGACGCCTGACCGGAATGCACCACAGAGAGAATGGATAGAGCGAGAAACATCCCTACCAATTTTGACAGAGAGGGATAAGAGAAGCTACCTTAAAGCCATTTGGAGTCCCATCATTCCAGATGCGGTTTGGCAAACGGCAATCCCACATAGGGCATCTACCACCCAGATTTATCTTGATGTCAGCGGCTCAATGAACGCAGAGATGCAAGCCTTGGTCGCCTTATTGAACCGGATGCGGCGCTTCATGCGTATGCCCTTCTGGGCCTTCAGCGATGAAGTAAAACCTGCCATCATTGAAAAGGGAATATTAAAAACTCAAACCAGCGGAGGGACATCAATAAACAGTGTTTTAAAGCATGTGGCTGACACGGGCCCCGGTAAGGCCCTAGTCATCACGGACGGTTATATTGAGCAATGCGACAAAAATCTTTTAGGACGAATAGCGGGTCAGATGATTCATGTGCTTCTTTCACGTGATGGATCACCTGCTGAGATTCAAAGGGCGAGGATTCCCTATACCCAACTGGAGAAATATCCAACATGATTCGTTACGCAGAAGCGGTTTTTAACGGTCATCCAGACAAGTTTTGCGATATTCTGGCTGATCATATGATTGAAGAAGCTTACAAAGCAGACGCAGATGCCTATGGGCAGATCGAAGTCGGCGTCTGGTCGGACGTTGTATGGTTAAGCGGCGGCATCGTTACAAGGAAACCGTTAACCAAAAGCGCTGAGCAGATCGTCATGGATGTCGGGTGTCATATTGGCTACACCCCAGATAATTATACTGACGCCGCAAAATACAGAGTCTTAAACGAAATATGTTTTCAGGTAGGAGATCCAACTCCCTATACTACACATGTGAACGATCAATGCATCGTAATTGGGTGGGCCGGATACGATGCAAATACACATTTTCTGCCGCCGGAGCAATTCCTGGCTCATTCATTAAGGGAGGCGGTTATCAAATCGTTTCAAACTGGCAAACTTTCAGGGCAAGGCCCGGATGGAAAATTGCTGATCAGAATGAGGGAAGAACAGAATAGATGGTTATTGGAACACATCCTTGCAACCCTTCAGCAGAAGGCGGAAACGCCACTGATAGACTTGGCGGTTATTTTAAGCTCAGTCATGCAAACGGCATACAGAGATATCCGAATGCTTGATTCACGCTGGGCCCAGAATTGGGAGGATGTGGAACTGCTTGTCAATCCTAATGGTCCACTCTTGAACGGCGGAAGTGACGGGGACAACGGCCAGACGGGCAGAAAACTAGTCATGGATTATTACGGACCGAGGATCCCAATAGGTGGCGGGGCGCTGAGCGGAAAGGACATGTCTCACATTGACCGCCTTGGCGCATACACCGCCCGCCACGCAGCCCTGAAAATCGTGCTTTCAGGAGCAAAATCCTGTCAGGTAACTGTTGTCTATGCTCCGAATCGAAATGAACCTCTGGATATCCTATATGATATCGAGGGCCGGGGGCGTCCCGTACCGCCGGATTATTTTCATCACAAAAATATGAGAAAATGCTTCGCTGGTTTTAAGAATACTGGAAATATTGGGACAGGCAGTCATTTCTACAATCCATCACTGCCATGGAACAGAGGTCTTTATGAAAAAATCTGATCAAAAAAAGGACCTTTGGATATCCATTTCAAAAGACCTGAAGGGAAAAAAATTCAACAACCCAGTCAAGGGTGAAAATGCGTCAATTTGGATCCACAAATATTTCGATCGTCAATACGATGCCAATACGTGCTTGTTCAAATATGATTTTTTTTCGTCTGAATTGAACCCCATTCAACTTAAAGAAGGAAATTTTACATGCGTGGCATTGTCCGATTATTGCAAAAGCATAGGATGCGGAAACCATTATTCGATCAGGTTTGATATCATTGACAAAAATAATGAGTTACGTTCGTTTTTTGGTTTGGGACAGGCAGAAGATGGAATTAAAAAAATCATAAAATTCTTGAGAGAATTAGCTAATTATGAAGATTGGATTGAGTTTGATTTGAAAAAAGCGGTAATTGAACCAATTTTGCTGTGATAGGGTTAAAAATACTAATCTGAGGTTCAAATACAACCCAATTTTTTGTCTTGACTATGGGGAGACCTTTAGTAGTCCACTAAGAAAGAAGGAGCCAATAAGCCCATGTGATAGATGGGCTGGAAAGGGTAAGGGGATGAAAATAATGAACTTCAAGAAGATAAATCCTGACCAACGTGAATTGATAGGGCCATTTGAATGTGAAGAATGTCATGGGCTTTTAATAATGGACGTATATTTATTGAATGAGGTTAGTAAGATTATAACTTGTCCCTATTGCCTGTCGACTGGGAAGATAGCAGATGCTGGTAAAGCATTGGAAAAAGTAATTGTTCAGGAATGTAGAGAAAGAAAGGAAAGTTTAACACTAACAAAAAAAGACTGGATCGAAATTTATCACTCCCTAAACACGAAATTAATGCTCATTGAAGAAGAGACTGACCGTTGGGGCGATGAGGATGGAATATGGCGAGCGTATCTCAAAGGGATCATGGACAAGATCGGAGTAGATGGGAGGAAGAAGTGGGATGAGCCCGAACCTTATCTCCCCTTCGACAGCGGTAGGTAAGCGTGATTGAGATTGTTAAGTAAAATTGTGGACATAAGTCGTGCTCGATTTTTAGGCGTTTGCCTACAGATTCAGGGGGGCATTTGGATGTGCCTGATCCGTTGCGGCGGTGATATTTTAAGTTGTTTCAGGATGTTCAACTGTTCAGGACTCAGTTCGGTGGCCTGTAAAACCCGTCCTTCTTTTGAAAAAAATTCTCCAAGATGAAGACGCTCCATTTGGGTTCTAATCCTGTCCCAGGTCATGTTGGTTTTCCTCTCGGCAATCCTCACCAAAAGGAGCGCCAGGAAACAGAGAAAAACGTGCGCCTGAATCCGTTCATCCTTCCGGTGATAGACAGGTCTCAGGTCCAAGGTCGTCTTCAGGGTCCGGAAGGCCCGTTCCACTTCCATCAGTTGCTTGTAACCCAAGGCCACATCCTCAGGAGTCAGGGTATCGTCACTGGTGGAGATGATATACTTCCCGTCCAGATGGGCCTCTTCTTTGATTTTGCCCTTGTCAATCTTGATCGCGCCGGTTTTCAGCTGCCGCAGGAATCTCCCCATCGTCCGGTGAGACAGAAGGGCGCATACGTTTTTCTTGTGACATTGCCCCTTTTGTTCCTTGATGGACTTAAGGGCCTCCTCAATCTTTTTGAGAGTCTTCTCACGGGTGGCCTTATCCTTCCTGGCCTCTTCGGGATTGTGAACCAATATAAACCGGCGGCGGCGCTCACCATCGCCGACAATCACTTCCTTGATCTCCAGATTCTCCCGGACGGCGGTAAACCTTCCCCGCTTGGCCAGGACCTCCTTGTGGACCTCTTGGTTGTCCCGGAGTTTCTCTCCGATAATATAATGTCCGCCGGTCTTCTGAAGGATCAGGCGGTTATCTTCCGAGTTCATTCCCCGGTCCATGACCCAGATGCAGCGGCCCAGCTTCCATCCGAGAAGCTCCTTTTTGACCGTCTCCACCGTCTTCATATCCGACGTGTTCCCCGGCATGGTCCAGCACTTGACCGGGATGCCCTCCTTCGTCACCGCCAGACCAATCACAACCTGGGGGAGGTCCGGCCGGTGATCCTTGGAATGACCATACTGCCGCAGTCCCGCTTCATCCTCTTCATCCATCTCGAAGTAGGTGCTGGTGGTGTCAAAGAAGATCAGATCCACCTCCAGGTTCAAAAGATCCGCCACGGCAAAGAAGACCTCTTTGTGAATGATCTCCCAATACTCCAGAAGAACATCCATCGCCCGGTACAGATGCTGAAGCTCGATAGGTTCTGGATTCCCCAGGGCCACATCTTGTCTGACCCACTCCTCAGCTCCTCTTTTGGAATCCGGGGCCAAGGCGCGATTGGCCAGCATGGCAAAGGCTGCCCACTCCACAGGAGACGTAAACGACCGATCCTTCATGCATTGAGAAAGAGCTTCGGGTATTCCCAACTGTTCCCACAGCGCCCGCAGAAGATAGGCGCCTCCCATGGGGTAACTCCTGATAAATCGAAGCGGCGTGTCGCCATCTGCCGCCCCCTGAATCTGCAAAGCCTCCCCGGGAGAGAGAAAGCGGGAGAGGCTCTTGGTCAGTCGCCTGATCGCATCAACATCCAGGGTGTCGGCGCGCCCGAAACTGTAAAGAACATCCGCCCTGGGCTGCCCGGTTTGAGGATCACGAACATTATGGGCCAACTGGACATAGGTCGTGGTGGATCCGCTTTTATTTTTCCGAGAAATTGTTCTAACGTACATGCCTACTCAGATAACAAATACTACCATTATGTCAAGAACAATTATTTGATTCGCATGCCTACACGTTTTCCAGTTTTTCGGAGACCCCACCACGAGATTTCAATGACTTACGCCATTCCAAAGGCCAAAATGTGCCTACACTGTCGAACGTCAGCTTATCCTAAGGAGGATATGCCGCCATATGCTTAACATGTTACCAGCCAATAGAAATTAGCGAACAGGAGGAGATAATCATGGAGGCGAACGTCAGTCAAGGCAAAACCTTGAATTGTAGATGGACACAAGGTCCGCCGCATGTCATTATTTCATGGATTGCAGTCAATCCCTTCAAATACAAATCTACACCGTAATCATTAGGACGAATTTATTGAATGCGATATGATGAAAGGTGCAGAGTTTCGACACCGAAGAGCCCGTTTATTCTCTCGAGTCCGACTAATTTCCATAGCTAATTTCCACAAATTATTCATTTCATAGTAGCATTCTTGAGAAAAGCGTGATAATAAGATCGTTGTATATTACCGGTGTTATAATTTATGGATCAATAACCATGTGTGAGGGAACCATGGGCTGATAACTAAGACCCCGTATCTCAGGAAGATAACGGGGCTTTGTTTTTTTTATGATTACTTACATGTCAAAACAGATCTGACTTATATTCAATTATGCTTGGTGAATTGTGCCACAAACTGACCAGATGACAGGCCAAGTCGCCCCAGCCCCTGAAGCTGATGATCTCTATTCCGGGCGTGTTCCAATCTTGAAAGCATTGGAAACACTACGTCTTCGGTTGCTTGATTTAACATCGCGTAACCGCCTGCTGAATTTCAAGCATTCACCAGGGAAGTGCATTCAGTTTGTGGATGCACAGCCGAACCCAGTATTTCGCAGGCTTATGGAGAGTACCGACAGAAAAATTTGCTTGAACCCAATACCAGACCCTCACCGCAGTGAAATGGTAACCATTGCTGGCCGCCTGACAAAACCAGAAGCCAGAGATTACGCAAAGACTCTCGGGATAGACCCATCCTTCGAGTTGCCTCACGAAGGTACCCGGTCTAATGGGGCTATCAGCGTTCGTGCACTTTACTACTCCGAGGACTTGGAGCGGCGTTGTCGAAAGCTTCATCGTGAGATGAAATCTGCAATCGAGGAAACTGGAGCTCACATGCTCTTTCTTGTGTTCGGCTTCCTCGATTTTCCAGATAAAACTCCGACCGACCGGACAATTTCAGCACCACTAATCTCTGTCCCCGTCATCATCGAAAAAGGAGACTTGGATCGAGAGACACGCCACTACCGCTATTATCTCTCTTATACTGGCGAAGAGCTTTCTGAAAATCTTTCATTGAGGGAAAAGCTGAGACAGGACCATGGATTCGAACTTCCGGTGTTCGACGAAGACGAAACGACTCCAGATGAATATTTTAAGGAAATTCAGAAAGCAATCCAACACAAGCATGGTTGGAAGATCAAGCGGCAGATGACGCTGGCGCTTCTGTCCTTTACCAAGATGTTGCTCGTCAGGGACATTGATCCGTCGAAATGGCCTTCCCTCGGCAAGGGCTTGTCAGGGCTCACCGACCATCCTATCGTGCGCATGGTATTTGAGGGCGTTCGGCATAAAGATGGTGTAGGGAACGGACTGGACTTGGGCAAAGATTATAATATCGACGAGCATCCGCTAAGCAACATTCCTCTGATTTATGACGCAGACAGCTCCCAACACAGTGCGCTCATTGATTCCCTTTCGGGTCGCAACATGGTCATTGAAGGCCCACCAGGTACTGGCAAGTCCCAGACAATTACGAATCTGATTGCAGTAGCCATTGTAGAGGGCAAAAAAGTGCTGTTCCTGTCTGAGAAAATGGCAGCACTTGAGGTTGTCAAAAAGCGACTATTACTTGCCGGACTCGATGACTTCTGTCTCGAACTTCATAGCAACAAAACTCATAAGAAACGGGTACTTGATGCCATAGCAATTAGAAAGGATAATTATTTTCCATTGCCACGCGCTTTGAGCCCCCAACTGGAAGCACTTGAAGAAAAGCGGAAAGCACTTAAAGCCTACGCTGATCTCTTAAATAGCGTCGTAGGCAACGCACAGGGGCTCTCTGTCCATTCCGTCCTTTGGCGAGCAGAGCGCAACCGGATTGACTGTGGTAGCGAATGGAAAGCCGCCCAAGAAATCACCATTCCGAAAGCGCATTCATTGACCCATGCAGAATTCACGTCGTTACGCGACACACTCACACATACCTGCAGGCAATACAAGCTCATCGGATCGTTCGGTCCAGATCATCCATTCTGGGGATTTTACCCTACGGAACTGATGCCAGGTTCAGAATTGATGATCGATCGCAATATGCAAGACGCTCTTCCTCATTTTGAAGAATTTCAGAAAACACTTCAAGAAGCAGCAGCATTCCTGGGTGAAGAGAAGTTTTATCTCAGTCCTGAGGAAACAGAAGCGTTAATGAATGCCTTGGTTTCCATCGACCCGACTAAATTCCCTCCAGGGATGTCGCGCACAGTTCTGCCTGGGCTCTTTTCCGATAAGGACCCAGAAGCGAAGACAGCCGAAGCAACCCTGCGTCGATTCGACGAGAGATTAAAACGCGTTAGTGAACTTCGATCAGATGTTGGAAACCGACTCAAGCAACAAGACACATTAACGAAAGCTGATGGTGATAATGCTGAGGCACTAAAAAATAATCTCTCACAACTAATATTGCTTGAAAAATCGTGCCAGACTGTCGAAGATTTGGCCAACGAAATACTTCAAATCGCTGCTAGCGTTAGTCGTGCGCTCGCAAAAATCAATGAATGCGGACAGATTGTTGGAATTGAGTTCGATGGCTCAGACGCATCAGTGGAGAAAATTCATGCAATTGTTGATATTGCTTTACAAGCTCCACGCGATCTATTGCAATACCGACACTTGGGCCTGAAAAATCCCGATGTAAACTCTATTATCGGAAAAGCATGTGCAGATTTACAGCGCATTATGGAAGAACGAGAAGTAATATCGAAAATACTTTATCTGGATGTGGTTCCTGTTGATAGTGAACTTAGAGAAGCAATACTTGTTTTGAGAGAAGGTGATACTTGGTATCGCATTTTTCAGGGCAGATGGCGTCGTGCTTGTCGCCTTCATCGCACCATAGACAAGACTAAGGCAAAAAAGACCAGTGCACTTCGATTGCAAGAGCTCGAAAGACTAATTACCCTTCAGAATGCTGCAATAACCTGGAATTCAAACCAGTCCTATAGGGAAGCTCTCGGTCCATTGTATCAGGGAGAAGATACGTCTTTCGATAAGGCGATGAAGCTTGGGTCATGGATTGCTACAACTCAGTGCAGATTACTTGAAGCTGGACTGGATGAGAACATTTTCAATTCACTTGAGGCCACGGAGTTGCACCTCATGGAGATAGCTGGATGCCAATCCAAGCTTGAATATGCTATTAATGATCTTACCACAGGAAGAGAGTCTCTGAAAAATTGGTTCCAAATGTCGAAGGTTGTCAATGAGAAGCTACTCGCAGCTACGAGTTGGCCATTGTTCGCAGACCTCCTTAATGAGTTGGGTTTACTTATCAAGGATGCTGCGGGTAAGTTATTTGCTTGGTCGCCTGGCAATATCTCTGCTGCGGAATCTCTGCGAGCTGTGACGTCTTACCTTGCACTCCCGACCGCAATAAATTCAGTGGACGAAGATATTGCATCAAAGACATTGCTTGATAAAGAATTCCGATCTACCGAAACTGACACAAAGCCTGCGTGGGATGCACTGGCCTATGGCAGGAATATCATGTTGCTCAAGATGCCCCCGGCAATCAACTGTAAACTCATATCAGATAGGGTCGATGCTAACTTTAATAAGATTACAGATTACATTAAGGCAATACAGGGCGGCTGGAATATCGTTGACGGCTTCATAAAGGAAATGACCGAGTTTGGCAACTTTGAACTTGCATGTTGGGTGGGTAAGGAACTTAGTGATGCCGACTTCCCACCCACATTGGTTGCGCGTACAGAGAATGCAATAAAAAACATTAATGCTCTACTTTCATGGGTGCAATACCTGCAGCAATCTGCACGGGCACACTCACGCGGTCTTGGGGACCTCATTTCGGTAATGGAATCAGGAAAAGTTAGCCCTGATCATCTACCCAACACGTTCGGCTACCGTTTTTATAGCTCCATTGCAGCGCGCCTTTTCCGCTCTTACCCGACCCTCGAGCAGTTCGCGGGCACAACTCACGAGACAATTAGGGCGGAATTCGCTATCCTTGACCACGATATTATCAAGCTACGTGGACTAGAATGCGCTCATAAAACGGCGCAGAAATGTTTTCCACCTCAGGGTACGGGAGGTACGCGAGTCGATGATAAGACGGAACTGTCCTTACTAAATTATTTGTTGCCACAGATCCGGCCAAGAATGTCGATTCGCAAAATGATGCGTCAGGCAGGTCGCGCCATCCAGGCATTCAAGCCATGTTTTATGATGGGACCTCAAGCTGTTGCCCAATTTCTCGAACCAGGAGCGGTTAAATTTGACATCGTGATTATGGACGAGGCTTCTCAGTTGAAGCCAGAAGAAGCCCTTGGTGCCATTGCCCGCGGTAAGCAACTTATTGTCGTTGGTGACCCAAAACAGCTTCCGCCTACAACTTTCTTCGACAGGTTAAGCCTCACATCGGAAGACGGAGAGGATGATGGTCAGCAGGCCGCAGCCCTCATGTCGCAAAGCATTCTTGACGTATGTATGGGCCATTTTCAACCGGTACGAACTTTACGCTGGCACTACCGTTCCAAGCATGAGTCGTTGATTGCATTTTCAAACCACAATTTCTACAAGAACCTATTCATATTTCCGTCCCCTTACCCAATGGGAAAACTCCTAGGTGTGCATTATCGCTATATCGGAAACGGCATCTACCATGATCAGATGAATATTGTGGAAGCAAAGAACGTAACAGATGCAGTCATTGATCACATGCTAAACCACCCAGAGGATTCCTTGGGTGTAGTAACGCTTAATCTTAAGCAGCGCGATCTCATTGATGAGTTGCTTGAGCAACGCTTCCGATACTTAGATAAAACGGAAGAATACCGAAATTACTGGGAACGAGAAGGAATGGGGTTCTTCGTAAAGAACCTCGAGAGCGTTCAGGGCGACGAACGGGACGTCATCTTTATATCTGTCACGTTCGGCAAAGCAAAGGGTACCAATGTTACGAGACAAAACTTTGGTCCTGTCGCACGCGCGGACGGTTGGCGCAGACTAAATGTTTTATTTACCCGCGCACGCAAAGCTGTCCATTTATTCACGTCCATGAGGCCTGAAGATATAGTAGTAGATACCAATACCCCATATGGAACCAAGATTCTTCACGACTACCTTGAGTATGCGCGTAGTGGAATTCTTGCTGATATAAAGCCAACAGGAGGCGAGCCCGATAGTGATTTCGAAATTTCGGTCGCCGACGTTCTCCATAAACATAATTTTGAGGTTGTGCCACAGCTTGGGGTCGCTGGTTTCCGAATCGATATTGCAGTCAAACACCCTAACTACAGTTCAGCCTACCTTGCCGCCATCGAGTGTGACGGTGCTACGTACCATTCTGGCGTTTCGGTACGAGACCGTGACCGTATACGGCAGGAGATTCTGGAAAGTCTTGGCTGGAAAAACCGCATCTGGCGCATCTGGTCAACAGATTGGTTCAGGAACCCTATACGCGAGACCGCAAATCTCATCGCGTTTCTGAATGAACTAAAGGGCATACCGCTTGATGGCGCCTACTTCGTATTGCCTGATGATACTATTGTTCCCACTGCACTACAAACAGAGCCATCTGAACAGCTAACGCTGAAAAACCTTGGTGTTTCAGTTGTTGAAACAGAAGACGACGAGCAAGAAGTGGAAGTAGGCGATACAATATTCTATTTCCCATTGGGCCATCCAAATCATGAGCTTAAAGTTCGCATCACCACAAACCAAAACAACCCGGATACCGGACTCATTTCTAAAGTGCACCCTCTTGCACAAGCCATGCTGGGGGCAACGGTTGAGGACGAAGTGACGATTAAGGATGGACGTGGTCAACGATCATACATCATTAAGAAAATCGTTAAGAAGGAATCCTCAGAGATCACGAGCTAAGACAGAATGTTCAACCGCAATTTTGGCCGAAAAAGGACATGAAATATTTTAATGCATTTCGCCAATAATTATATACTTTAGATAACGTGTATTTTCTTAAAAACAGAATTATCCCTGAAATAAATGGTGGTCGGATTTCGAGAATTATTAGAGAGCACAAACGGCAATGCTTAAGATGATGGCTGTTGGCTCATTTCAGGCCAACTGTTATATACTGGGATGTAAAAAGACCATGGAGGGGGTTGTCATTGACCCTGGGGATGAGGCGTTTCGCATTGTGAAAGAGGTATCCAATGCTTGTCTCAGGATCAAATATATCCTAATCACCCATGGCCATATGGATCACACAGGTGCGGCGAAGGAGCTAAAGGATATTATAAAGGCCCCTGTATGGATACATAGTCTGGATTCTCCCGGTCTGGGTTTCCCGCCTGATGGGACGCTTTTTGACGGACAGGAAATTGAAGTTGGCACATATAAGCTAAAGGTGATCCATACACCTGGGCATTCTCCTGGCGGTGTATGTCTTTGCGCCCCAGGTGTTGTCTTTACTGGGGATACACTTTTTTCCGGTTCTATAGGACGCACCGACTTTCCCGGAGGCGATCAAAAGAAACTGATTAAGGGGGTAATGGAAAAGATATTTCCCCTTGGAGACGATTTGCGAATATATCCAGGGCATGGGCCTTCCTCTACTATAGGTCAGGAGAGACTGAGAAATCCATTTTTCAGGTGATGATCCGAAAGGATCATGTTCCCCTACACCAAATATAGTCCATGAGAGGCATAGAAAGTTTTTCTTGCCTTTGCTGATCATTCAACTTGTATAGTTAATGTTAGGTAGTTTGTTGGGCTCGATTGCGGCACTAGCTTCCTGAAAGTCTTAAAATTATTTTTTTCGTCGGCATCCGAGACTTACAAACAGAAACAAGTGATGTTGATCTCTCGGAGATCACGATATGGATGATAAATTTCTTTGAATTCAAGCTTTGTCAGAGGGTGGGAGGGGTCCATTTTCTCTCTCACAATCAACTTTTGATGATATATGGATTCCGTCTATCATGATATTACGGAACGAATACGGAAATCGTGAGATTTATAATTATTAACGACTGATACATATATATCGATGACATAATGTAGGCCATTGCCTAAGTGGGGAAAGATCTATTCCGTATATTAATTGTTGGCACCGAAGAGAACACGAGACCATATGACGGCGCAAGATGACGAGAGATATCGCGTTCTGAAGCGGACACATCAACAGCTACACCGCGACTGGAAACGCAAGAAGGCTCCCTGCATAGTCTGTGCCCAGTGCGAGGGGAAAGACAGAGACCATCTCCCTCCTAAAGTAATACTCCCCGCAGCAATTAGGACTCAAGACACGGAGTTCTTCACCTTTCCCGTCTGCAAACAGTGCAACAACTCATCATCCGATGAGGACTTCCTCTTCAGTGTCCTGCTGTCGCTTCGCCTCAAACAGGAATCAATCTTGCAGAACCGAGAGCCCACTGACCCCGATCTGCTTGCGCTGGACCGACAGATGCAGATGCATTTGCAGGATTCTGAGAAGGGCAGCCATCGTGCCGACCTCCTCCGACCCTTCATGGGAACGGATCCCCGCACGGGAAGGGACGCTATCGATTTGGATCATCTACCAGTAAGCCAAACACTCACCAAGATCGTGAAGTCAATTTACTGGCTACACACGGGCGGCGACATATTGCAGCGCCACCGTCCCGGCTGGTGGATTCGAACCGATATCGATACTTCAAAGGAGCACTTCATCGCGAAGCACTTGAAGACAACCCATGCTGATCTCAACTGGGGTGACAGGTTCATCGCACGCTACACAGTCGGCCATCCTGACAACGGAGTCGGGGGAATGATCTCAAGTTCTCTGCATTTCTACACCAGGCGCAATATAGGCGAGGGAATGAGCTGGCTTGTCATTGGTTCGCCAAGTCTGATCTCAGTCGATGGAAGAAGCCTCTACGAGATGTCGAGAGCCATTTGGGGATCACCCACGATTGAGCCCTGAGATATGAAGAGTGTCAACAATGCCGCTGCACCCGACCGGGGGAACTGCCGCCGCTCCTGTCGTAGCTTTGGCAGTTCCCCCGGCGGGTGAGCGCAGCGTTATGGCTCTAGAGGAAATTAAATGCCTAAAAAATGGATTCACATAAATGATTCTGTTGGTGACCCATGGATTTTACCAATTTGGTCTGCTGTAAACAGTGCGGTCTCCTCTAACAAGGTGTCACCAATTCCAAAAGAAATCGCTTCCCAATTTGGTTTGTCGATATCTACACGCCTTGATATGCTTCCACGAGTCGTAAAAAGAATAAATTCTGAAGTTCTTGAAGTATATTAAAGTAACAGAAACTCACAAAGAAGAACACGTCTTCACCTTACAAAAAGAGGGGTATGCATTTGATATAGACGACAATTTAAAATACAGTTTACTGATCGATATTGATTCGCTTCTTTTTGAATTAAATTCGGTTTGCGAGCTAATAACAAGCCTTTTTCACGTACTTTACACCAATGTTGGGAAGCAACTGAAAAAGAAAAATGTAGGATTAACAATTAAAAGAATAATTGAAGAGGCTGGTGAATCATGGAACTGGTTCCAAGAACTCGATAATCAGAGAAACTTCTTTATGCATGAGGCTGCACCTTATTTTGCTGTCGATATCACAAAAGGACACGGTAATTACGATTTACTCATTATGAGAGAAAATATAGAAACATTTGATGATCATACGAAATTTGTCAAAATGTCAGAAATAAATGCAGTTGTTAAAGGTTTTTCGTCAGCAAAGGCTATAATTCAGGGCCATTTGATACAACTATATAAAATTTTGCCATAACAAATCGCTGGAGAATCGACGCCCAAAAACGCTGTCGCGTTTTGTGCGCGTCTCAGCCCCAACGTTAGCATTTCAAAGTGAAAGAAAAAAAATGAAAGAAAACCTTTCTGATAATCTTGCGATGACAGTTGCAGAGACTGGCTGCATGGAGCTCCCTGGCGAAATTCTCGAGTTCTCAATTGACCAAGTTCTTGACGAAGGTATTCTGAAAGACATTCCCGTAGTCGGTTGGATAGCAAAAGGAGTCTCATTTAAACGTTCAATTTCAGATAGAATGTTTTACCACAAAATCCTTAGATTCCTTATTGCTCTCGAAGAGATCGGAGAAGGTGACCGGGAGTTATTTCGTGCGAAGGTCAGAGATGATAACAAATATAGAAGAAAAGTAGGTGAGCACTTACTGGTTCTGATAGATAAGATAGACGCTTTCGAAAAAGCCTTCCTACTTGCAAGGTGCTTTGATCATTTTTTGACCGGACACATTGATCATGAATATTTCATCGATTTGTCCCATGTCGTAGAGCGGACGCCTCTCTCATATTTAAAGGCTCTTTCAGTTCCTGATAATCAGAGAATTCTATTTGGGAGCAGTGGTGTTGCCGTTGCTTGTGGGCTTCTTGAATTTGGAATTGCTGAACCGGAACCAGGGGAGGAATTGCCAAAGCTTGGAACTAAAATTTCACAATACGGTCGTGATCTTAGAGATATGTTTCTTGGTCGATTCAGAGAACGACTAGCAAATGAAAAAGAAAGCCGGAAGCAATTTTTAAACCTGTTTGAGAAATGAGTGAACAACTGCTAACAAGACGCTTGCAGTCAGACGCGCAAAAAGCCCCGCGCCGCTGAAGCGCAGCGTTAAATAAGGATTACAAAAATGAAAGAATTGGATGATGATTCATATCAGAACCGTGAGACATTTGCTCGGTATGGACTTGCAATGTATCATGCTCAGTGTGTTGAAAAAAGCCTTGCCATGCTTGTATCATGCGTTTTCAACAAAGAGTTCCTGCAAAGTACTCGCGATCGACGTGAAGAAATACAAAATGAAGAATTTTCAAAAACTATGGGACGCCTTCTCAAGCGACTTAAGAAGCAAATTACAATCCCACCAAATCTTGACAAAACACTTTCTGAGAGTCTGGAAAAAAGAAATTGGCTTGCTCACGACTATTTCTTGGAAAGGGGGATACAAATGATGACGCCAAAAGGCAAAAAGAAAATGATAGAAGAACTTACAAGCCTGTCTGATTATTTTTCAAAATTAGATGCTCATCTTACAAAAATCTATGAAAGCGCAATGAAAAAATTAGATATAACGGAGACAGCAGATGAGGGTGTCAAGCGACTAATACAAAAGGCTGAAAAGAACATTTAATCGGGTAGCCGGGGGTTTTTTTCCCCCAGCCCCCACACCACCCGGCATGCGGGTCCGCACCGGGCGGTTCACAGAGGTTACCGGGCCGTAGCCGGTTACAATACCTGTGTCCAAATACAACTCTTCACATACATTAATCGTCTGATTATATTGACTTCGGGGCGAAAAGGTGCAAAATCCGACTAGCATACCGATTATTGGGTACGCTCTATCTGCTGAGCTGGCCATTGTTGCTGTGATAAAGCTGCGGGACAAGAAAGTAACTTAAGGTATAACATTCTGATATGATAGAAAAGATCGAACCTATCCCTAAAAATATCCCTGAACCGCTCCGCCTCGCAGCGATTCAGAGGAAGCTCATTCCGTTTATTGGGGCGGGGGTTTCTCAACTCGGAGGCTGCCCAAACTGGAGCGAATTTGCCGATGCCTCCCTCAATTTTTTCGTTGAAAAAGGGAAGTTGAATCATGCCCAACTCACCCAAATTGAGCCTCTTTCTTCTCGGGTGAAGTTGTCTGTGGCTCTGGAGCTTGAAAAGCAGCACAATCTTCGTATCGACTTCAAGAAACTGCTGACGCCGTCGGATGCTAAGAAAAAAATCGGGGATGAGGTCTATGCGAACCTCTCAAGACTGGCAACCACTTTTGTTACGACAAATTATGATGATTGGCTGGACCAAATTCCACCAGAACCTTTGCAGGCCGATGAGCCGGCGTCTTCTCAGTCACTGCCACTGGGTACATCGCGCCATTGCTTTTATAAGCGCAACGATATCTCTGTTGGAAACCTGGACGTCCCGAATGCAGTGTTCCACGTACATGGTTCAATCCGTGATCGAGACAGCATGGTGCTCAGGACTGTCGACTACCTCGATTGTTATTCGAGCCATCGAATGAATGGAAGAGAGAATCACGAGAATGCGTTTCTGACATTTCTGCAGACTCTTTTCCAGTTGAAGAACGTCCTATTCATTGGTTACGGCCTCAATGAGATGGAAGTCCTTGAGTACATAGTTCAGAAGGGGATTCAGAAGCCGAAAACTGATGAGGAACCAAGACACTATGTTCTGCAGGGATTTTTCACGCACGACTTGGAGCTCGCACGTAGTCTGGAGAGCTATTTTCGCGAGTTCGGGATCGGATTACTTCCATTTTCACGTGACGACCGAAATTGGGATCAACTGATTAAAGTCATTGACTACCTTGCCCGAGAGATTCCCCCTGGTCCACCATTGGCTTTGCCAAAACGCCTCGAAATGGAGGAGTTACTATCGTGAGCCTCGTATTAACGACAAAGCAAGCGTTGTTTGTTAAACGGATGACCGAAAATCCAGAACAAGCGAAATGGGGTTTTGAGATTCTACTCAAACAGCAAAATTTTGCTGAATATTTTGGCCACTTAAAAGATGCCGGCCTGTTCGCTCCTGAACATAATTTGGATCCGATACCGTCCGAGGACAGTAGGTTCGTGCGAATCCCATATTGGAGCGCGCTTGACTATTTAGAGGCCGTTGCTAAGCAGGCTGGGGTCAACAATGATGTCCCATTAGCACAAAAGGTCATGGAAGTCATCCGTTCCGTAAGCAGCTTTCGTGGCTCTGATGGTAGAAGTCGTGATAATTATCATACGTATCGTAAATTTGCCGAAATTCTTGGTCTTCTGCCAACAGCATCGATTGCAGAAGAGGATCTCGGTTTTATACCAATCTGGCTGAGCAGTAAATACGACCGAGGCATGGTTGGTCATTCCCTTGATATAGGAGCACTAAGGCAATTGCTGGCGAGCAATGCGCCTGACGACTGGAAGAAAGCCGTCATAATACTTGACCATTGCACGGCCATTCTTTGGACTGAGGAAGAAGGCTTTGATAAAGGGCGGAAGAAGCCAGAAGCAGTTATTGAGGATTACTGGTTTAAGAAGCTGATCAAACACCATGCAAAGACCTTCGGCGCTAAAACAGGCGGGGAAGCAGCTAAGATATTCCGTGGCAGGGTTTACGATATTTTTGGCAAAGAATTTGGCGATCTTCCGACCTACTTGAGTCGACCCGCCGTTGAGGATCATCCGCAGAACCATTCGTGGGATGATGTTGTCAACGGAATTATCGAAGGGCTTCGAGATGTCCTATTGTCGTGGACTGATAATGAGCCAGAGGGTGCTTCTGCATTTGTTGCCGAGAGCCTTGAAGATAAGAACGAGATGGTTCGTCGGATCGCCATTTATATTCTTGATCAGCGATGGTCTGTGCTGAAAAGTCTCTATAAGAATATTATTAGCACCCACCTCTTTGATTCGAGAAACATTCACGAAACTTACCATTTGCTCAAAGATCGCTTTGCTGAATTCAGTGAGTCAGAAAAGGCCTCAACTCTTGAGCCTATTAGCCGTTTGTCACCACCACCAGACCATGAAGAGCCGGACCTGCTCCTGAAGCACACGCAGCGAAACTGGTTGTCAGCGATCGCGGGAAAGGGATATGAACCAGCTGACAGCTGGTTTAGGGAGCTTGATGCTGACCCGAGCATTGGCAGACTGTCAGAGCATCCTGATTTTCACTCCTATATGGAGACATGGTCCGGTCCAGGCCCTTCACCCTATTCCACCCAAGAACTGCTTGCGTTTGCAGAGGACGGCAGCTTAATAAAAAGGCTAAACGAGTTTCAACAATCAAGTGCCTGGCAAGGCCCGTCAACCCCATCAATAAAAGCTCTCGTCGATACACTTGAGGAAATTGTAGGAAGCAATCCCCGAAAATTTCTTCAGCTCCTGCCGGCATTCCTCGATGCCAAAAGGCCATATCAGTATGGTATCATCAATGGTTTTAAAAGTATTTGGGATAAATCCAAGGATAAACAGCAGGATCTTGACTGGGAAGTCGCATGGGGCCGATTAATCGTTTTTTTTGCGCAATTGCTGGATAAACCTGATTTCTGGACGGAAGATGTAGTCAATGATCATGATTTGACCCCTACTCGAAACTGGATCCCACCGATAATTGCTGAATTTCTGCATGCTGGTACGAGAGATGACAATAAAGCCTATCCACCAGAATTTCTCACGAGTACGTTCGCGTTAATATCAATTCTATTAGAGAAATTGGAACCTGCTGATGATGCGAAAGAGGATGCCATGTTTCAGGCAATCAATTCACCCAGGGGTAAAGCGATTGAAGCACTTTTCAGCCATACGCTCAGGGTGTGCCGTATCAGCGACAAAGAGCGGGGAGATCATACGGAGGCTTGGAAAGTTATCAAGCCAGCCTTTGATGCAGAAATGGCAAAGTGCGAGAACACCAATTACGAATTCTCCACTCTGGCTGCGGCTTATCTTGCGAATATCGACTACATTAGCCGCGACTGGCTGTTGCCAAGTATTGATAATATTTTCCCTAAAGACTTCCCGGAAAATTTTGCATGTGCCATAGACGGATTAGCTTATGCATCAGCATCTCGATCAATCTATCGGCTGTTACTTGAGCATGGAGTGCTGGACAGGGCTTTGCGTCTAAATCGAACCCGAAAGCAAGCTCACGAAAAAATCATTGAACGGATCGCGCTTGCTTATCTCTGGGGCGATGAAACGCTGAATTCACCGAGGTTATCTTATCTGTTCGAAGGGGAGCAGATTGAGGATCTTCAATACGCCATCGGGTTTTTCTCAAATGCAAGAAGGCAGGAGTTGACGAAAGAACAAATCGAACGGATACTCTGTTTTTGGGAAAAATGTGTTACTTGGGCGGAAGCTCTGGCCAAGCCTCCAAAGGTGCTTCTTTCGAGATTAAGCCGATTGATTTGTTATGTATCCGCACTTGCAGATAGAGAAATCAAACTTTTGCTGGCGGTGGCACCGTTCATAGATGTTGAGTATCATGCCGACACGTTTATCGAAGAACTCGATCGCTTGCTGGAGCAAGATCCTGCAACAGTCAGTCTTGTGCTCGGAAAGGTTCTCGATGCATATCAGCCAGACTTCGACTATGAAGATCGATTGAAGAATCTTCTGATAAAACTAGCTCGAAGCGGGAGACGTGACGATGTTCTTCGTTATCTCGACCGCGTAAGAAGGCTTCCCGGTACTGACCAGTTATTCAAGCAATTGACAGAAGGGACGATATAAGTTTCTCATCATTTCTAACGTAAATATTAGATTCTTAAATATATTCCAAAGCATTTGTTTCTGGGTGGAGCTAACTTGGTCACACGACGTTTTTGTATAGACCTCAATCATTCGGTTGCAAATGCAAACCTTCAGTGGCCCGCATCTCTCAAATTATTGAATTGCGATCAATACATGCAGATTTTGGAGGTTGCTTTTTCCGATGATCGGGGGTATTCGTATCTTCCTTGTTTGCTTGAGTCATTTTGAGAGCTATGCAAGATTATAACGTGGATTAAACCATGGCCATTCCATCCATATTAGACAATTCCACTGAAAACGTCCTGCTAAAGACAATTCTTAGCGATTTGCTGGAATCCGGCAACTACACACGCTTTTCTGTTGCAACTGGTTATTGGGATCTTCCGGCCATGCGCGAAATACTCCCGGCGCTCAAGGACTTTTTATCTCAACGGATGTTCAATAATATATGCATCTTGATTGGCGAAGAGCCAAAAATCCGCGTCAACCAGCTTGATCCCGCTTTCCCTGAAAAATACCTCAATGCCGATCTTTCAGAACTTCCCTTCTCTCAAGAATATCGTGATGTCGTCAGCTTCATGATCGAGGCGATACAGAAGGGTACACTTAAGGTCAAACTCTACAAGGGAGATTTTCTCCATGCCAAATGCTACATCATCGGTGCCGAAAGTGAAAATGCCATCGGAATTATAGGCAGTTCCAACTTCACTCGCGCCGGTCTCATGGGCAATACTGAGCTGAACGCAGTTGAGGACGACCACCGGATTGTCAATTTCCGCCCAACATCCCAATGTCAGAACCCAAGTCATTTGAGCTGGTTTGAAAAGATGTGGAATGATCCGGCCAGCGTTGACTGGAATGAACGGTTTACCCTGGAGGTACTGGGACTTAGTAAATTTGGAGATATCAGTTATTCCCCCTATGAGATGTATATCCGCATCCTGTATGAGACTTATGGCGACGACATCGAAATTGAAGAAACGCTGAAACATGAGGAACGCTTTGAGAGTCGGACGGACCTGACACTTTTTCAGGAGGAGAGTTACCGCAAGGTCAAGTCACGTCTGGATAATCCCAAGATAGGAATGTGCCTTGTAGGCGACAGCGTTGGACTGGGAAAGTCATACATAGCGCGGCGGGTTATTGAGGAATACGGCTATTTTCAGCGCAAGAATGTTGTCGTTGTTTGTCCTGCCTCATTACGAGACGATTGGAAACAACACCTTGAAGAGATCACCGTCAATGCCCCTGTCTTTTCCATCACCGAATTCGGCAACGAACATAGCCTGGAAGGTGTCAGGGATGAACTTAAACGACGTAAAGAGGCATCCAAAGCGGCAAACGCCATTGACCTCCTGGTGATTGATGAAAGCCACAATCTGAAAACACAGGGGAGCCAGTCATTTCAGAACCTCCAGGAAACCCTCACCAGCCTTGACTTCTGCAGTACAATCCCCCGTGTGTTGCTGCTGACCGCAACCCCGGTCAATAATGGCATCAAAGACCTGGCGAACCAGATAATCCTTTCCAAAGGTGGCAACGGTCAATTCTTCTCACACTTCGGCATTCAGGACTTGGAGTCGTTTTTCGGCAACATACAGCGTCAGTTCAGCGCAACTGGCAGGGATGATACCTTCGTTGACCTTTATCCGATTCTGCATAAGATAATGGTCAAACGCACCAAGCACCAAGTCAAGAAAGATTTCCCTGACGCGACGATAAACGACGGACAACTGATTAAGTTTCCGGAGGAGCGCCTTGAGAGCATCCTGTATGAGCTGGATGGAAAGGAGATCAGAAAAACCATTCACAAGCGTCTTGCAAATCTTGCCGATGAAAATCCACCTCTCTATGCAGCATTTACCGAAGAGCGGGACCAGACCGATGAAGAGCGGCAAGAACAAGAGGGGATTCTGGACTTCTTCAATTTTGCTAAGGCAACTGCAAGGCAGCGCAAAAAGGCGGTCGAGTTCGAGTCGATCTTCCATTTTATCGATCGAGCCATCAATGGTCTCAAACTGATCCCCTATAGCTATCTTTCGGAAAAGAAGCAGCGTACTTCCGATGAAGAACTTCAGGCCCGCGCCCGTGGAAGCCTTACCGGAGTCATGAAGGTCACGATGTTCAAGTCTTTCGATTCATCTATCCATACTTTCAGGCAAAGGATCGAGCGCTACTCAGGCTATCTTGCAACCTTTGAAACCATCTTCTTCGATCAGTCGCGAATTGTCCGACCGGAAATCATCCAGAAGGCATTGACGCGCCATGATGAACAGCCTGATGACGACATCATCGATCTTATTGAAGAAGAGATTGCACACTTCACTGACCGGGAACTGCGGAAGCAGGCACGTGACAACGCCTACTTAATAAAAACGCCCTACGCTTCCATCCGTCACGATGATTATCGGATAGATCGGGTTCGGGCCTTCATCCTGCAGGATAAAGAGATTATCGCTCTGGTTCGTGAAATACTGGCAGAGATCAGACAAGACAGTAAACTGGAGACCCTGAAACAGTTATTGCGCGGCGAGCTCAATGGAAGCAAGGTTCTCATCTTCTCCTATTTTGCCACTACCATCGATTACCTCAAACAGCAGATTGACGATACATTCCTAACTGAACTGGGTATCAGTCGTGAACAGATTGCATTTCTGAAAAGCCGGAATGGAGAGTACAAGCAGGAGTATGTGCGCCGTTTCTCTCCGGTTGCCCAGCAGCAGATGGTTGTAAATGGCATAGTCAATGACAAGCCTGAATTGAAGCTGCTCTTCTCCACAGACGTGTTGAGCGAGGGGCAAAACCTTCAGGATTGCGGCGTTATCATCAACTATGACCTCCACTGGAATCCAGTCAAAATGATCCAGCGCAATGGTAGAATCAGCCGCCTCGGTTCAACCTTTGACGAGGTACTTATCAAAAACTTCCGCCCCGAAGCCCAGCTTGACAAGTTCCTGCGGTTGATGAAGAAGCTTCAAGAGAAGATACGGATCATTGGTGGCAGCGTGGGGATAGACAGCAGCGTACTTGGCGAACAGATCAGTGACCGCCAGTTCGGACTGATGGAAGATATTTACTCCGGCGATACGAACAGGCAGCAAAGCGCCACCGAAGAACTGGAGCGGCAGAACGACTTGGCTTTTGATGAAGTGTTTGAGAATGATCTACGTGATTTTATGCGTAGTGCTACCGACGTCGAGCGGGAGCGCCTGCTTTCCATGAACTTTAACAAATGGTGTGGCATCCCAACAGTAGCCGGAAAAGATAAGCTGCTAGTGTTCAATATCGGTGAAGGTGAGTTTGATTACCTAACGCACGATGGCGTAAAAATTGGCCGTGTAGACAACCAGCTTGCAGCTTTGCGCCGTATCCGTTCTTTCGATAGGCAACGGCAGACAGAACGTATCGGCTTTATCGAAAAGCAGGCATCGATCCGGCAGGCTGAGGAGCTTTTTGCGTCTGAAAGATCAGTTCAGGAAACCATGGATGGTGGCGACTTTGGAGAGTTTTTAGGTGTAAGAAAAGGTGGTGGCGCAAACCCCATCGTACAGGCAAAGACGGATCTTTTGCGCCTGTTGTCTGAGAATGCCGAGCGCTACTCTCAAGACAATATACGACGTATGCAAAGTCTGCTCACCGGTCGTAACCTATCGGTGGATAACCGTCTGCGGGCTTATTTGCGACGAAACGATAACCGGGTGTCGCTTGATTTTTTGGACTCGCTGGCTATACAATCGGTTCACTTGGTCAAGCAACTCGAACCGCACAATGCGCCTGATCCGGTTATATGGTTCGGGTATTATTCTTCTGAATAGGCAATGAAATAATCTGATGATACAGCAATTCGTCAAACCGGTCACGAAACTAGACTACCGTCTATTGTGCGAATCCCTGATCCGCACTTTCGGCATGACCGAGCCGGTCAAATGGGACAGCTCCCTTTCAACCGCTCAGCAACAACAGCTCTTTGGCGGAGAACTACTTCGCATCGTGGCCGATCATCCTACCCTGGCTCAGCAGCACGACATCCGTGCCCTGTGCTGGCCCAAGGGGACTGTATCCCAACTTCTCTTTCTCTTTCTCCGGCTAAGTGACGACCGTCTCCCCAAGGCGCAGATAGAGCGGATTACGCGCCGGTTTGTGGGCGGTTTGGACGCCGAGCGTTACACCGTCTGGTTTTTCGGCAATCCGTCACAGACCATACTCAAGGTTGTACTGGCCGGTCGAGAAGGTAAAAAGACAGTATGCAAGACCCTGACGCTGGAAGCGGGTCAGTGGTACAAGACCTACGACTTCATCTTGGATACAGTTGCCAAGCAAAACGCCGTGCCTGCCCAGCGGGATATGTTCGCAGTCAGCGAGCCTTCCCTGCTTTGGAAAGCCCTCTGGCAAGCCTTTGATATCTCCATCGTTAACAAGAACTTCTACCTTGACATCAAGGTTGCCTTTGATTCACTGATAACGGCGCTTTCCAAATGCAAGGGGATTCTGACCAGACCGGAACAACGCGCCCAGTTCGCAGTCCGCCTGCTGGGTCGGCTCATATTCTGCTGGTTTCTGAAGAAAAAGGGGATCGTAGGGAGCGATGCCCTTTCCAGCGCCACGGTTACAACCTGTGTCAATTTCTACCACGAGCTTCTGGAACCGCTCTTTTTCGATGTATTCAACACCCCACAAAATGACCGTAAGGCCGGCCTGCCTGCCAGCATTGCCGGATTGCGTTTCCTGAACGGCGGCCTGTTCGAGCCACAAACTGACGATTGCCAGGGTAACTTTCAACTGTGGATCCCCAATGAATGGTTTTCCGGATTCTTCGGTGATACCCTGGAGCGCTACAATTTCACAGTGGATGAAAACTCGTCGGCAAATTCCGAAATAGCTATTGACCCGGAGATGCTGGGGCGGATATTTGAAAACCTGCTGGCCGAACAGAATCCGGAAACTGGCGCATCGGCCCGCAAACAGACCGGTTCTTTCTACACCCCCCGCCCAATCGTGGATTACATGGTTGAAGAAAGCCTGATCTCGTATTTGGGAAGTGAGTGTGCCGACTTTGTCCACACCGGCGAACTATCCGCCGATCTGAAATCACAACCATCAGATTTGCTAAACAAGCTGAATTGTCTGAAGACCATCGATATAGCTGCCGGTTCCGGTGCCTTTCCCATGGGGATGCTACAAAAGGTCATCATGCTCAAACAGGCACTCAATCCAAAAGCGTCCCTTTATGACCTAAAGCTGGAAACCATTGAAAATAGCATCTACGGCGTGGACATTCAGCCGATGGCGATAGAACTTTCACGACTACGCTGCTGGCTGTCGCTGATCGTGGATGAAGATCCGGACAAGGTGCAGCCCCTCCCCAATCTGGATTTCAAGTTCGTCTGCGCTGATTCACTGATTGATCTGGGGTACCAGGCATTCCGGGATCAGTGCGAAAAACGGCATGGTCTTTTGTTCTTACAGGATTTTGAAGGGAAGATGGATGAGCTGAAGCGGATACGGCATGACTATTTCGATTCAGCCCACAATCACAATCTCAAGCAACATTTGAAGCAGAGGTTTCTGGCGGTTCAGGATGAGATTTTGAAGATATCGCTTGATCTGCTGAAGCATAAGTTGATTGATTTGGCATTTACCACCCGAATCACCGGCTGGAACCCTTTTGATGACAGCAAAGCGGCAATTTTTTTTAGCCCTGCATGGATGTTTGGCGTTGAGGATGGTTTTGATATTTCAATTGGAAATCCTCCGTATGTAAGGGCAGATGCAGGGGAAGAACATCTTGCCCAGCGGAAACGAATTCTCGAATCGAAACAATACGTGACATTGTGGGAAAAGTGGGATCTCTTTATCCCGTTCATCGAGCTTGGTTACAAGGTTTTGAAGCCGAATGGTATCACAACCATGATAGTTTCCGATGCCTATTGCCATTCCAAGTATGCCCAGAAATCACAAGAGTGGTTCCTTCGTAACAGCCGCGTTATGCGCCTTGACTTCCTGAGCAATATTAAGGTATTCGATGCTGGTGTACATAACATTGTCTATTTCTACCAGAAGGCGGACGGCACAAACAATTGTCCTGAACGATTTGTGCATGAGATTGAATTCGGAAAGATAAAGAAACTGCCGACTGATGAGCAGCGTAATCTCAACTTTCGAGCGTTTTTCCCTGGGGAAGAAGTAGCGACTTCTTTGTCTGTCCCGTCAGTAACTTTGGCAGAAATATGTTACATTACAAAAGGAATGGTAGTACACGCAAACGAGAAAATAGAGCAAGGCGCTTTTGAAATGAAAGATCTTGTTTCGGATACAAAGGATGATTTGCATCCGAAACCTTTTGTCGAAGGGAAACATTTAGATATTTGGCTACCCGCAACGAATAAGTGGCTTGAATGGGGTACTGACCGGGCTCCCAAGCTTTTTAGTAGACCGACATTCCCAGAGATTTATACAGTTGACGAAAAAATCTTAGTTCAGCGAAGCCCCGGACCTGACCCAAAAGCATGTTATGATATCCAGCATCTTTACTTTACGGAAAGCAGCGTTGGTTTTATTCCTTGGCATAGCCTTACTAAAGTCCGAAACAATTCATTAAAAAAGGCCGCCCGGTATAAAGGGGAAATGCCACTCCGACCGGATTTGCCACAGCGAGAAGAACTTGAAAAGACAAGTAACCGCTTTGCGGTAAAATACCTACTGGCAGCGATGAACTCCGCCTTTGCCAGAAATTTCCTTCGCGCTAATCGTCGTAGCAACATCCATCTCTACCCCGACGACTGGAAACAACTTCCCATCCCCGATGTGACGCCGGAAAAACAAGCGCCGATAGTGGCGCTTGTAGAAAATATACTAGAATTGAGACGTAACCATAAACTTTCAGATATCCCTGCCCTTGAAGCGCAAATAGACAGTCTCGTCCATGCCCTCTACGGCTTGACGGATGATGAAATCGTCATCGTGGAAGGCAAATACTCTTGAAAATATAGGGAAACAGCGCTTCCTTCAGTCAAATGAATGCGGTAAAAAAAGCTCTCACGGACGCGGGTTATTGTGTGTCAAGGCGATTCACTTTTCCCTTAGTTTCCATGAGCATTACCGAACGAAAGCTGTTACACAAAGACTTCCCCCCAATTTCACGCTTTCAATAAACTATAGAGGCTGCTCCATCGCGGTTTGAATTCTCGGTAACCGAGAAAAAAAGAAAAAAGCTCAAAGGTAAAATGCTGCTATTTTCGATAATGGCGTCACGTTCAGATAAGGAAAAAGCCCCTCCGCGAGGGTGCGAAGAGGCTTTTGTTGATTTTCCCGCCGGAGCTTGCCGACTTCAGTCCAAAATTATACTGTCTTATTCTTTATTTCTGCCTCAACTTCCTTATACAATCGCACAGCGGAATTTGGCGCAAACGGTACGTTTCCATGAAATATTCTGTATATTCTATCCCTTCCTTGGCTTAACAGAAGTCCCGCATTTTCTCTCGGATTATCTGTGACATCACGTCCATATTTTCTGAGTATTGTTAAAACATAGTAACGGCCGATCAGATCGTAGATGGTTCGTTTTTTGAGCAAATGCTGTTGTGAGAGCCTTTCTTTTATGACGATGTCCATTGTCGATGTATTAATGCCTTCCGGAAGGCTTTTGTCTATTATATTGTTCCATAATCTTGCGAGCATAAGTTGATACGCATTCCGTGCGATCGAATTATCTGAAATAGACAGCCCAATGCTGGTCAATGCCATTGTCAGTCGATAATACTCATCCCCGCCAGCCCAAAATACAGGGCCGGTTTCTTCATCGATCCCTAATGTTTCGGAAAATGACAGAACCTCTGGAACAGGCAGCTGAAAGTAAAACCTGTTTTGTTCATTGTGCTCGCATGATTCCATCCGTTGACACAGGGCGTAGAGCTTGTAAGCAATTTGCTCATGAAGATTCTGGTCATTCCTAACTTTCATGGTTAAGATGTTGATCAGATTAGACTCATTTATGTTCTTTAGGTTCATTTTTTTCTCCTTGGAGCCGGCCAGGTTATTAGGCCTGGCCGGCTCTAGTGCATTTAATTTTGATCGCTTGTGAGGTCATCCTCTACGATCCTTTCCGTGTCTCTTTGCTTGATCTCACTTACACCGTCTGTCTGGAAGAACTGATCAAGACGCTCCCGGGTATCGTCGTAAAGTTGCTTGCTCCCCCGCTCAGGATCGGCAATTATGGCATCCCGAAACTTAGCCAGTTGCTTTGGCAGGATGTCGTTAGCAAGCAGGAAAAACGGCATCCGATGTTTTTCAAGTAGGACCATGAGTTCGATATTCTTCTCGATGGCTTTCCTCAATTCTGCATCGCTGATATTGGGGTGATGTTTCTTGAGACTTTGGTTCCAGAGGCTTACCAGCACCAGGAACAGCGCAGAATAAGCCATGGACTCTTCATCAAGAGACAACCCAACGGCGACCAGTGTCATCAAAACGTTGTCGCAAGAATCCTCCTTGGCAGCCTTGAAAATCGTACTCAACTCTACATGGTTTACTCCCACCGTCTCAATGAGATCGAGGATTTCCTCATGCTGCATGGGAAACTTGTACTTTTGATGGCTATTAAAGGTGCCGGCGACTAAGGCAATGTCCAGGCAATTGGCGTGTAATGCGTAATGAAGCAGCATTTGTTTGTCCTCATTATGTTCGATAATATTCACGATATCCGTGAAGTCTATTGTTTCGTTCTTAGATGACATAAAATATCCTCCTTTATTGCCGGACTTTGCCGGGTGTTTTTGTAGTGCCGGCCAGGTTATTAGGCCTGACCGGCTTGTTAATCGAATTTATGAATTGATGCTGTTCAGGATTTCGTCCACGATGCTGTCGGCATCCTCAATACCCGCCGTTCCTGCCTTCCTTTCGGGCATGAGGTCAAGCCCATACTGTTTCAGAGCGAGATCAAAGTCCTGACGGTTAAGAAAGATCACCGACTTCCCGTTAATGGTTTTCACTGAAAAGCCCATGCCCCTGATCTTTTTCCCCGTCGGGCCGACATGAGAGTAAAATTCCGGTGTCCGGTCCTGGTTCAGATTGTTAACGACTGCGACAGTCAACAGTTTCCATTCGTTCATCCCTGTAGGAGAAAGATCCCTTATGACCCGGACGATCTCCGCTTCATACGAACTGCTATTGTCTTGCGCTCGCTCTGCGGCTATCTCTTGAATATAGGCATGGAAGGCCGGTATCGCCGCTTCCGGGCACAACAAGTGGCAGAGCTGGAGGAGCGGTTTGCTGATATCCCACAGCCTGCCGCTAACTCCGGGAATCTGTTGAACGGTGGGAAGTTCCGTGCCCATCATATGCCCCCGCCAAGCCGTCAGACGTGTTTTCAGAGGCAGACCTAGCCTAGGCGTCGGTTGCTCATAGCCATTTGGCTTGTTTAGCATCGTAACGGGGATAGTTCTTGTATTTAGGATTTTATGGACCGCCTCATTCGACGCGGCGATCGTTGGTCCAAAAATGTTGAAGTATCTCGTATCGTCGAATGCTCCCTTTTCCGGGAAGAGCACCCTGGCAACCGAGGCACCCTTCTCATATCTTCCTAACAGAACATCCTCACAGCCATTTTTCCTGGCTTGCTGCCATAGGTCTTTCATATCAAAAAAAATTGTTGCCTGTAGATCTTGCGAAAACCGAAAAATATTCGGCTCCCGCATGGTGATAATGTGGATACCCCTGTAACAAATATAGGTCGCAGCCTTGCCCGTCCTCGACTTCCCGTGCTCCGATTCACCATAGAAAAATATCACCCCGAGATAATGAAGTTGCGGGTGATCCTGTGCGTATGTTGCTAATACATAAAGAGTTATTATCAAATTTTGCCCTGGAGTCAGGAATGAGAATCTTGTGAAATATTGGTAGATGTCGCGAAAGAGAGTGGTATCAGGGCCGTCGTTGTAAAGTGAAATCACGTCCTCTGCCTGTACCAATAAGAAGGGTAGCGACTTCTTCGGCGGTGGTATAAGAACCAGATGTCCGTCTTGGTGGCTCTCTTTCATGACTAGGCTGTATTCACCTTCCACGAGAAGGTGAGGCTCTTTAACCAGAAAGACAACTTGTCCCTTGTTAAGTGCCAGATCGACAAGACCGTCGAAGTGTGCAGACGGAACTGTTTTCGGGCCGGATGAGTTATCTGTTGATTCTTCCAGAAGAGCGTTGACGTCGGCCTCGACTGTTTTGGCTGGAATCTTCAGACTGGAGGCCAACGCCTTTATGTGAATCGCTCGGATGGCGTTGTTTTTAATCGCTGCGATTTCGCTTTCTATACTCTCTATGTCGGCGCCGGTCGCAGCGGCTATTTTCTGGTCAAGGGTGAGGGCTGGCGAGGGCGGCCCAGCCCCTGTTGTTGATTTTTCTTCGTCGTTCATGAAAACCTCATTATTTGTAATTAAAAAAGGGGGCGGCGGTAGAGACCGCCCCCTGTGAGAAAAGTGAAATTTTGATAAACGCTTTAATACTGCTTATCATTTGACCCACAAAGTGGATCACCGACGAAGGATTTTTTCGCCATTTTGGCTTCTTCGCTCCCATCCGTTTCGCCCAAGCAGTCATGAAGCAGGCGTGGGCAATCGAGACAGGAAGCCGCCGTAATTCTAAGTCGTTCATAGGCATTCCGTAGCAAATTCAGATAGATACTATTTTTGTTGTTGACATGTCCGCATGTGGGGCATGAATGTACGTCGATATTTCTTATCAATTCGTCGAAAGACTGATTATCTCCTGTCATGTTGAATCCTTTCTTAACGTGATTCCCGCTGCTTCTGGCGATCATCGTGTGGCCTTGAACCAGTGGGATAACTGTGGGGCCAGGGGTCGCCAGGGCAATTCGGCTCATAACGGTCAGGATCATTCTTGAAACGGCAATCAGAAATGATGCAAAGATTGCATGCTTCCTTCAGTTTATGGTCGTGCATCACTTGGACCCTCCTGCTTTGCCATTTCGGCAAGAGAAATTTCGTCCCTGGAGTAATGCATTCCAGCCTCGGTGGTCTCTCTGTCCACCGCCTCAGCCAATTCCTTCAACCAGTTTTTTCTTTTGCGATCGCCAATCACCTGAATTACCGCGTACAAGGCTTCGATCATTGTATCGCGGTGTGTGTCGGGCCTCACAAGAACCCTAACGCGGGTATCAGGATATCCAGATTCGAATACGACACCCCGCGCAATGATATCTTCCCTAGCTATTTCAGTTTCTTGATGGTCAGCGTCATCATAGACATATTCTGCGAAAGGTGATAGCATATTCCCTTTGCAGGCGAGTTTAGAAATCTTGCGCAGACGTAGTCCCGCCTCTATCTCCCTGTCCGTGAGGTGGGGGAGGTTTTTGACTTTATTTTTCTCCATTTTTTAGTTCCCCTCTGTGCGAATTTTATTATTTTCCATGAACTCAATCACATCACTTAACTTATAGAATATACTACGATTTTTTTTAATAAACGGAATTCCTCGCTTGTAATAGCGATCCCCTTGAAGGGTTCGAGTCGGTATTGACGATAAAACCTCGACTTCTCTTTCCTTGAGATACATTTTTACAGACATAGACATGTCTCCTTTTTCTTGTTTGATTTGCCCAATCGTCACACAGTGAATCCAGTGTGCAGGCGGATTAAAAGTTCTTGAAATAAAACGACTACGTTAGATAATTAGGATAGTAGCAGAGGTACATAGTAAAATTTGTAGCAGAACAGCAATTTTTGATTTTTTTAATATGGGCAGGGTACCCAGAAGCCGCTTTGGGTTTCACGGCTTTTCTTGAAGCAAAATAATGAGGTGGGAAATCTTAATTTATTTTTCTTCTCTTTTTCTCCTCGACGCTGTTTTCTCCTCCTCTTTATTCATCGTTGACTTCATTCTAACCATCCTTACTGGAAAGTCAAGCAGTTTTCTAAATAATATTTTTGTGCGAACGCGACTGACGACGAAGTCCACCCCAAGCTATTCTGCCGCCAAATCCGGATACAAAAGTGGTCCTCTGTTTCGCTACTATCCCCATTGCTGGCAGGAAATATCATTGCAGCTCCACCGGCAGCCTCGGCACTCAGCAGTCCGTCTGATCAATAATTCCGAAATTCGCATCCCTCAACAACGGGAAATCCGTCGAAATAGCCTTCTAGCAGACGTCTTTATCCGTGTAAATTATTGTCGACAGTAAGTATCAGAAAGGGATTTTCCAACGGACGCTACCCCAGATTACCTCTCATTTCTCACCGGAGGGTATAAATGGGGTATAAATTAGGGAATTTTGCAAGAAAAAAGGGGCTAACCATTCTTGGCTAACCCCCTGATTTTATTATTGGTAGCGGGGAGAGGATTCGAACCTCTGACCTTTGGGTTATGAGCCCAACGAGCTACCGGACTGCTCCACCCCGCGTCATTGCATTGTTTTGAATTTGTATTTCTATATCACTGCCTTTGAAAAGTCAAGTCCTTTTTCAGATTTGTCGTTTTATGGCAATGATATTGAATACCTCGACCGATTTCTCCATACCTCTGAGGGTAAAGGCCCCCATTCTTTCCACGTCAACAAGATCTTTAACTCTTTCATAGGTCTGCTCGCAGATTAGAATCTGGTCTTCCCGGGCCATGTGTTCCAGGCGAGAGGCTACATTAACGGGATGTCCAAAGGCCGTATATTCTTTTTTCTTTGCCGACCCGAAAATACCAACCATCGCCTCCCCTGTGCCGATGCCGATCCCCACGGCAATACGTTTTCCCTGGTCGGCAAGATTATCATTTATTTTTCCCATCTCGTCCCGCATATGAACGGCGGACATGACGGCCCGCACCGTATCGTCTTCTGAGGATTTCGGCGCCCCAAATATGCCCATGATGCCGTCCCCGATGTGTTTATCGAGGGTCCCGCGATAGTCATAGATAATCTGGTCGAGAGGGGAAAAATAATGGCGATTGATAAGTTCGGATAACTCTTTCGGTGTCATACCCTCCGCCATCTTTGCAAAACCGCGGATATCTGTAAAAAGGACGCTTACCCTCTGTTTTCTGGGATACATGTCGCTTGTTCCCCGCTGCAGTTCATTGAGGACAGGTTCGGACACAAACTGTTTGAGCCTTTTTTTGATATTATATTCTTTCACCTTGGCTCGTAGTTCCGCATTGTCAAAGGGCTTGGTCAAAAAACCGTCGATTCCGGCATTTACAGACTCAATGGCGCTTTCCATTGTGGCATAGCCGGTCAGGATTATCCGCGTGACTTCCGGATTGAGTCTCCCGATTTCGATAAGCGTCTCAAGACCATTGAGCCCGGGCATCTTGAAATCGGAGATGACCGTCTCAATATCACGATCATTTGTCCGCACAAGCTCGATGGCCTCCTGCCCACTTTCTGCCTGAAGAATCGAATATTGATCCCTCTCCAGGACCTTTTTCAGCGATCTTCTGACGCCTTCCTCATCGTCCACGACCAGAATGATCATCTTTCTCTCCTTTTACAGGGAAGCTCGATTACAAATACCGATCCTTTCCCCGGTTCAGTGGACACGGAGATGTCTCCACCATGTCGTTGGATAATCTCATGGGAGATGTATAACCCCAACCCCGTTCCCTTTCCTGTCGGTTTCGATGTATAGAAAGGTTTAAATATGTCTTTGATATACGCCGTCGGTATTCCTTCTCCCGTGTCCCGGCATTCAAAAAAAACGGAGTCGGTTTCGCTTCGGTAGTACGTCTTGAGGTTGATCACCCCTTTTCCCTCCGGCAGTGATTGCAGGGCATTCTTGATTATGTTGATGAAAACCTGTCCCAGATTGGCAAAATTACCCTCCACCGGCGGCAGTGCTTCTTCATAGTCCTTCTCGATGGATATGGGAAGGGTCTTGAACTGGTTGTGGAGAACCCGCAGGGCGTCATCAATGGCGACATTGATATCAACGGGCTCAACATAGGTCTGGGTCTGGCGGGATAACCCCAGGAGGCTCTTCACGATATCCCCTGCCCTTTTCAGCTCTTTCAGAGAAAAGTTCAAATCATCTATCACTTCTTCTCGCTCCTTGAACGTCTCCGACCAGTCACTGATTGTTTCGGTGCTGTTCTGCAAAAGACTTGTGGCGCTGGCGAGGGGGTTGTTCAATTCGTGAGCTGTTCCGGCGACAAGTTGACCAATGGCCGCAAGGCTTTCGGATTGAATCAGTTGCTTCTGCGTCCTCTCCTTCTCGGCAAGGGCCTGCCGCAAGTCAGCAGTTCTCTCTTCGACCTTCCTCTCGAGTTCCTGATTCAACTTTTCAAGCTCATTATACATTCTGGCATTATCCAAGGCCGTGGCGCTCTGGTTGGCCAGGGTGGACAACAATTCCATATCCTCGTGGACGTATAGTTCGCCCGATTTCTTCTGTCCAAGATCAAGTATTCCAATCAGTTTACCCTTGGAATACATCGGCACAACCAGCGACGACCTCCAAGCCCTGATCAAATGAATGATGGTCTCCTTATCATGTTTCGATAATCCGGAACATTCTACCAGAGCAGTATTCAGCGGTCTTTTTATTTCCTCTAAATAGACAACCAGCGGATGCTGTTGGTCTATTTTTTCAAAGGAATTCTCAACAATGTTTACTCCCAACTGCTTCACTTGAAATCGATTGCTTTTTTCATCAAAGACCAGCAACGTCACATGGTCGGTCTGCAGTGTTTCTTCGACCGATCGGAGGAGGAGGTCGGTCACCTCGTCAATTCGCAAGAGAGTTGTCATCTGAGCGCTAACTTCCTTTAACAAACGCTGATAATCATATTTTCCCCGAAAGAAGAGTTGATCGATAAATACCCGAACCTTTTCCCTGATGGGGTTGAACAGAATGACCATGAACAGAGAGAGGATAAACGGTAACAGCAGGGGATGAGTTTGTCCGCTCCTTATGAACAGGGCATTGAAGAAGGCAATGATCAGGACATAAAGGAAGGTCAGGACGATTGTCAGGAGAAAATAGATGGTCCCTCTGCGGATCACCGCCCCCATATCCAACAGATCGTATTTCAAAACACCGAAAGCCAGAACAATGGCGGGAATGAAACTGAAATTCCCCATGGGGTAAACATTGAACCCGCTGACGGGGAGAATATTGAGAGAAATGAGAAATGAGCTGAGCCCCAATCCCCACAGGATATACTTGATGCGGTTTTTCTTCTGGTTATCCCGGGTTTTCTTCATCCCCATGAAGAGGGTATAGAGACAGTAACAAACGGTAAAACTGACCAAGACAGTAAAGAAATGAAAGGCCTTACCCGCCTGAGCAATGATTCCGAAATCAAACTGGGCAAACCCCTTGATGAAGAGGTCCGTCGGCGTCAGGACGAAAAATACGGCGCTGAAACCATAGGCCACATACTCCAGCCAGCGGCGTCGCGATATCCCCAGGAAATAATGCACGAATTGGATGTAGATGGGCAGACTGAAGACGAAAACCATATATGTGAACCGGTCAACCTTAATGGCGAGATCCTTGTCCGGAATGACGTTCACCAAGGCCACATCAGCATTGATGAGGGCACCCATGAAGCAGATGGCTGCAAACAGGATGTTTGTCGGCTTCCGACCCCCTCTGAAGATGGAGAGAAGGGACAGACTTGTAAGGACAAAGAAACCGAGGACCGGCGGAATGACTGAGATATTTGAGATTTGCAGACTGTCCATGATCGCCCCCTTGCCAAACCGTCAAACGTGAGTGACCGCAAGGTAATAAATGTCCGATTAAACGGTCAGATAACCCATAATGCGATAGATCAGTTTTGCCGCCAAAAAATCAGGAGCAACATGCCCCGGAATGGGCGAGAGCTCAACAACATCAAAACCACGGATCCGGCAGTTTTTCGATACCCCCCGGATAAGCCTCAGCACATCGCGCCAGGAGATGCCCCCCGGTTCAGGAGTGCCCGTTGAAGGCATAAAGGCAGGATCCAGCACATCGAGGTCGATGGTTATATATATGTCTCCGGTGAGATGTTCACATATTTTATCTATCCATGCGGGTTCATCGAGGACAAAATCGGCGGAAAATGTCTTGATGGACCGCTCTTTCATGAAGACGGCCTCTTCCTCGCTCATGCTGCGAATACCCGCCTGGACAAGGGGGCATAATTCCTGGATTCGGCGGGCGATACAGGCATGGCTATAGGGTGTGCCTTGATACGAGTCACGCAGATCCGCATGGGCATCCAGTTGGAGGACGGTTAAAGCGGGAAAGGCGGCCTGGACGGCCTGGACGGCCCCCAAAGTGATACTGTGTTCTCCACCTAACAATATGGGGATCTTCCCGTCCAGCAGGACATCAGAGACTACCTGACGGATGGCGCCGACCATTCTGTCCGGCCCCCGGGCGTCCACTTCAATCGGGGAGGTAGTAAAGATCCCCTCCCGGTAGATAACTTTCCGGAGTTCCTCGTCATAAAGTTCCATGTTGGCTGACGCCGCCAAAATCGCTGCCGGCCCCTGACGCGATCCGGACTGGTATGTTGACGTGAGATCATAGGGAACGGGGATGACGGCAAACGTTGCACCGTCATAAGCTGCACATTCCGGTTCAATGCCCCCGAAATTCATAAGCGACTCCTTAAGATAGGATATTTGTGCTTAACACGCACCTCATCCCATGTCCAGTTTTATCACCTTTTCCATATCATGATAACGTAGCAGATGAAATCCACTATCATCATAAAGAAGATAAGTGTAATGAGCGATCCAGTCGCCGAGGGTAATGAACGTTTTCGTGGCGCCCCCAGCGACGAACTCCCGAAGCTGCGGCTTGTGGCAGTGTCCCAGAATCACAGCGTCGTATCCTTTCTGGAAACTATCCTGGGCAAAGGCAACCATCCTGGCCATAATCGCATCCTGGGCACCACCCATCAGCTCCTGACTTGCCAGGGAACTCTTCCGGGCCAAAGCCCATAGAACAGTGAGGGGCAGCACCTTCTGCAAAAAGAAAAAAGGCCTGCTCCTGAGGATTTTTCTTAAAAATAGATACCGATGGTTTGTCTTGTCAACGAGATCGCCATGACCGATGAGTATTCTTCTGCCTTCAAGATTGAGGGCAGCCCAATCCTCATGGACGTTCATGCCGAGGACTCGGGAAAAATATGATGTCATAAAGAAATCATGGTTCCCTTCGCAGAAATGAATCATGACACCGTCTTTTTTCAGGTGAATCAAACGGTCGACAATAGGCCGAAATCCCGGATAAATCCTGCCTTGGCGGCTAAACCAAAAATCAAAAAAATCTCCGAGGATAAATAGGTGGTCGATGACCATGTCACTCCCGGGAGGGGAGCTTTGCCGTGCGACTTCTTGTGGTTCCCGCTCTGAGCCTCGTCCTCTAATCTGGAGAAGGAATTGCAGCAGGACCTGATAATGGGCATCCTGTTCATCTATCAGGTGGGAATCCGCGAGAAAAAAACAACGCAGGGGAGTTTCCAAGTTTTTGGGCTTGATTTCTTGAATTGGGATCATGAGAATCTCATAGCAAAGATATACCCGATGATCAACCTCCAATAACCTTCAAAAACTCTCTCTATCCATCAAAGGAAAACCATGATAAGGAACTCCATCTTCGTCAATATTGAAAGGAGTTTGCAAGAGATGAACAATTACCCATTCTTCGAAGTCGAAAAAACATCGGACAAGAAAATAGCCATCCTGTATCTGAACCGTGCGGATAAACTCAATGCCATGAACTGGCCCTTCTGGCGAGATCTCGATTTTGTTGTGGATGATCTGGAAAAAGATCCCGATGTCCGGGTTGTCATTGTCGCCGGAAAGGGCAAATCTTTCAGTGTCGGCATCGATGTCTTCGATTTTTTTACCGCCTTCTCGGAGATCATTCAGGGGGCCACACCGGATAAAAGGGGAGAGTTTCATAAGCTGATCCTCCAGATGCAGGAAGGATTCAGCCGGATGGCAAACGGGGAGAATATCTATATCGGCGCTGCCCACCGCCATTGCATCGGAGCCGGTCTCGATCTCATGTCCGCCTGCGATCTGCGCCTTGCCACCAAAGACACGATCATCTCCCTCCGGGAAACGAAGATCGCCATCGTGGCCGATATGGGGAGCCTGAACCGCCTGCCCCAGATTATCGGCCAGGGGAACACCCGCATGATGGCCTATACGGGCCGTGATTTCACTGCCGACGAGTGCCTGCGCATGGGCCTCCTCAATGAGCTCTATGAAAATCAGGAAAGCCTGATGGCAGGGGCGCTGAAGCTGGCGGAAGAAATCGCCGACAACTCCTCCGCAGCGGTCAAAGGGACAAAGAAGATTCTTAACTACATGGAAGATCACACTGTGGATGACGGCCTGAAATATGTCGCCGCCTGGAATTCAGCCTTTTTCAATACGAAGGACATTCAGGACGCCTTTGTGAAATCCATGGAGAAACAGAAAAGCAAGAAATAACCAACCATGAGATTGTCAATGCGCCTTCACCTCAACTATTTTTTCTTGACCAGACTGTCATATACGATCTTTACAAACTGTTCAGGCTTTAAAAAACCTTTCCCCCAAATTGGATCGAAGTCACGGGTGGGTCTGGAGGCGATTATATCGTCCAGAGTTTTTCCTGCCTTGATCCCGTTGGCAATTCTGTCCCTTATCGTTACAAGCATCTTTAGGTATGCTTCCAATCCGTCCTTGTCGGACAGAGGTCCATGTCCAGGGATTACCTTCATATTGCTGTCACAAAGGGAGATGAGTTGCTTCACAGCCACTATAACGCCATCTACCGAACCTCCGGCTGAAAGGTCGATAAAAGGGTACAAACCGTTGAAATAGAGATCACCCGTGTGAATGACACCGGATTGTTTGAAGTGAACGATGGCATCTCCGTCGGTGTGGGCTGGTGCAACATGAAAAATAAAAATGTCATCTTCGTTCAGGTGAAAGGAAATGTCCTGATTGAAGGTGATTATGGGCAATGCTGATTCAGGGATGGGTGGTATCTTTCTATTAAAAAATTCCACGAACTGTTCTGATCCAAGCCGTTTACGGACATTCTCATGAGCCACCAAGATCGCTCCCTCTCTGGACAGATTTTCATTGCCGCCGGTATGATCCTGATGCCAGTGGGTGGTCACAACAAACTTGGTCGGTTTAGGGCTGAATGTTGCGACTGCGGCCTTGATTTTTTCTGTTAGAGGGGCGTAGGAGGCATCAATCATAAATACACCGTCTTTCCCCGCCGAGATGCCGATGTTTCCTCCCGCACCCGTGACCATATATACGTTACGGGAAACTTTTATCGCCTCAACCTGCACCTTGGAAAAATCCTGCCCTTCAGAATACGATCCTACCAGCAGGAAGAGCGCGACGAAGAGCGCGACCACCGTTAGTTGCATCCGATTGGTAAACATATGAGATTCTCCTTTCATTATTCGCTGCCGATCCAACTGACAATATATTCAGTATCTCCTGTCTGCATAAGAGGATCGCTAACCTGCCAATCGCCATTCAATCCAAGCTCTCTTGCCGACAGTTCGAAATGACACATAGCAATGCCCATATCAATGTTTTGCATCTTGATGTCTCCGAAGACAGCATTATAACCGGGTGTCCTAATAAGGCAGAAATGGAGGTTTCCACCCTCCTTGATAATTCGCCATGGCTGCTTATTTGATGCTGAAGGACCGATCCTTACACATTCAAGAGGCTTTTCATAAGGCGAAGATGAATCTTGTTGAAGAGGCGTCCCGATATTTCCCTTGAAAAACAGTTCATGCCATGATTTTCTTTTATCTGAACCAGCGCTTAATCTGAACAGTTTATCTATGATGGATCTCTTATTGCCGGAATACCCTACAGGGCTGATAGCCGGCAATAATTCTTCACTGGCAAGCCCCATCTTCTCTCCAAATCCGCTCCTGTTGAATGTGCCTCCCAGCCAGCAGGTTCCTAATTCCATAGCAGTTGCTTTCAGAATATTCTTTTCCATGCAGTATCCATAATCCTCCATGGATTTCGGCCGATTTCCGACTGCTCCAGCTATGAAATATTTTGCACCTTTGATGACGCCGTAGGTGCCGGGCGCCTTTATCTCTGATGCTTCCGTCTCGGTAGTAAAATCAAGAAGCTGGAAGCGGATCCTGCTGCCAAAGGGTGAGTCGGTATTGTCGGCAAGAAATTTTCTCAGTTCATCCAGTTTGTCTTGATCAATGCCTTTATCGCTATACGTTCGGCATGAAGAACGTCTTTTAATAATTTCTATAGTTGACATCTAATCAGCCCCTTTCCTGCATTCCTCTTTCGGCACAAGTCTTTTGGCGCTTCTTCCTGATGTTTCATGAATGACCGAATTCTTCTTTTTGTTACCACAGAGTCCGCAATTATCCATAGTTTTCATCTCCTTAGACGCTTCTCCCCCATCTTCATGGGAACCACCACTGTCAAGGCACATAGCATGAGGACCAGACAAAAGGAGCCGACTAGCCAGAACCATTGCAGCACATCCAGGCCCTGACCCCTGATCCCGGCCATAAAAACGGCATATACCGGCCCCGCCTCAAGAACGATGACGAGGGCAATAAATCCTGCGCAGATGGTCATATACAGGAGTCCCCCGAAGCTGGTTACCGTCTGGGTGGGGTTTTCCGATGTGAAATCGGGATACGCCGCCCCGAAGCCGATCCCCAAGGCCACAATTCCCGGAACCATTAAAAAAACAGTTATCACGGAAAGGGCCATCATGAAAGGGGTCACATCAAGGAGGAAGTTGGAGACCACAATCAGTACCTCACTAAGAATTACCAGGGGAAGATAATAGATGAAAAACTTTATCCACAGGAAGGTGCGGATGGACACCGGGGAGGAGCGGACGATCCAGAAGGACTGTCCCTCCAGGCTTACCGCCGGGAAAACAAAGCGCGCCGCGATGGCCGTCAGAACAAATGTCGCCAGCCCCATGTTCAGGAAAGAAAAGAGATTCTGCAGGTAAACGGTTTTTATCGGCGTCCGGTCGAGGGGTAGGACCGAAAAATTGTAAAGATACACGACGATCAGTGCGAGGAGGAGAAACAACTGGGGCCACTGGGTCTGATCCCGGAAGAAGGTCTTGATCTCCTTGACGGCCAGTGCCTTTACCGGGGCCGGGAGAAACGCTAGAAGTCCATCCCACCCCTTCCCCGCCGGGGAGGAGTCAAAAATGCTGGCCGGCGTTGTCTGGGCTTGGGAATAGCCGCGAAAATACCACCTCTCCGAAATCCACACATTCACAAAAAGGAGGGCCATACCGCCGCTGACGGACAGGGCAAGATTAAAGAATGCCTCCCCCATCCTTCCCAGGAGGCTGGCCTGAATGCTGTCATAGATCCAGGTCGTGGGGAGCAGTGGCGATCCGGTGGTCTCCAGGGATTGGAGGTAAACAGCCACGGAGTTGAAGGCCTCGGGGTTGACAAGCTGTTCCGGCCGCATCATCCGCACGGCAATGACCACAACCAGGATCAGCAGCACCCCGAAGAAGACCGAGATGGTGCGAATCCGCCCGGCCGGCAGGATCGTCGCCGCCCCCATCACGGCCATGGTGCTCAATCCTGAGGCCACGAGACAGAGAGAAAAAATCGACAAGAACGACATCCCGTAGAAAAAAATCCCGGCCTTGAAAACCATACCGTAGGAAAGAAGGATGGGCAGGCTGAAAATGATCACCATCCAGGAGCTGTCGATAAGGCTCTCCAGCCAGCGGGCAAGGAAGATCTGCCCCGTCGTGACGGGGAGGGAATGAACAAGGGGGAGGTCCCGGCTGATGTATAACTTCGAGAGTGTCACAATGACGCTGCTGAAGAGGAGGAGGGTAAAAAAGGTCATCACCACCATGGACATGAGCTTCGCCGCCAGGATATCGCCAAACCCTTCGACGCCCTTGAAATAGGTCAGGACCCGGTAAAACATCATGAAGATTCCAAACCAGAAGACGAAACCGATGACGCTGAAAAAATAAAGCCTCGCCCGGCTGTCCCAGGCCGTCCGGGAGATCCTGCCGTTCAAAAAAGCCCAGAGCCGCGGCTTCATTAGGGTGAGGACCACCTTCATTCCATACCCCCCTCAGCGGTCAGTCGTAAAAAAATATCTTCGAGATCCCCTTCCCGCATCCGGACGGACTGTTTAAGCTCTCCCATAGTACCCAGGGCAATCAGGGCGCCCCTGTGAATGACACCGATCCGGTCACAGAGGTCCTCGGCCACTACCAAGGTGTGGGTGGACATGAAGATCGTCGTCCCCTGAGCCGCCAAGGACCGGAGAATGTCTTTCACCATCCGTATGGCTCCTGGATCGAGACCGACCATGGGTTCATCGACGATGATCACCTCCGGATCATGGAGGAGGGCTGCCGCAATGATCAGGCGCTGTTTCATGCCGTGGGAGTAGGCCTCGATCAGCTCCTGGCGCCAGTTGAAAAGGGAAAAGGTATTCAGGAGTTCCGCCGCCTTGGAGGCGAACGTCCCTTCCTCGACCCCGAAGAGATCGGCTGAAAAACGCATGAACTCCCAGCCCGTCAGTTTTTCATAGAGATACGGCCGGTCCGGGATAAAGCCGATCTTTCTTTTGACCGCCACCGGGTGTTCTGCGAGGGATTGACCGTCGATGATTACGGCACCTGAGGAGGGGGCCAAAATACCGCCCATCATGCGGATCGTGGTTGTTTTCCCCGCCCCGTTGGGGCCGATGAATCCAAAGAGTTCACCTTTAGGGATAACAAGATTAAGATTATTTACTGCGAGTGTTTTATCATAGTATTTGGTAATACCTTTAAGCTCGATCATTGCGACATCCCTATTACCTGTAGTTTGATCTTTCCCACCACCCCCATGAGGTCAAGTTGTGTTTCCACCTCTCCCCTCACGAAGCGCAGATGGGTCACGTCGGCGGGAAGCTGATTCATCACGGCATCGGCTGTAACCCACCCTCCCCATTTATCCAGCCAGAAGGCATTCCAGGCATGGTAGTAAAATCGACCCCGCTGATAGACAAGACCGGTTTCGATGAGGGTGGGAATACCCGCCGCCCTGGCAAGAGCGGCTACCAGGACCGCATGTTCCGTGCAGTCGCCGACGCGGTTCTTCAGGGTCTCCACGGCATTGGAAACCGACAGGATCGGGCGTTTTTCAATATTTTTGAATACCCAGACGACAATCTTACGCGCCTTCTCCTCATCCGCATCGTCTCTGGAAACGATCGTCTCGGCCTGGGTGCGGATGGAGTGATTTGACGTCTGTATAAAAGGCGTCGAAGCAAGGTAGGTCTCTCGGTTTTTCAGGGTCTCGCCGACCTTCCCACGAACCTCCCTGGTGATTGTTAACAGGTCCTGCGCATAGCTTTGTCTGCCCCCCGCAAGCATCAGGGAGCCAACATCGATGTTGGAGAGTCTTACCTTAAGCACCCGTAATCCCGACGGGTTGGGAATCTGGACATGGGCATCTACGGAGGCCAGATCGGTCAGGTCAGCCGACCCACTTGAGGCCAGACCCGCAAGGGCCTCCTCCCTGGTCGTCTTCTCCAGGGCCATCCCCAGAATGCCCTCCTCTCGAACCACGTCGCCTTCCGGATCTAGCCAGGCATATTGACGGGACCCCATGAAATCGACGGCATACTTTTTCAGCGTCTGGCGTCGGCCCATGATCGTAAGGGTTTCCGCCCCCGCGAAAGACAGGCGAACTGGCCGCGAACCCATCGTCATGGGATCGAACACGGATACAATGAGCTGCTGCCCCGGTTTCAGATCCGCATGCAGAGCCCTTGCAAATACGCCCTGGGAGAGTTGAACCTGCCCTTTCAGGGGCAAATCGTAATGCCGCTCGTCGCCCGCAACCTTCGTGACAATGGACATCCGGTCCCCATCAACCTTTCCCATGGCATGAAAACTAAAAAGGTTGGACTTCAGATCAAAGTCAAAAGCAGCCAAGGTCATATCCTGATTCAAGACGCCCTCGGTCCTTAGGGAAAGGCCCTGGACAACACCCATCGTCTGAATCCTCATAAATACTTCTTCTTTTAATCCAAAGCCTTGCTCATGACGAGAGAAGGTCCGATGGGTGTAGCCTATTTTACGGCTCTGCTGGTAGATATTCATCCACGTGTCTTTGGTCTCCCCGGGTATGATGGTGGGGTTTTCCAACTGCCTGTCCACTGTTGCCCGCAGGGTAAATATATCCATACGGAACGCCAGGAGCACGAGGAACAGGGCAATCAGGATTCCGCCTATGAGCCGGGACCAGGGAAATCTATTTGCCGTCATCATTCCTCCTCTTCAAGCATATATAAATGCGGAGTCCTGCGCTGTCAATGAAACATTAACAGGAAAAACTTCCTTGTCAGAAAAAATAAATTCTGATAGCGTCGCCTTCCCGGTTATTAATGCCGAGAATTGATCACTATGAAAAAAGACTTATCCATACAACTTGCCAAGGATGTACTGAAAATCGAGGCCGAAAGCATCTCCGGCCTCATCGACAAATTGGACGGCAATTTCACCAAAGCGGTGGATGGGATCTATAAGTCCAATGGCCGGGTCATTGTCACCGGCATAGGGAAATCCGGCCTGATTGGCAAGAAGATTGTCGCCACCCTGACAAGCACGGGTACCCAGGCTATTTTTCTTCATCCTGTCGAAGGAATGCACGGAGATCTCGGGATTGTAACGAAAAATGACACTGTCATTGCCATCTCCAACAGCGGCGAAACCCATGAACTTAACCTTATTGTGGCGAGCGTCCGCGAAATCGGGGCGAACCTGATTGCCTTAACCGGCGATACAAATTCCTCCCTTGCCCGCTCCTGCAATCTTGTCATTGATGTCGGCGTGGAAAGGGAGGCCTGCCCTTTTGGTCTGGCCCCGACCTCAAGCTCCACCGCCGCCCTCGCCATGGGAGATGCCTTGGCCGTGGCCCTGATAGAAAAAAGGAAGTTTAACGAAAAAGACTTCTACAAATTTCATCCCGGCGGCAACCTCGGAATGCGTCTGAGGGCAAAGGTCAAAGAGGTAATAATCGGCTACGCACAAACGCCGAAAGTTCTTACAGGCGTAACGGTAACCAGGGCTATTGAAGAAATGGATGCTAACAACAAGGGTTTTGTCCTTGTTATAGACAAAGGAAAAACCCTCCTGGGGATTTTTACCGATGGTGATCTCCGTCGTCTAGTCAAACGAGGCGTCTCCTTTCATAATAAAACCGTTGATGAAGTCATGACCCGCAATCCCAAGACAATCGATGAAAACATCTCTCTCGCCCAGACCATCGAATCGATGCAGCGCGACGAAATCACCACCCTGGTGGTTGCCGATGGTGAGAATACCTTGAAAGGATATATCCATCTACACGATATTCTGGGCAGAGGGGGCACCCTGAAGATCGCCCTACCCTGAAAAGCCATATAAAGATCATTTGCATTCCTGCAAAATTATTTGTAGTATTAGTCATTGATTTTACTATTGTTTGCAATGTGCAGGATGCACTACAGAGTAGAAGTGAACTACTGTTTATTTAAAGCCAAGGAGGAACGATGAGAGTCCGGGTATCCGCAGTCTTTGAGCAGGCCAACGAGATCCTCTGCATGAAGTACGTCTATGGAGGGAAAGAAGTCTTCGCCCTTCCAGGCGGGGGCGTGGACAGGGATGTGCCGCTGCAGGAAGCTGTCAAAAGTGAATGGAAGAACGAACTGGGGGTAAAAGTTGAGGTCAGCGATATCGTCCTGATCGGGGAGGCGCCAGGGACAAAAAGGCACCCACAAACGCTGCACATCATTTTCTTAGCCACCGAGGTCCATGGCATTCCAAAAGTCAGACCCGATCATACCCACTCTCTGGATATTGTCTGGGTCCCCGTACCTAAACTAAGTGAGTGCCCTTTGTACCCCGATGTGGGCAAACAGCTCTATCGATACTTCCATGAGGGGCAGAATAAATCCTTGGCGTTTATTGAAAATTGCATGGAGAGGGGTTTCTGGTAAGAAAATATCCGAGACGGTGTGAATGGAATACTATGCCTCGGCATATGAAAGCAGGACGGCAAAAGACGTGTCTTTATTTATCCGGTAGAATTATCAAACCTCGTTTCGTCTCAGCCAAGCTTCCTGATAGAGCCTGCCGATCGTCAGGAAGAGGGCCAGGAAGAACATCCCGAACATGAAGTTGGGCGCCGTCCCGAAATACTGGTCAATCTTGAATCCCAGATACAGGAAGAGGAAGGATGCAAAGGCAATCACGAATCCCCAGCTGCTGATGACCATGATGTGCTGATACTGATTATACACCGGTTTTTGTGTGTTTTGCTGTGTTGCCATGACCCGTTCCTCCTTTCCTCGTCTTATCTTAATTAATGAGCCGTACTGCCGTTGAATTTCGTCTACTTTTAGCCAACCAGATTCTTGATCCCTTCAATGACCGGATTGGTGAAAAGAGCAATCAACACTGTGTAGAGGGCGAAAACTCCGGCGACTTCTCCCGTGTACATCTTCTCATACTTGTGCTTCAGGGAGATGATGGTCATCCCGCCGATAATGAGGCATCCAAGCTGGAAGTAAGGGAAGTTAGCCACACCGGCTGCTGCGTATTCTGCCATCGCGAAAGTTCCCGTTAAAAGAACAACCACCATAGCCGCTACCATCGTTCCTAATGTCTTTTTCATGATCTGTGTCCTCCTATGTCTATTTTTTAATTTGTTTCCGTTTGACTTTATACTATGCGCAAAGTGTGCCAAGTCGTGTGAGGTGAACATGGAAGCATCGCAAGTGCATGTATGTAAAGGATAAAATAGAAACAAGGATATGGTTGATTGAGGATTTTCAGAGCGGATGAGGAGAGTTTTTTAATGAAGCTTTAAAATTGTTTGAACGAAACGATGGGAAATGAAATTCATAATGACGGATAAATTCCTTTAGCGCTTATTTCCATCATCCCGGTTGCGGCTCGCGCCGCCATCCCTATAGGCGATTGAATCTCTGCCGTCATTCCCATATTCCATAGGACAAAGCCTGATCTCCAACGGCAAATACCCTGATCCTTTTAAAGGCCCATTTCTCATCTCAAATTCATCATTACCCTGATTGTTAAAAATGGCTTTCGGGATTATCTTA
>CAISJV010000036.1 GCA_903885795.1 uncultured delta proteobacterium | reverse complement strand
TACTGATAGTTCAGCGTTATTCTTAAACCATAAAAAGAAAAACATACATTAGCGAAGAACTGGTTACACCTAAAGAAACCTGAGAAAACTCTCAATATAATCAAGATTTCACATCTATCACGAAAGGGAATATATATAAAATTTGGCGATGCCGGTAACGTAATTCATTTAGAAGTCAAGTATTTTCGATTTGGAATTTAAGGGCGGGATTTTATCGTTACCCAACCTGTCTCTGGCGAGGACGGGAATAGATCCCATCCACAAAACCACTGAACGACATCCAAAAGTCAAGGGGGGGTCTTCTTGACATATATTTGCAGTTTCTCGACTGCTGTTATCCTCTGCCGTCTTTTGCTCTTATTCTCTTCCAGCAAAATTCTTTTACATCCAGTTGCCTTCGTTCCTACTCGAAATATACGCGTCTTGCGTCGACCTCGGTTCATGACACGATACCTGGCATCGGGATATTGGATACGTTACGGTTGTGCCATATTGTCAAGATACCTAACCTTTTTACCTCTTTGTCAATTACTCCATGGCAACCATAAAGATGGCTTAGGAAGAAACTACTTGTCTGCAATGCTCCGCATACGAGTATAGTATTTTCGCAATCAGAAAAGGGGCGGATAACCGCCCCTTTATTAATTCCGTTGCCACATGTATATCTCAGGCTATATTGCCCTAGAAATCATCATCCATGGGAATGACGCCATTCGGCCCGACTTCCCGTTGTTTCCCGTCTGCACTATTACTAATAGCCAGCGACTTTGAGGGAGCACCTAGTTGCAGCTTTTTCGTACGCACGGCCTTGTGTCCCTTCAATTCGTCTTCATTATCACTTTCCACCTTGAAAATGGACATGACCGCCGCCAACTCTTCCGCCGATGCTGCATTCTGCTGAGTGACATTGTTCATCTCCACGATAGCCACGTTGATTTGGGAAATACCATCAGCCTGCTCATTGGATGCTGCGGATATTTCGCTGACCAGATCGGATACTTTTTGCGTAATCTCTCCGTTTTTCTCCATACCTTCCATAATCTGCTCGTAAATCGCCGTTGACTCCTGGATCTTTTTCGTAGAATTATCAATGAGGGCTTGAGTATTCTTTGCCGCTTCCGTTGAACGCATCGCCAGATTCCGCACCTCACTTGCGACAATGGCAAAACCAGCGCCGGCCTCTCCCGCACGAGCCGCTTCAACTGCAGCATTAAGTGCCAGCAGATTGGTCTGAAAGGCGATTTCATCGATGGTCTTAATAATCTTCGCTGTTTCTACACTGGCAGAGACAGTTTCCTTCATGGCCTTCTGCATCACTGCCATCCGTTCCTGAATGGTCTTGAAATTCGCAGCAAAGTCATGCTGCATCATGGTATTGGCCGCACCGGCATTCATGGCATTCTGTTTTGTCATGGCAGACATCTCTTCCATCGATGAGGATGTCTCTTCAATCGCCGAGGCCTGAACATGGGATGTATCGGCCAGAAGGTTCGAGATCTTCCGGGCCTCGCCGACAGCGTTGCCCATCTTGACTCGCATCTCATTCACACCCTCGCACAGGTCACCAATCTCGTCATGAGACCGCACTTCTATCTCCTGCGTCAGATCCCCTTCGGCCACGCGACCGAGGATCTTGATCATCCCACTAATCGGTGCCACAACAATACGGCTGATAAAGACGGATATAAAAAGCGACAAGGCGACTGCCACAATCAGAATCACGACAAAGGCACTCATAACGGCCGTAAAGCTATTCACGGCAGATTGGTAGGCGCCTCGGCTCTTTTCATTTTCAAGGGCGAGGAGGTCTGTCAGGGTCTTACTAAGAACCTGAAAATTTTCCTCGGCTCCGACCATAACTATGGTGGAAAGGTTTAGGCCCGTTCCCTGCATGGCGAGGACCTTCTCCGCATCACTCTGATAGACAACAAGTTGTTCGCGGGCTGTTTGGTATAACTTCTGCTTCTGCTCATCCATACCGCCGGATTTAAGCCGCTGATCGACCAACTCGATGGTCTGTTTGATCGTTACGATCTGGGCATCACCGAGCTTGGCAATCTTGTCGGCAGCATAACCTGCCGTTGACCATGTATTGATCCGGTAGAGATTCGCATGGGCCGTGCCGATATCCATATTGATTTTGGAAATGTTTTGGTAGTCTCTGAAATAACCGTTATAGATGCTATCTAACGCCCTGTTCTGAATGGACAATCCCAAAAATGCAATCACGGCTAGACTCACCATGAAAACAGTGATTACACCAGGCGCCAGCAGCATTTTTATGGACATTTTCAAGTTTCTCAGAAACTGTATCATGATATCCTCACAGTAATCAGCAAGTCAAATACCCATCCTTGTGCATCTGACCATCTAAATTATGATTTTCTAAATAATAATAAAAAAAGCACCAGGCATCCCCAATGCATTTACAGAAGCAATGCCTGGTGCGAAAGACCTATAGTTATTTATAAAACCCGCAGACAGCTACGGAATCCCCAACTCTCTCGTAGAAGGCCGACTTGTTATCCACCTTCTTGGTCGTGGGATTTGTCCATTTGTAATCGACGATGCCGTTGCCTTTATTCTTGCCGCCTTCAATTAGCTCCTTGACAAATTCTTTGCCGTCTGCATCTTTCAAACTCAACCAGCTTTTCCCGATCATCGCGGGCATAAAGGGATGAACCTTTACAAGGGCTTGATCCAGCGTAGCAACATAGACATAAAGATCCTTCACTACAAATTTACCCTTGGGATCCTGCAACTGCGGATAGGCCTTATCCGGACCTTCCGCCTTGATCAACGCCACAGCCTTTTGGAGCAAAGCCTTGGCTTCCGCCTTCGTACCTCTCTCTTGGGCATAGGCAAAAGACGCAACCAGACATAACGCCAAGACCGCAACAATACACACCTTCATCTTCTTCATAAATCCCTCCATTTATTTCCTGTTAAAATTCCCCTGCAGCACTTTCGCCACAGACCATCCATCTTCTAGAACACAATCAATATATTGTAATAATTTTAAAATTTCATAATACTTCAATACAATAAAGTCAAGGATTTATTGACACCCAGTACAATAGAATGATAAAGAAAGCATAATATAATCAGCAATATAGGGAGAAATTATTTTGAGAGAACAATCAACTAAAAAGGGGTTAGACATAATGGTTGTCATCTGACAAGATGCTGATAAAAGGCCTGCCAACCTTGCAAACGTGGATTATGCTATAGAGAAGAAAAATACTATGGCGCAGAGCCACAACCAAGGAGGCAGGTTATGAAGAAGTATATCACATTTGTTGGTTTAGATGTCCACAAAGATTCTATTAATGTTGCATTAGCGGATGGAGACCGAAATGGCGACGTTCGGTATTATGGAGCAATCGGTGGCACCCTTGACGATCTTAATCGTGTGGTTAAAAAGCTGGCATCAACCTCAGGGGAGCTCCACTTTGTATACGAAGCTGGTCCCTGTGGTTATGACATATTTCGTTCTTTGACAGACAAAGGGTATGCCTGTGCCGTGGCTTCCCCGTCCCATATCGGTAAGAAACCATCTGAGCGGATCAAGACAGATCGTCGCGATGCCATGATGCTGGCCCGACTTCACCGCGCAGGGGAATTGACCTACGTGTTCGTGCCTCATGCGGAAGACGAAGCCATGCGAGACCTTACCCGTGCACGGGAAGATGCCCTTAAAGCCCAGAGGGTGTCCCGTCAACAGTTAGGCGGCTTTCTGCTTCGACTTGGTTTCAGGTATCAAGGTAGAACCGCTTGGACACCAGCACATTTCCGGTGGCTTGCCGACCAAAAGATGCCGACCCCCGCGCAACAGGTTGTATTCCAGGAATACATCCATGCTATTGAAGAGACGACGAAACGTGTGGGGCGGCACACCCAACAGATTGAGATACTGGTTCCCTCCTGGCGGCTTGCACCCGTTGTCAAAGCTCTGCACTCCCTGCGAGGTGTTTCTTTGATTGTAGCATCAACCATGATAGCGGAGATCGGCGATCTTACGAGATTTGAAAATCCCGGAAAGCTTATGGCGTTTTTGGGGCTTGTGCCATCGGAGCACTCCAGCGGCCAGAAGAAGCGGCAAGGCGCCATTACCAAGTGCGGTAATAGCCACGCCCGCAGGGTATTGGTGGAAGCCGGGCAAGCATATAGATACCCGGCACGGATTTCCCTTCTGTTACTCAAACGGCAGGAAGGGATAAGCAAAGAAGTCAAAGACATCTCCTGGAAATGCCAGGTGAGGCTCTGTGCCCGATTCAGGCGTCTATCGGCAACAGGCAAAAACTACAATACGGTGGTAACGGCAATAGCGCGAGAGCTTGCTGCCTTTATGTGGTCAATAGCGAAACAAGTACCAATAAGTGCATGATGAGTATGGTGAAAAACTATTTTCAATGAACGGGTTGGTTTTGTCTTTGGGTTCAGGCAGGGGTTATCCACAGCCAAGGTCTCCCCGCCCGTCATGCTCCGCCAAAAGACCACGGTCGGTGAGACCTTGGCTGTGGATAACCCGGAGAGTGCATAGATTAAATAACATTGGAGGCAAAATGAGCTAGTACAGTATCCAGGGTATTTGCGGTATCAGAACCGCGTAAGGAGAACCCTCGTATAACCTGTGGGATAAGGTTATTACCGAACTCCCGGCTTTAGACAGAGGCAGCTCCGCGATGAAGACAGGTCTTGCGGTATCCAACCCGCGAATATCAGATTGATCAATCGTCGCTACATAAGGTTCTGATCCGACATATACCCTGGTATATAAGGAACAGCATAGCCACAAAAAAAGTGGACAGGAAAACCTTTTTCTACTTGACAATTGACAACCATATCAGGTTATGACCTTATGCTGCGTAAGAAGAATATTCAACACGGAATTATCAATAATTCTGTAAAATAGAAAAGGAGGGAAAAATGGCTGAGTTAGCAAGGACAATGGATCAGGCGGTGAAGTCAATGGGAGGCAAAGAGGGGAAGTATTTGACCTTTTCGCTTGCCGGAGAAGAATATGGCATCAGCAGTCTTAAGGTCAAGGAAATTATCGGGATAATGGCAATTACTCCTGTTCCGCAGACGGCGGGATACGTCAAAGGCGTG
>CAISJV010000035.1 GCA_903885795.1 uncultured delta proteobacterium | reverse complement strand
CTCCGAATACACCTCTTCAAATCTCATCTTCCGGATCTCCTGTAGCATCTCTGTCGGTCTCATCTGTCACCTCTACAGATGACTATATGAACCGGACAGATTACGTGCTACAAACCGGACATGTCACGAACTCGCAACATATTCGATTTTCTCCGTTGCAAATCTCCTTCTGATCTATTAGGATTTACGGCCATGAAGAGACGTGAAAAAGCAGATCGATACAACAATCGTATTCTCATCAGATTTATTTTGTGCACGCTTTTAGTAGCCTTGATTGGCTCATGCGGAAGCCAAAATTCCGATTTGCCGACGCACCCCGCTACGGGAACTGGACCGGCATTTGGAGACATTATCGTCGAAGGTTCCATTGGCGACGCCAGCAACCTCATCCCGATCCTGTCCAGCGACTCCACCTCCCACCAGATCGCCAGCCTAGTTTACAACGGCCTCGTGAAATACGACAAGGATCTAAAGATTGTCGGCGATCTTGCCGAATCCTGGGAGATCTCTCCGGACGGCCTCGTGATCGTCTTTCATCTCCGCAAGGGGGTCAAGTGGCATGACGGTCACCCCTTTACGGCGCAGGACGTCTTGTTCACCTATAAAACTACCATCGACCCCAAGACACCCACCGCTTATGCCGGGGACTTTCTCAAAGTTAAAAAAGTTGCTATTCTGGACGATAACACCATCAGCGTGTTCTATGATAAACCCTTTGCCCCGGCCCTCATGAGCTGGGGCTCCCCAATCCTGCCGAGACACCTCCTGGAGGGCAAGAACATTACCTCCTCCCCTCTTTCCCGGCATCCCATCGGCACGGGTCCTTACCGTTTCAAGGAATGGCTGTCGGGCCAGAAAATCGTCCTCGTTGCCAACATGGATTACTTCGAAGGCCGGCCTTTTATTGATGGATACATCATGCGAATCATCCCCGACACGGCCACCATGTTTCTTGAACTGCGGGCAAACGGCATCGACCAGATGGGGCTGACGCCCCTGCAGTACACCCGCCAGACGGAAAACAATCTCTTCCGCAAGAATTACAACAAGTACCGCTACCTCTCCTTCTCCTATGTTTACATGGGCTATAATCTCAAGAACCCTCTTTTTGCAGACAAACGGGTGCGGCAGGCCATCGCCCATGCCGTCAACAAGGAGGAAATGATCCGGGGCGTTCTCTTGGGCCTGGGGAAAGCGGCGACAGGTCCTTATAAACCGGAAACATGGGCGTATAACCCCCAGGTTCGAAACTATCAATACGATCCGCAACAGGCCAAATCGCTGCTGGCAGCGGCCGGCTGGAAAGACACCGATGGGGACGGCGTTCTGGAGAAGGATGGACAACCTTTCACCTTTGAGATCATCACCAACCAGGGCAATGAAGTCCGGGCCAAATGCGCCGAGATCATCCAAAAACAACTTGCCGACGTGGGGATCAAGGTCAGGATCAGGGTCCTTGAATGGGCGGCCTTTGTGAATGATTTCATTAACAAACGCCGTTTTGATGCGACAATCCTTGGCTGGACAATCCCCCAGGATCCTGATATTTACGACGTGTGGCATTCCAGCAAAATGGGTCCCGAGGAGCTGAATTTCATTTCCTTCAAAAACGCGGAGGTGGACCTGTTGATTGAAAAGGCTCGTGGGGTCTTTGACCAAAAAGAAAGAAAAAGATATTATGATCGTATCCAGGAAATCCTCGCCGAGGAACAGCCCTATTTGTTCCTCTATGTCCCCGACGCCCTGCCCATGATCCATGCCCGCTTCCGGGGCATAGAGCCGGCGCCTCAGGGAATCACCCATAACTTTATCAAGTGGTATGTTCCTAAAGAGGAACAGAAATTTGTCATGACAAAATAAGTAAAGGGGACTCTCCACGAGCACAAACGGCAAAAATACCAGGATCATCCTTCCGGAAAGGCATCTCCTCCAGTCGTGCCGGATTCTTTTTGGCGCAGAAGCGAACATTACGCCGCGATTTCTCGACTACCTTCAACCGTCCGGGGTAAAGACGGCGTATCGCAAGCTTGTCATGGAAACGCACCCGGATCGGGCGGATCATATCGGGGTGAATGAAGCTACTCTGGAAGAGCGATTCAAAGAAGTCAACCGCGCTTACGAACAGGTTTTTTCTTATATTCAGGAACCCGATCGTTACATACTGACAATGCCGCCCGGGTCGTGCTATCGTTCCGATCGCCCCCCGACTAAAACTCCGTGTCCACAACGCCAGCATTTCTACAAGGGGGAAATACCCTCCCGTAAAATCTTCATCGGCCAATTTCTTTATTATTCCGGAGCTATTTCCATGCGGCAGATGTGGGACGCCGTGGTCTGGCAGAAGATCCAGAGACCGCGTCTTGGCGATATCGCCTGCCAACTGCGCTGGCTAAGCCCTTTTGACATTCAAAACATCATGCGGCAGCGCAAGCGAGGGGAGCTCTTTGGCGAGTTCGCATTACGCACAGAGTTATTGAGCTTTTACCAGGTGCTGGTATTGCTGGGCCGCCAGAAAATCATCCAGCCCCGTATTGGCAACTACTTCATTGAACGGGGCATCCTGCTGTCAAAGAAGCTGGATACCATGGAGGCGGCACTCAAGGATCACAATCGCCGGCACTGGTTCAAGCGGGGCTAATGGAGCCCGAACGCTAACCTTTAAGATGTCTCCGCAGATAAGTCCTGAAGGTGTCATCATCAGCGTCAAGAAATACCGGTTCCCCTTCCCTGGCGTCGACGTCTTTCATGCTCTGCGGCAATTCCGGGTCGATGTCGAGGAGCTCGTTTATTTCATCCGGGAATTTCGCCGGATGTGCTGTCTCGAGGGAAACGCATAAGGGGAAATCTCCCCGCTTTTCCAGGTAATCCTCCAGCCCCCGCCAGCCAACGGCGCCGTGGGGTTCCAATAAAACTCCATAGGTTTCGTAAATCCTTTTGATGGTCTTCTTCGTCTCGGCATCGGTTATGCTGACAGAATAAATATGCTTTTGCATCGCCTCACGGTCTGGGTATCCATGAACAACCCCGTTCCGATCTACCGTCCCCCCAAAGAGATCGAAGAACCGTGCCAGATTGCTCGGATGGCCGACATTCATGGCATTGGAGAGACAAGCCCGGGAAGGCGACACCTTCTCATAGTCTCCCGTCTCCAAAAACCTTGGGAATTCATCGTTTTCATTGGTAGGCATCACCAGGGTCTTTACCGGCAGCCCCATGCGGCGGGCATATTCACAGCCCAGGGCGTTGCCGAAATTTCCTGAAGGTACTGAAAAAACGATTTCCTCTCCCTTGAGGGCCAACTGGCTGTAGGCATAGACATAATAGATCGTCTGGGGAAGAATGCGGCCAAAATTTATAGAGTTGGCCGAGGTCAGGTTGAGATTATCCAGGGAAGGATCAGCGAAGGCCTGCTTCACTAGATCCTGGCAGTCGTCGAACTTCCCGTCCACAGAAATCGCCCGGACATTTTGGCCGATCGTATCAAGCTGTTTCTTCTGACGTCCGCTGACCTCACCCCGGGGATAGAGAATCGTGACATCAATACCCGGGACTCCCTTAAAGGCCTCACCAACAGCGCTACCCGTATCCCCCGAGGTGGCCACCAGGACATTGAGACGCTTCTCAGGATCGCGGAACATGCTCATCATCCGGGCCATCATCCGGGCGGCAAAATCCTTGAAAGAGGCCGTGGGTCCCTGATCCAGGCGCATGACGTACTTGCCGTCAGTGACCAGCTCCAGGGGGATGCCAAAGTTATAGGCGTCTTCAACTATCCACCGCAATTTATCAAAGTCAATCTCCCCGGACAGAAAACGACCGGCCACCAGAAAAGCAACCTCGGCATATGGTTTCTCTTTTAAAGACATAATCTCAGCCATAGACAAGAAAGGAATCGCATCCGGCACGAAAAGTCCCTCATCGGGGGCCTGCCCCATCAGCAGTGCCTCGCGAAAGGACACGGCTTCCCGGAACGGTGCAAAACCTGGAATATGAGAAAGATTCCTATTGGTGCTGTAATAGCGAATCATTTTTGACATGAACATTTCCTTTTTTAATCGTTTTTGGCGCCCTAAACTCCTCCAGAGCATATGGACTTTTTACGGAGCCGTCAAGCACATCTTCCTGATTGACAACAGCACAAATTCGGCGGATAATCCCCCCCGCCAAACATATGCAAACACTCATTCAACAAAGGAATATCTAATGACTGAAGAAAACCGGCCCCGCCTGACCCAAATCGTTCACGGCTCGGGCTGAGCCTGCAAAATAGGTCCGGGTGACCTTTACGAAGTCCTGAAAGATCTTCCCTTCATGACGGATCCCAATCTCCTGACCGGCATGGAACACTCTGAAGACGCCGGCGTCTATAAGCTCCGGGACGATCTGGCCATTATTCAGACCGTGGATTTTTTTACTCCCATTGTGGATGATCCCTATACTTTTGGCCAGATCGCCGTAACGAATGCCTTGAGCGATGTTTATGCCATGGGGGGAAAACCCCTGACGGCAATGAATATAGTATGTTTCCCCATCAAAAAACTTGGCGTGTCCATCCTCCGGGATATCCTGCGCGGCGGCCTTGACAAGATGCGGGAAGCGGGTGTCCTCCTCGTGGGTGGACACAGTGTCGAAGACGATGAAACCAAATACGGCCTCGCCGTGACCGGGGTCATCCATCCCGATCAAGTGCTCATGAATCGCGGCGCCCGGCCAGGGGATAAGCTTATCCTGACCAAGGCCTTGGGGACAGGCATCGTGAGCACCGCCGCCAAGGCCGACGCGGCCCCTGCCAATCTCATCGCAAAATCCATCACGGCCATGACGACTCTCAACAAAGGAGCGGCAGAGATCCTTATGGAGACAACCGATGTACATGCCTGTACCGACATCACCGGTTTCGGTCTTCTTGGCCATGCCTGCGAAATGATCGAAGAGAGCGACGTAGGAATGCATATCTTCTCCTCAGCGGTACCTTTTTTCGAAGGCCTTCAGGAACTTGCCGAAATGGGAATCCTTCCCGAAGGTCTCCACCGCAACCGGCAATTCCGCATGTCCCGCATCGAGGTAAGCTCTGACTGTCCGGAGTGGTTACTGGATATCCTCTTCGATCCTCAGACGGCCGGCGGCCTTCTCTTGTCTGTCGCTCCGGGACAAGCGGTCGTGCTTCTGGATAAATTTCATCGTTCCGGTCTGAAGGATGCCGCCATTGTTGGCGAAGTAACGGTTGGAAAGAAAGGGAAAATCATCGTCAGCCTATGAAAAGAATTGAATCCCTGCTTGTTAAAAAAGAAGACACCCTGTTCAACGTTTTCAAGCTCAGATCCATGGCCAGGACTGATGACACCCTGGCGGTCCTCATGTATGGCAGTCCCGATCCCGATGCCGTTGCCTCGGCCATGGCCCTGCGGGAAATCTTCAAACAAACGGGGGGATTGAAAAAATTTGCCTTCGTGGCCACCGAAGGGGTGCTTCGTCAGCAGAACAAGGAATTCATTCGGGCCATGAAAGTGGAAATCCAACTCCTCCACAAGGTCAACCTCCAGGAGTACCGACTCCTGGCGCTGGTCGATGCCCAACCGACATTCTTTGGCAAGATCTGCGACACCATTCATCCCCAAATCGTCCTCGATCATCACCCCGTCACCTCGGTCTGGCATGCCGAATTGGCTGACATCCGACCGCAGTACGGCGCCCTGTCCACGATTATGACGGAATATCTTCTCGCCGCAAAGGTGCGTATTCCCAAAATGCTTTACACGGCTTTGCTTTACGGTATTAAAAGCGATACCAACAATTTTGAAAGGGATTCAATACTCGAGGATATCGGCGCCTATTATCTCACTGCCGCCCGGGCAAACCGGCAGCTCATCCGTCGTATCGAACTCAACCAGATTCCCGAGCGTTATCTCAAGTATTTTGAACACGCCTATTTCCACCGGCGCCGCTACCGTGACCGGGTTACCAGCTTCCTGGGAAAGGTGGAAAGTCCGGACGTCTGCGTCCAGGTGGCCGATTTCTATCTCCGCATCGCCGACATCTACTATGTCGTGATCGCGGGGGTCATCAAAGACAGGTTAATTATTGTCTTTCGGGGCGACGGATACCGACAGGATTGCGGCAACATCGCCGAAAAGGCCTTCGGCAAGTATGGCAGCGGTGGGGGGCACAAGAGTGCGGCCCGGGTGGAGATTCCACTGGAAACTCTCAAAGAGGTTCTTCAGGGCGAATGGTCCCAGGAGTCGGTCGAACAATTCCTCGTCCAGCGCCTGCGTCAAAAGCGCCCGGCCAAAAGCAGGAAGCGGACGCAGAATAACGATCGGGAAGTTTCCTGATTCTTTTCATTCTGCAAGACATATCAAAAAACTATATTCCAGGTTTCTGACGGCCTCCCCTGTTTCCGCCGGGACCACGTTGATTATCCGAACCAGATCCCATCTGCCTATCGGTGGAATTGCCCGTGCCCCGCATAGTCAGCTTCCACATAGCCTTTTGTTCCGCTGTAAGCATTTGAAAAACGGTCTGCAAATATTGTGTTCTTTTATCATTCATCATTCCTTGAATCAATTGCATGTTCGAAGACGGACTTTCATTAATTGATTTTCCACTTATTTGACCTGCAGCATATTGGTTCTTTTGAATTTCCCGTTCAAGATTTATCTTCTCTTGAAGAGATTTAATCTCTTGAATCAGGTTATCTCTAAGGATGGTTATCTTTGATGCCTGGTCTTCGGTCAGGTTAAAGTCCAATAAGAGAATATCCGGTATTGTCCCCAGAACATGAAATTCCTCCAGTTGATATGCCTCCGGTTTATCGTCCCCCCGACTACGCCCATGCTGAGTGCAGGATATTGATATCATTGCCACCGTTACCAACATTATCAACATCAATGATTTTTGCCTCTTGATCACGTCTCACCTTCCGGATTCTTGCCCTTGATGTTGCGTTGTCTCTTGCTTTTTTTGAGGTTGCTTTGACTCTTGTTTTCTTTGCTGCTGCTGTTGCTTCACTTTTTGCGGCCTCACCTGTTGATTTTGCCTTGTCTCAGGCTGTGCTTGTTGTTTCTGCTTCACTTGTTGCTGCTGTGACCGTGCCTGCTTTTGCTTCCTTGCCTCTTGCTTTCTTTGCTGCTGTCTCGCCTGTTGTTGTGACCCTGCCTGCTGTTGTCTCACTTCTCGCTGTCTAATCTTCTCTTGTCTCTTCTCTTCTGTCCTCGCCTTTTGTGTCCTTTCCGGCTCTCTTTGTGCGTCCTGCTGCTTTATCCTTTCCCCTCTTTCCTTTGTTTCTTTAACTATTTCTTGTCTCTTCGTCTCGATATTTACTATTTGTTGCCGTTCCTGTTTTTGAATCTTTTCTGCCAGCACTCTGTTTTCACGTGCTTTATCCAGATATCCTTGCTGTTTATATGTGTAAGCTCTCTGCTGATATGCAGGGGCAAAACGAGGATTCAAGAGTATTGATTTGTTGATTTCTTCTAACGCCTTATCCTTATTTCCAGACCTTTCATAAACAAATGCTCTGTTTAGCGCCACTCTATGGGCTATATTTGGATCTAAGCGTTGCGATCTATCAAGGTTGTTGAAGGCTTGTTGATACTGATTTTGCCTGGTGTACACAATGCTTCTAGCTATATAGACTGTAGGACCAACTACAACGGGACTGAGGACATAGGCGCTGTTGAGTGTACTTTTGGCCGCTTCATAGTTGCCGGAATTAATATCCACGTAACTATCTTGAACCAGCTCCATACTCCTGAGCTGTTTAATTGAATCGTCATAGCGTGCAAGATATTCCTGTTTCTGGTTTGACTGGTCAGGCATAGATTGAATATCTGCTTTCAGTTTCTCAATCTCACCCAAAAGTTCATCAACCTTCTTGTTGATGCTATCAATCTCTGCAACCTGATTCTGGTTCTGCAAAAGAGTATTAATATTGTCTGCAATATTATCATCATCGACAGTTGCTTGTGCTTTTATGTAATATGATGCGCCATCCCATTTCTCATCAAGTACTTTAATTCCCACAATGCCCGCTGTTAAAGATTTTATCTGATCAGATTCGAGTTGATAGTTAAAGACCTCTGTCTTTACATAGACTAAAGTTCCTACCTCTTCTAATATTGATCGTTTTACCTGCTCAAGAGCAATGGCTCTGCTTGATGTTTTGCTATCAATATCACTGGCTTTATACATGTAATCCTTAACAACGACCCGCTGTTCAGCATTAGTCATATCTGGAGTGAATGAAATTATCGCGAGCATAGGTAAAATAATCAGAAAATACTTAATTCGATTTACTGATTTCATAATCACCACCGATCATTACAAGGACACTCTGAACTTTATATCATGTCCTAGGGAGACCATTGGAGCTATCAATATCTTTAAACCGCTATGCCCCACATTATGGTATACACATTTTTTGACTGCAAGGGATACGCCAACAAAGGCTTGTTGTCTAATATGTTAATATAACTTAAATAATCAAATTTACGGTGGTGCTTGGCGCTTTTTTTGGCAATAATCATGGATAAAATGTATCCTCCTGTTGCTATCAAGGTGAGTAATAAATACACAGCGAATAGAGTAATCAGATTTGGTTCCCAGTCCATATTTAAAAAAACGCAGGCCCCGGCGCTTTCTGAAATCTCAATTTCCCGCCCTCATCATATACTCTAACTGGTCTTTAACAGTTGGAAAAAATATGTTTAGCGATATAGGGCACATAGATGTCCTAAAAAAGTTCTTGGCACTACACTTTATGGTTCTTTGACAATTTGTAGCTCCCTGATTGTGGAGGGTATGGCAACGCCAACCG
>CAISJV010000034.1 GCA_903885795.1 uncultured delta proteobacterium | reverse complement strand
CTCCCGCCTCGGTGATCTCCGTCAGGGAGCTCAGGGGTTCAGTTTTCAGGGATTGGAAAACCTGGACTTTCTTTATCCGCAAGGTCCCCGGCAGCCCTTTCTTCTGGCCAGCAACAGTGATGATCTCCAGGGGATGATCCCCGTGACGCCTGACCCCAAATGGGGGTTTTTCGTAAGAGGCAATCTTGTCCTGGGAGACCAGAAGGATACGGCGGAACAACGGGGCTATGATTTTAAGAATGGCGGCCTCACCCTGGGGACGGACTACCGCTTTTCGGAGCAATTTGTCTGCGGAGCGCTTTTCGGGATGAATGCGGCCAAATCCTGGATCAATGATGCCGGGAGCACAGTGAAATTAGACGGTTATACTTTAGGACTCTATGGCACCTATTTCCGGAATGATTTTTATATTGACACCCAGGCCGGCTACGGCTGGAACAACTTTGACAACAGCCGGCGCATCGTTTTCCCGGGTATTGACCGGACGGCCACGTCAAGTCCTTCCGGAAGCCAGGTAACGGCTTATGGGGGAACGGGTTATGATTTCAACTTTGGTTCCTGGACTGTCGGTCCCTCCCTGACCTTTCAGTATCTCTGGATGGGCGTGAACGGTTACACCGAGTCGGGGGCCGATTCCCTTAATCTTCAGGTGGATCGCCAGACGACGGAATCGTATCAGGGAAGCGCGGGAATCAAGGGGTCATGGAATTGGAAGAGAGATAAACTTAGGTTCGTGCCGCGTCTATGGGGGTTCTACCGGCACGAGTTCGGAAATGTGAATCCGGCGACGAACGCTGCCCTGGCCCAAGGCAGTTCAGCCTTTACCATCGCGAGTGTCGCCCCGGAACGGAACTATTTCAATGTGGGGACGGGAGTCAATGTTCACTGGACAGATCGTGTCCTGGCTTACCTCAATTACGAGGCCCAGCTTGGTCAGAGCGCTTACAGCGCCCAGAGTGTCACCCTCGGCCTCCGCCTCCAGTTCTGAATTGAAGAAAAGGGTCCGGGCAACTGGAAAAGTGAAAAAATGAATATTTCCCATATGAGTTCGGAAGAGAAAATGCCCGTCCTTTTTGTTGGACACGGCAGTCCCATGAATGCCATTGAAAACAATGAATTCAGCCGAGCCTGGATAGAAACCGGCAAAATACTGCCCCGACCGAAGGCAATTCTTTCCATCTCCGCCCACTGGGAAACAAATGGTACAGGGGTAACGGCCATGGATGCGCCAAAGACCATTCATGACTTTGGCGGCTTTCCACCAGCCCTTTATGAGATGCAGTATCCCGCCCCCGGTTCTTTAGATTTGGCCGATATGATTCGAGAAGTGATCATCAGCGCAGATGTGCGCCTGGATCAAAAATGGGGACTCGATCACGGTACGTGGTCAATCCTTTGCAAGATGTTTCCAAAAGCCGATATACCCGTTGTCCAGCTTAGTCTGGACCAGTCCAAAGAGGCATCATTCCACTATCTGCTCGGCAAGGAATTGAAGCCGCTGCGCAATCAAGGAGTTTTGATTATCGGAAGTGGTAATATCGTCCATAATTTGCCCATGATGTCCTGGAAAGATGAAGGATATGATTGGGCAATTGAATTTGACGAAACCATCAAAAGGTTAATTCTGGCCGGTGATCATGAGGCTATCATTAATTATGAAAACTTGGGGGAAACCTCCCTCTTGTCAATTCCGACAAATGAGCACTATCTTCCTTTACTTTACATACTTGCCTTGCAGGACCGTCATGAACAAGTCCGGTTTTTCACAGATAAGGTGACGCTCGGTTCAATCTCAATGCGGTCGTTATGGGTTGAATGACGTATGTAGGGAAAAAGAAAGCTAATGCAATATCCATAAAATCGATCCAGGGGCAATAGACCGGATCATCCAAACCGGCGATGGTGACGTTCATGTGGATATCAACAAGGCGATCCCCGGCGGGCTTTACCCTTGTCGAGTTGATGGTGGTGATCGCCCTCATCGGGGTGCTCTTGAGCATCGCCCTGCCCCAGCTTGCCGCCTATCTGGAACAGGGCCGCAAGTCGGAGTGCCTTTCCAACCGCTATCATATCGAGCAGGACGAGCGGACGCACTATCTGAACAGCAACAGCCCGTCTCTTGCCATTGACAGCCGTTACCAGTGCGCCTCGGGGGGAACCTATGTCTGGCTCGTGTCAGATCCGGCGGCGCCGGACTATCCCCGCATCGGTTGCTCTCTTCATTACGGCTCCGTCCCGGATCAGGGTAAAAAAGGTTATACGATAGTTCTTAACTCAAGCGCCCTGAATAATACGATTAAAGAAGTATATGTTTCATTTGCTGACTACGTAAGTGATTGGATGTTAAAGGAAAATAAAATGCCCGTGGTGAATTACGCAAATGGTTCATTATCATGGGGTTCCGCCTTGTACACGGGCACTGATAAAACGAACCTGTTTCAAGCAAAGTTCTGGGATGAATATTTTCAGTTTGTAGGCGTAAAGGATTTTAACGCAACAAATAATCAAATATCAGATTTCAAGGTATTCTTCAAACGTGATGGCAATGGCGTTATAACTTCTGACGTAGCAGGTGTTTACTTACAGATAGGCGGGGATAGGAGGATTTACTTTTCAAATGGCGAGATGATTGCGAACCAGCATTACAACAATTATATAGACACAAATGTTCGAGAACTGAGGCCCCCACAATAGGTTCGGACTGGTTATTGTAAAGGCAAAGCAAGGGATACAGGTGGCCATTATTTTATTGACACACAAGATCTTCTGTCCTATGTGTTACAAAGTTGAGGCAATGGCTTATCAAATTTCTGGATTACTAAAACTCACAGGAGGAAATTGTAATGAAAAAGATGTCGGAAAAAACTAAGAAGGAAGTGTTGAAGGATCTGGAAATGTATTTTGGAAAGCCCCCATACGAAAGTGAGTATGTCCGGCATCACATCAGCTCAGGTCTTTTTGAAGAACAGGCCCTGATGAAATATGGATACACTCCCATTGAGCTGATGGTAGGATTGGATCATATTCAGCTTAGCAAAAAACAGAAGGTGGAAGCCAAGAAGGATCTGAAGATGTATTTCGGCGAATCGCCCGTTTCGAAGGAAGCCCTCGATAAGCGGCTGACTTCAGGCCTGCTTGAAATGCAGATTCTTGCAAAATATCTGATGACGGTGGAAGACCTGATGAAAGAGGTGGGCTACAAGATATCCAAGTAAAGACTCAAGATGGCAAGTACAAAAAATCGATATTTTTCAAAGAAGACCGGCTGTTTATCCAGCCGGTCTTTCACATTCCGGCTCACACCGTACCTTGTTTCGTCCGGAATACGCACCGTACCTGGCGGCCCCGAATAGTATTGACTTTAGGATATTTTAGCGTATGGTATAGCTGAGCGTATAAACAAGCGGTTCCGATTATCATAATTTTATCGACCTTAGTTATCACACGGATGGCGTCAATGTTTGAGAGAATCCATGATAATTTCAGGCGTTTAGATAATCCCCCTCCGCACTGCGGAAGTAGCTACCCCCCCCCCCCCCCCCCTGTCTTAGTTACTGTTTTTACAAATCATTTTCATCATACCAAATCAACGTCAGTCCATACACAGAACCGGTGCAGCCGTCATTGCTTTTGTGATTGCAGACCAATGATCCAAAGGGCAAGACCATGACAACTAAGAAAGAGACCCGTTCAGTGCAGGCAGTGGATTTGCGTCAGCAGGCAGAGAAGATTGTCCGAGAGAAAACCCTTCGGATGCCTGAAAACCTGGAGGCCCAATCACTCGAAGAGACCCGGCAGGCACTCCACGAACTGGAGGTCCACCAGATCGAGCTGGAGCTGCAGAATGAGGAACTACGCCAGGCGCAAGCGGAGCGGGATGCCGCTGGGGCGCGCTATTTCGACTTCTACGATCTGGCGCCGGTCGGCTATTTCACCTTGAGCAAGCAGGGACTGATCCTGGAGGCCAATCTCACCGCCGCAAACTTGATGGATGTAGCGAGAAGAGATCTTGTCCAGAAGCCTTTGAGCCGCTACATCTTCAAGGAGGACCAGGATAGCTACTACCTGAACAGTAAACTGCTTTTCGAAAAGGCCGCGCCACAGTCGTGGGAAATGCGATTGCTGAAAAAAGATGGTACGGTATTCTGGGCGCGGCTGGAAGCGATCGCCGCTAAGGACGATGACGGAGCTCCCGTGTGCCGTACCGTTATCAGCGATATCACCGAGCGCAAGCGGGCGGAACAGGAGCTTGTCGAGACCGTGAAGCAGTTGCAGGAAACCATGGATATGCTAGTCCAGTTCGGAAAAGAGGCGGCGATTGGACGCTTAGCCGCCGGCGTTTCCCATGAAATCCTTAATCCCGCCAGCATCATCTCCTCACAACTCCAATTTATTGAAAAAGAAAGCCTTTCGGAACCGGCAGGAAGAAACGTGCGGGTTTGCCGGGAACAGCTTCAGAGAATTGTGAAAATCAGCCAGGATTTGCAACAATCATCCTCTCAACAACCAGGCATCCTTGTCAGCGGTGACCTCCGCCATGTCGTCGAAGTGGGTTTGCAAATGACAAAGCGACGGCGGGAAGAAGATCATATCCTGATCGAATACGATCCCCCATCAAAGCCTATGGCCGTAAAAATGGCCAGAGACAGGTTGGCGAAGGTGATGGTACATCTTATCCTCAACGCCTGCGACGCGATGGCGATGACGAGCAACCTGTCAAAACGACTGATTGTTACCGTTCAACGTCAGGAGGTTTACTCGCAACGCTTTTCTGTCAATCTGACTGTTGCTGACAATGGTCATGGCATTCCGACGGGATATCTGAACCGGATATTTGATCCTTTCTTTACCACCAAAGATCCGGGAAAAGGAACGGGACTGGGACTGTCTATCTGCAGGAGCATCATCCTTGAGCACGGTGGTGATATCCGGGCGGAAAATAACGATATGGGAGGTGCGTCCTTTATCGTGGAATTGCCCCTTTGATGGGCAGAGTAAATCGATATTCTTTTTAATGCAGATGGATTCGCGAATAGTTGACGATACAGATATTAGTTTTAGTATCGGGAGGATGCACATGGCCAGAAAGAAAAAGGGAACGTTGCAGGAGGGTGCTCCGGGACCGGAAAAGGTGCGGGATGCACCCATCGATTCCAAGTCCATGGAGGCATCGCCTGTCATGGGGGGACATGTCTCGGAACCTGGGGGACAGATTTCGAATCTGTTTCCTGAGCCCCCGGAACAGTCTGTTTCGACGGCTCCGGAAGCATCGGCTGAGACGCCGCCGGAGGCAGACACGTTTAGCCACGCACAGGCGGATTTTCCCATCGTCGGCATCGGCGCCTCGGCCGGAGGGCTGGCGGCTTTCGAGGCCTTTTTCTCCGGCATACCCGCTGGCGCCGATCCGGGCATGGCCTTTGTCCTGGTCCAACACCTGGCCCCGGACCACAAGAGCATCCTCGTCGAGCTGATCCGGCGCTACACCCACTTGCAGGTCTTTGAGGTCACGGAGGGGATGGTGGTGAAGCCCAACTGCATCTATATCATTCCCCCCAACCGAGAGATGGCCTGTCTGAACGGCGCCCTCCAACTGCTTGAACCGTCCAATCCCCGCGGACAGCGTCTGCCCATTGACTTCTTCTTCCAGTCCCTCGCCCGAGACCGGCACGAGCAGGCCATCGGCATCATCCTTTCCGGCACCGGCAGCGACGGCTCCCTCGGCGTGCGGGCCATTAAGGGCGAAGGGGGCTTAGTCATAGCGCAGAACCCAGCCTCCACAGAGTTCGACGGCATGCCGCGGAGCGCCATCGCCACCGGCCTGGTGGATTACGAGCTGCCGCCGGCGGAGATGCCCGCCCAGCTAATCGCCTACGTCGCCCGTGCCTTCAGAAAGCCCAACTTCCAGGTCCCATCCCCCTCCAGACCGAAGCATGAAAACGAGCTGAAAAAGATCTTCGTCCTCCTGCGCGCCCGGACCGGCCACGACTTTTCCTCTTACAAGCCCTCCACCATCCACCGCCGTATCGAGCGGCGCATGGCTGTCCAGCGGATTGATACGATGGACTTATACGTCAAGTATTTGCAGCAGGCGCCGATGGAAGTGGAATCCCTCTTTCGCGACATGTTGATCGGGGTGACCAGTTTCTTCCGGGACCCCGAGGCCTTCAGGACCCTAGAGGAAAAGGTCATCCCGCAACTCTTTGCCGGCAAGCCTGCCGGCGCCACGATCCGCATATGGTCACCGGGATGTTCCACGGGCGAAGAGGCCTATTCCTTAGCCATTCTCCTTGCCGAACGTCAGGAGGCGCTGAAGCAGAGTTTTCAGGTAACGGTCTTTGCCACCGACATTGACAGCCGTGCCATTGCCGCGGCCCGAGGGGGCCTCTATCCGACCGGCATCGCCCGCAACATCTCGCCGGCACGGCTAGAGCGATATTTCATGGTCGAACCGGGCGGCGGCGCCTATCGCATCCACAAAAACATCCGGGAGATGATGATCTTTTCCGAACATAACGTGATCAAAGACCCGCCCTTCTCCAAACTCGACCTCATCAGTTGCCGCAACCTCTTGATCTATATTAGCGGGGACTTGCAGAAGAAACTCATTTCCTTCTTCCACTACGCTCTGAACCCGGGCGGTTTTCTCTTCCTGGGCACTTCGGAAACAGTGGGCGAGCTTACGGGCCTCTTTGGCGCGCTGGACCGCAATTCGAAACTTTATCGGCGCAAGGATGATATTGACGGCGCCCAACTTGCGACCCCGAGCCGGTTTCTCCCGCCCGTGGCGGCAACCACAAGAGCTATAGATAAGGCGCTCCCGCGGGCCATTGAAAAGACGGACGTCCTCAAGAATCTGACGCCGCGCGAGCAGATCGAGCGGGCGCTCTTGCAGGTCGCCCCGGCCGGCGTCCTCGTCAACAGCCGGGGTGACATACTCTACCTCCGCGGCCGCACCGACCTGTATCTGGAGATGGTCCAGGGCGAACCCAGCAACAACATCCTGAAGATGGCCCGCGAGGGATTGCAGTACGACCTGACCGCGGCCCTGCACAAAGCCGTGCGGACAAAAGAGATCGTACGCTGCCCGGGCTTGCCGGTCAAAAGCATTGGCGGGCAGGCTGCGGTCAACCTGACCGTCCATCCGGTGACCACCAACCCTGCCGCATCGCCGGAGACGTCCCGGTATCTGGTCATCCTGGAGGAAGCGATCGCCTCTATCAAAGCTACGGCGGGACAGGCCGACAGTCCTGACGCCACGGCAGGCACCGATGCCGATGCACGCGTCGCCGCGCTCACTGAGGAACTGCGGGCCAAGGAAGAATATCTACAGACGAGCCATGAGGAACTGGAGAGCTCCACCGAAGAGCTTAAATCCGCAAACGAGGAGATGCAGTCGGTGAACGAAGAATTGCAATCCACCAACGAGGAGTTGGAGACCTCCAAGGAAGAGTTGCAATCGGTCAACGAGGAGCTGCTCACGGTCAACACCGAAATGCAGACCAAGAATGCGGATCTTTCGCGGGCCAACAACGACATGAACAACCTGCTGGCCGGCACTGGCATCGGCACCGTCTTTGTGGATGAAGGGCAGCACATCCTGCGTTTTACCCCCCCCGCCACCAAGATTATGAACCTGATCTTGAGCGATATGGGGCGTCACGTGAGCCACATCACCACCAAATTGCGGGGCTACGACCGTCTGTCGGAGGACTCGAAAATGGTACTGGACACGCTGATTCCCCAAGAGCTGGAAGTACAGACAACGGAGGGCAAGTGGTACCTGATGCGTATTCTGCCCTACCGCACGGTCAACAACACAATCGAAGGCACGGTAATCAACTTTTTCGATATCACCGAGATGAAACAACTGAAGGAGGCGCTGCGGAAGGCCCATGAACTGACCCGGCTGTCGGTGGTCGTGCGGGATTCGCAGGATGCCATCACCGTGCAGGACTTGAATGGCCGTATCATCGCCTGGAACCAGGGAGCAGAGAGGATTTATGGCTGGAGTGAAGCCGAGGCGCTGGCGATGAACGTCCACGACCGGATCCCGGAAGATCTGCGAGAGGAAGCGCTGGTTAGGTTGCATCAACTTAGCAGGGCCAAAATTCTGAAACCGCATCATACCCAACGGCTTGCCAAAGATGGTCAGATCCTGGGGGTAATAGTAACTGCTACCGCTTTGGTGAATGAGGCCAGGCAGATGTACGCGATTGCGACGACGGAACGGGTAGTCGTGAGAAGTAATTAGTAATGGTAAGGGGATGAATACAATGAGTAAAGATAAACAGTTTGCTCCGGACGGCGCTGATGTTCCGTCGACAGGCTCAGAGCAGACTCTGCGTCAGCGGGCAGAGCTCGTATTCTCGGAGAACGCCGCCGGGAGGGTGGAGAACCTGGAGGCGCTGTCCCCTGACGAAGTGCGGCGGATGCTCCACGAGCTACAGATCCATCAGATCGAACTGGAGATGCAGAACGAGGAGCTGCGCAAGGTGCAGGCGGAACTGGTTGCCGCGCGGGCGCGGTATTTCGACCTCTACGATCTGGCGCCGGTCGGCTATTTCACCCTCAGTGAAAAGGGGATGATCATGGAGGCCAATCTCACCGCCGCTACCCTGCTGTGTGTGACAAGAAGCGCCCTGTTCAAGCGGCGATTGGCAGATTTTATCCTTCCCGAAGACCAGGACATTTACTATGGACACCGCAAACAGCTCTTTGAAACGGGGGCGCCACATGTGTGTGATTTAAGGATGCTGCGCGCCGACGCCGACCACTTCTGGGCGCGCATAGAGGCAAACATACCGCAGGACATCGACGGCACCACCGTATGCCGCGCCACGATGAGCGACGTTACCGAACACAAGCGCGGAGAGGCGGAACTGCGCCTGTCCGAAGAGAACTTCCGCCGTTCGATGGATGACTCGCCGCTGGGCAAGCGCATCGTGACCGGTGAGGGTGAAACGATTTATGCCAACCGGGCTTTCCTTCAACTCTATGGCTATGACAGTGTTGAGGAATTGAAAACAACAGCCACAGAGAAGCGCTATACCTCGGAGAGTTATGCCGAATTCATGATCAGAAGGGAGAAAAGACGGCAAGGCGTTGATGAATTATCTGAATATAACATAGCCATCATTAGGAAAAATGGTGAAGTCCGCCATCTCCAGGTCATCCGCAAGGAAATACTTTGGGACGGTGAACGGCAGTATCAGGCAATCTACCAGGATATTACCGAGCGGAGGCGGGCGGAGGAAAAACTTCAACAGACCCTTGACAGTCTCAGGAAATCGTTTGGCACAATTGTTCAGGTTCTGGTGTCCGCAGTGGAAACAAGAGACCCCACTACGTCCGGTCACCAGAACCGGTCGGCGGATCTTGCCCGCGCCATAGCCACAGAATTGGGATTCCCTCAGGCTAGGAGCCTCGGCATCCACATGGCTGGTATCATTCATGACATCGGAAAACTGTCCGTCCCAGCGGATATATTGTCCAAGCCGACAAAACTGCATGAACTCGAACTTCGCTTGATTAAGGAACATGCCAAAAAAGGATTCGAGATGCTGAAGGATGTAGAATCGCCCTGGCCCTTGGCAGAGATAGTCTATCAGCACCATGAACGCATGGATGGTTCGGGCTATCCAAGAAAGCTGAAAGGGGCGGAGATTCTCATTGAAGCCCGTATCCTCGCCGTGGCGGATGTGGTGGAAGCCATGGTCTCCCACCGGCCTTATCGTCCTTCCTTGGGATTAGATGCGGCGCTGACAGAGATTGAGAACAATAAAGGGACTCTTTATGATGCCGATGTGGTGGATGCCTGCCTAAGATTATTCCGGGAAAAAGGTTTTCAGCTTGAAGGGACCTGATTATAACTGGAGAAGCTTATCCGAATTGGACTCAAAAATACCTTCTTGACGGATGACTCGATTAAAAGGGAGCTGATTTTTCAAAAGGGCGGCCGTTGCTCCACCTCCCTTTCCCAATCGCATCGCCAATTCCCGTTTTTCAATGCCATATATCCCTTGACAAGCAAAAACAGTCCCCCTATGCTACCATCCATCGTAAGCAATAACTTATCAAAATCAAAAGGGAGAATAATCATGAAAAGAATCGCTCGAATCTTGGTAAGCATTGTGTTTCTGTCGCTTCTGACTGTTGGGGTTGCATCCAGCCAAGAGAAGGACGCTAAAGGATGTAAGGATCATCCTCTGATTTCGCGGATGAATAATTATTATATTAGCTCTTGTGAGAAAAGTTTCAATTCCTTCGAATTTCTTCTAAAAGAGGGCAGTCAAACTCTGGAAGGGGATATGACCAAGATCGAATATTATGTGCAAGAGGGATCGCCACAACCTAGCTTCTTGCAGATCCGCCGCAATTACGGCAATGCGATAAAAAATATCGGAGGGGCGGTTCTTTTAGATGATGGTCGTCGGGGTACATTCAAAGTGACCAAGGGAGGAAAGGAAGCGTGGATCGCAGTTGAGGCCTTCAACGAGGGGCGCAATTATGAGGTGGTCATTGTCGAACTGGCGCCCATGACTCAGGAAGTAACCGCAGATGCCATGTACAGTGCACTGGATAAAGACGGCTTCATAGCCCTTTATATCAATTTCGACACCGGCAAGTCCAACATCAAACCCGAGTCTCAGGCGATCATTGAACAAATAGCGGCGCTTCTCCAAGCTCATCCGGAGCTCAAGGTAAGTATCGAGGGCCACACCGATAACACCGGAACTCCTCAGAGTAACAAGACTCTCTCCACACAGAGGGCCAAATCAGTCATGAACGCAACTGTCAAAAAAGGGATCGCCGCGAACAGACTGACGGCGCTCGGCTGGGGGCAGGAGAAGCCGCTTGCGGATAATCGTTCGGAAGAGGGGAAGGCCAAGAACCGCCGCGTTGAGATAGTTAAGAAGTAAGTAATACTATTACTATGTTGTGATGATCAAGGATGTATCCATCCATGCCCATGTCGAATAAACGTCGCTCTTTATGCCGGGTCCTCGTTCATTACCTCGCGATAGGGAGCGCGATGATTGCTCTGCTGTTTATCGGCTTTGCATCGACAGGGCTCGCTGCAGATGGCTTCTACCCCGATATGCCCGGCACATGGGCGCTGACAACCGACTGGAAATGGCTGCCAGAGGATATCAGGACTTCTCCCGCCGATACACAGGCCTTCACACAGAAGGTCAAGCGTTTCGCCGAGCTGATCCACCAGACTCCGCTTTTCAGCCCGCCACGAGGGTTTCAGGCCCGCGCCAACGCCCGCTTCTTCGAAGGCGCTTATGCTTGCGATGATAAGCACTGTCCCAGCAAGGCGCGCCAGGTGGAAATTGACCTGCTTTTCTACTATTTCTTCGACACAGGCGGAAAACCGAGTTGGGGCGGGGAGGCGAACACCGATGCTACGATCTCGATCAATTGCCTCGAACGAACAGCCGGCCTCGACTACCAGTTTGGAAGACTTTCCCTGCCGGATGGACGCTACATCCTCTTCGCTCCCGCGAAGACGGGTGAGTTGGGCGGCTTCCCGCTCTACCACGAGCATCTCATCATCACGCGCAGCAAGCGGCCATACTGGATACCGGTGACACGCGAACAATACCTGCAGGCGCTTATTCGTACTTCCCAAGTGGAAATCGTCAAGTCACAGAAGCAAATTGCAGACGCCGGTGATCCCTACGAGAAGTTCCTGAAGGAAAAGGGACAGCGTGCACAGGACTACGAGCGGATTTACCAAGATGCCAAGAAGCTTTATCCCGATCGCGCCGAAGCGCTCAGAGCGCAACTTCTGTTAACCGAGGCCGCGGCTGAAAAAGGTGCCCGACAGTCATCCGAAATGCTCGCCAAAATTCGCCAGACGGAGGACCCCATGCAGCTTCGCCTTGCAAACCTTCAAGCGGAGCTTGCAGCGATGTCGCCCGGTGAGCGGGCCTCGCAGGCCTGGTTTCAAAGAAACGCTGATGACCTGATTATGTCCGACCTCGTTCCCGCCGGCCAGGAGAAGGCCACTGCGCTGATCGCCTACAACCCCGATTTTTTTGATCCGTCCCTGCCTCCCACCGCTTGGCAAATCATGACTGTTCGGTTCTCTTGGGCACGCCACGAACATAGCGCAACGATGAAGCATGTCGGCTTTGCCCGCCTGCACCAGTTTGCCTACGATACTGACTGGTCTCGCGCAGCGCCATTTTTGGATTAATTCCTGATGGGCGAAGTCGATCGACAATAACGACTATATTTTGTGCAGAGTTTTCTGTGACATTATTGTCTTGACCGTTGCTTTGTAGAGACACAAGGTCCGATCAATGTCATTATTTTATGAATTGCAGTTAATTACTTCAAATACAAGGTAATAAAGGGAAAATCATCCTTTTTATATGATGAGCAATGCCCGCTGCTGCAAACCCATTATCATGGCCGTTCAGGGATATTGCTATACTTGGGGCTTTGAGATAATGCTCAATACGGATATTCGCGTGGCAGCTACGGATACCCGGTTTGGTATGCTGGAGGTACGCCGTGGATTTTTCCCCGGCGGCGGTGCAACTCTCAGGTTACCCAAAGAGATCGGATGGGGAAACGCCCAACGTTATATGTTGACCGGCGACGAAATGAGCGCACAGGAGGCCTACCGTTTAGGGCTGGTTCAACATCTTACTGAGCCGGGACAACAGTTCGAAAAAGCATTAGAGCTTGCTAGGCGTGTGGCGACTGCTGCTCCACTGGGTGTCTGCAATGCTTTAAAATCCTGCCGAGTGGCTGCCCTTCAGGGTGAAAAAGCCGCCAAAGCAATAATCTATCGGAATATGGCAGAGGTCATGAAAAGCGAGGATATGCAAGAAGGAATTCTGTCCTTTGTCGAACGCAGAGATGCAGTATTTAAGGGAGAGTAGAGAAGTAAGGATATGAGAGTTATCGCCTTCAACGGCAGTCCAAGGAAAGACGGCAACACCACTTCACTGATAGGTTATCTTTTACGGGAAATCCATAAAGAGGGCATTGAAACGGAACTCGTTCAGCTCTCGGAAAAATCGATTCACGGGTGTATTGCCTGCTACAAGTGTTTCGAGAATCAGGACCAGCGTTGTGCCATTAAGAACGATTCGGCAAATGAGTGCATCGAAAAGATGACAACAGCTCAGGGTATTGTTTTGGGATCTCCTTCCTATTTTCAGGATGTAACAGCGGAAATGAAGGCCTTGATCGACCGGGCAGGCTTTGTTGGATTGGCAAATGGGAGGATGTATAAGAACAAAGTTGGGGCAGCCCTATCATGTTTCCGTCGCACCGGAGGATTACATACAATCGAAACCATGAACCATTTCTTCCTCAGCAACGAGCTTATCATCGCTGGCCGGGCAATGAGTGTTGCCAGAGATAAGGGAGAGGTGGAAAAGGATGAAGAAGGTATTCAGAGTGCTCAGGCATTGGGGCAAAAGATCGCCTGGATTGTAAAGAAACTCTACGGCTGAAAGGAAGCCTTTTAAAGGGAAGGCGATAGTCATAAACAATTACTTTAATCGGGGTTGATGATGCCCTTATCCGCATAAATTGGTCGGATAATAGATCTTAATAGAGAGAGTTTTCTCGCAAAGAAGATCGCGCCAACAATACAACAGATTCCTCCGAACATAATTGTAGTCGTAATACCTATCATTCCGGCCAATGTCCCGGCCATTAAACTTCCCAAAGGTGCCATCCCTATAATTGAGACCGCAAAGAAGCTCATCACCCGCCCCCGCTTATTGTCCTCCACGATGGTCTGTAACAATGTATTGCTGGATGCTACATGGACCATGATGCCGAAGCCGATGATGGCCATCAACAGTAGCGAAAGCCAAAAAACAGGAGAAAGTGAAAGACCAATCAAGCCCGCACCGAAGATGCCTGATGAAAGAGGAATGATTCTTCCTAAACCAAGGATTGATTTCCGGGCCGCAAGATAGATCGAGCCCATCAGAGCGCCGGCACCGGCTGCCGACATTAGGAAGCCGAGGGTGTGGGGACCGCCATGTAAAATGTCTCTGGCAAAAGCAGGCATCAGGACGACGTAAGGAACACCCATGAAACTCGTTAAGGCAAGTAAGAGGAGGATAAACCGGATGGGCTTGAAATCAAAGGCATAATTTAATCCTTCCTTTAGTTCATGAAAGATGTTTGTGCTCTTTTTCTCCGGAGCAAGCCGTGAGGCATTCATGGAAAGCAGAGCGGCAATCACAGCTATATAGCTTATCCCGTTGAGCAGAAAACATATTCCTTCTCCGACAACGGCAATTAAAACGCCCGCTAAGGAAGGACCAACGAATCTTGCCCCGTTGAAAATGGCGGAGTTTAAGGCGATAGCGTTACCTAAATCTTTTTTGTCTTCGATCATATGAATAACAAATGACTGACGTGTGGGAATATCGAGCGCATTAACACAGCCAAGAAACAGGCCTAACAGAATGATATGCCAAATGGCGATCGTACCGGTCAGGACAAGCACTGCTAACGTCAACGCCTGTAGCATGGACAGGGCTTGGGTCAGAACCAGGGTTCGATGGCGGTTCCAACGATCTGAGAAAACACCAGCTAGAGGTGAAAAGAGGAAAATGGGAAATTGAACGGCAAAACCAACGATCCCAAGAAGAAAGACCGAGTCCGTCAACCGATAGACAAGCCAACTCAAAGCGATCTGCTGCATCCAGGTACCAATCAGGGAAATGCATTGACCAGCAAAGAACAGGCGATAGTTACGATAACGCAGGGTCCGAAAAATCAGACCAAATATTTGAGAATGTTTTTGAGCCAATTTAGTAAAGCTTTCTGGATGTAAATATCCATTATTTTCGAGCAGATAAATTATCCATCTTTTAACTCTTACCATTTCCAGCATCGTTTTTCCACAACTGGGGGTATTATGTAAGTATAGAACGACCTCAAAGAGTTGATCAAGTTATTCAAATGGGAAATGTATTGCTTAGGAGATGGACACAAGGTCCAGTGCAGTTCATTATTTTATGAGTAGCAGTCGATCTCTTCAATTACTAAGGCAATAAAGGGGAAATCATCTGATTTCGCTGAATCGCGATTGAAACATTCATATTCGGGAGGTTGATTTTTCTGAAAATCGGGGGTATTTGTAGCTTTCTGATTGGTAGATTTATACGAGCCCTAAAATTTTCAGGAACTTTTTCCCAAGTCTTCATGTCTAACGTTGCAAAGGCTTCCTAAAAGCCAAAAACATAAGACAGGAGGATGTCATGAAAACGTTTGCAGCAGTCATTCTGGCAGTGCTTATCAGCGTAACACAACTTTGGGCAGGCAGTATCGGTGACAGTGTCGAGATGCGAATCATCAACGATACAGGCACAGAGCTGCCCCTTTATCCGGTCTCAGCTCGCTACCCGACCAAAAAGGTTTATGCCGAAGCGGTCAAGGGAGATCACTACAAGATCGTGGTTCGCAACAAGCTGCCCCGTCGGGTAGGGATTGTAATCGCGGTGGATGGCCGGAACATCGTGTCAGGACAGAAATCGTGGTTGAAAAACAGTGAACGGATGTACATCCTTGAGCCATACGCCAGCTATGAATACGCTGGTTGGCGCACCGGGCAGAATCGGATAAACCGCTTCTACTTCACCGAGATACCGGATTCCTACGCAGCAGCCTTCGGAGACCGCACTGCTATGGGGGTGATTGCGGTGGCGGTCTACCCTGAGATTCAGCGTAATGAGCCGCCGGTACAGTATCGTAGCCAGGAATCTACAGCCGCTCCCTCTGCCCCGTCGGGTATGGGCATGCATGATCAAAAGAAGTCGGCAGCCAAGGCAGAGATGTCGGACCGTTCCGCTGGCACCGGTTACGGTAGAACCGAATACTCCCCTTCTTATACCGTGGCCTTTGACCCGGAACCCCTTGCGATGGAAAACCTGTACGTCAAGTATGAATGGCGAAGCACTCTCTGTAAGCTTGGGATCATCAATTACAGTCGGCCGCACTCCAAGCCATACAACCGTTTGTGGGACAATGCCGGCTATGCTCCGCCGCCTTTTGGACGTGAATAATTATTGGAGCAGCGGATTTGTATGGAACACGGGGTATCGGTCATTCCGGTGCCCCGTCTGTTGTAAAACTATCATCCTTTTTCGACCCACCCCCGGTTGCTACAAGGGCTATTGCCCTATTACCCTGCCTTCATGTCTTGAGGGGTGCTTGCCAGTCACCTGATGTTTCCTGGCGGGATCTTAGATTGACATAGGGTATCGGTATCGGTAATAGGAATCGTCTACTTATGAATTTTGATTGGGGAAGTGGCAAGAGATGAACGATGAAAAGCGATCGTAAAATAGTAGGACTTGTCCTAGGCGGTGGTGGTATCCGTGGCATTTCCCATATCGGCGTCCTTAAGGTCTTGGAACAGGAGGCCATTGATATTGACCTAATTGTGGGAACAAGCGCTGGCGCACTGATTGGCGGCGCTTATGCCAGCGGTCAATCTCCTAGGGAAGTTCAGGCCAAAGTTGAAACTTACCTTCGCAGTCCCGAATTCGATTCCACTGCGCTCAAGTCCATCGGCCTGACCGTTTCACCAGCGCAGCGGGGTCGTTTCAGGGAGGCGCAGTCGTTCGTCATGAGCCGCTATTATATGATCCGGTCCTTATTCCGGCCGTTTGTACTCCCCTCCGGGGATTTTCAGTCCCTGATCAGCTATTTTCTTCCCGAGATGGACATACGCGAGACCCGTATCCCCTTCCGTGTCGTGACCACGGACCTGATCACCGGCAGGCAGATTGTTTTTTCCGAGGGACCACTCCGACCGGCCGTGCTAGCAAGCTGCGCTATACCGGGGGCGGTCGAACCGGTCCGACTGGGAGAGTGGCTCCTGGCCGACGGCGGCATTACGAGCCTTGTTCCCGTCCATGCGGCGCGTGAGGCTGGAGCTGACGTTGTGATCGCCGTCATGGTGGATCGTGACCTTCCATCTTCCGGGAGCATGGGGACAGCGCAGGATATTTTCTATCGTGCCGGGGAAATTACGGCGAACAAACTTGAAACCGTGGAACTGAAGGATGCGGATGTTATTATCCGGCCCGAAGTGGGGGGGCTCCACTGGATGGACTTCAGCCAGTCTGGAAATCTTATCCGGGCTGGAGAGGAGGCGACCCTCAAGGTTCTGGGGGAAATCTATGCTTCTCTTCCCCTGAACAGGCGCATTTCCAACTTTGCCGGACGCTTCATTACGATGGGAAAGAGGGTAAAACGATCTTTTCTGCGGGCCGCATCAGTACTCGTTGAGACCCCAACAAACATTCCCCCGAAATAGCACCCACATGACAATATTAATAATCATGACGGAAAACGCCTGCATAATAAATCTTGATTGAGGTTCCATATCGCGAATGTGGGAAATCCTCCCCCTTGTGTTCCGGCCCTGCATCTCCCATTTTGCCCCGTTACCTCCTATCTCTCCTCCTCGGGTAAGATTTTAATATGAGTCAACGGGCATCCGGTAATTTTGACGGACATCCACCTTTCCAAATGGTAATCTGTGGCCAATATTGCATTGACACACAAACATCCTCATTTTATACTCCGAGCGTCAAAAAGCAATATCTTATCAATTCAGAGGAGGTCTTGATGTCATTAAATCCCTTAGTCGATTCGCGCGATGTCCGATTTGTTGCTTTTGAAATGCTGGAGATTGACAAGATCAGCAGATACGAACGCTTTGCCGGACAGGACCGGGAGCTGTATGAGGATACGCTGAGTCTCGCGGAAAAAATTGCCGTGGAGCGGTTTTATGTGTCAAACGCCGAAGGCGACAAGATCGGATTGACGTACAATGCCGATACTCATGCGGTGACGGTGCCGGAATCCTTTCACCGGGGATTCAGGGCTTTCGCAGAGGCCGGCTTTCACAACCTTGCCTTTCCACCGGAAGAGGGGGGAATGGGCATACCCGTCACCGTCAGCTTTGCCGCCCAGGAGTATTTTAATGCGGGCAACACGTCGCTGGCCATGTACTGCTCCACGCTTATGGGCACGTCACACCTCCTGATGGTTTACGGGTCCGAGGAATTGAAGCGGATGTTCCTCCACAAGATGATCGCTGGGGAATGGTGCGGGACCATGTGCCTTACCGAACCGGGCGCCGGCTCCGATGTGGGGGCGCTCAAGACAAAGGCTGTTCGGCGGAGCGACGGCACCTACCTCATCACCGGACAGAAGATCTTTATCAGCAACGGCGAACACGATTTAACCCCGAACATCATCCATCCGGTGCTGGCGAGAATTGAGGGCGATCCGGAGGGAACCAAAGGGTTATCGCTCTTCATTGTCCCCAAGGTGCGGGTGAACGAAGACGGCTCTCTCGGAGAGCCCAACGACATGTTCTGTGCGGGCATCGAGCACAAGATGGGCCTGAGAGGAAACGCCACCTCGACCCTTTATTTCGGCGATCAGGGAAAGTGCGTGGGCTATCTGTTGGGCGGGGAGCGCCAGGGGATGAAGATTATGTTCCAGCTCATGAATGAGGCCCGTATTTTTACGGGCATACAGGCCCAGGCCGTGTCGAGCGCCGCGTACATGCATGCCGTCACCTACGCGAGAAACCGCATTCAGGGCGCCCATATCACACAGATGCTTAATCCCGACGCCCCGAAGGTGGCCATTATCGAACACCCCGATGTGAAGCGCATGCTGCTTTACATGAAAAGCACCGTGGAGGGGATGCGAATGCTGACCCTATACCTCGCCTACAGCCGGGATATCGTCCTGTCATCGCCATCGGCGGAAGAGGTGAAAGAGGCGGCAGCTCTCATTGAAATCCTCACCCCTGTCGTGAAGGCCGGCATCTCCGACGCCGCCTGGCTGGTCACCGCCGAGGCCATGCAGGTCTATGGTGGATACGGCTACTGCCAGGATTATCCTGTGGAGCAGTACGCCCGCGACAGCAAGGTCTTCTCCATCTATGAAGGCACGAACGCCATCCAGTCCCTTGACCTCCAGATGCGGAAGATCCTCATGAATCCAGACCATTATAATTATTCGATTCTGAAAAAGCGCATGGCGGAGACCCTCTTAGCGGCCAAAGGCATCGTCGATGACAGATATATTGCCCCTCTGGCGAGAGGCATGGAGAAGCTTGACGAGGTCATTCAGATGATGAAGACGCAGATGCAGGAAGGGAAATTTCTCGCGCTCGTGTTGAATGCAACGCCGCTGCAGCAGGCCATGTTCCCGCTGGTACTCGCCTGGTTGCACCTCTGGAGCATGACCCTTACCACCCCCAGGATGAAGGCCCTCCTTGGCGATGCGCGGGGCGGGGAGCGTCAGAAGATGATCTCGGAAAACAGTGAGGCGGCCTACTACAGCGGCAGGGTGCTGTCCTCGCAGTTTTTCATCGGGTCCGAATATCCAAAATATTTCGGCAGGATAGAATGCATCATGGGCAACGAGGCGGCCGCCATCAAAGTGGTACCAGATAACTTCACCGGAGCGCTCAAAGAGTAACCGTTGACAGCAGAGTCATCCAGAACAGGAAAAGTAGGCGGCAATGAATATTGCAAAACTGGTCTTTAACAGTTGGAAAAAATATGTTTAGCGATATAGGGCACATAGATGTCCTAAAAAAGTTCTTGGCACTACACTTTATGGTTCTTTGACAATTTGTAGCTCCCTGATTGTGGAGGGTATGGCAACGCCAACCG
>CAISJV010000033.1 GCA_903885795.1 uncultured delta proteobacterium | reverse complement strand
TGAGTATTCCGATCCAAGCCGCCACCCGAATATGTTTGAAAGCGCCACCTGAATATGATTCATTCCGCCACCCGATTCCGAAGGAATCCGCCATGGGAATATGATACATTCCGCCACCCCCTGATGAGGGGATAGTAGCCGCTGGATAAATCCAATAAAAGCCGTTAGAGCTTCCGGAAAAACCCGGAGGTTACATTGGCGGCAGAAAGGTTATCCATGCGCACCATAAAAGAAGTATTACGATTAAAGTGGGATAAAAAGTTCTCCAATGAGCTGGTTTCCCAAAGTTGCAACATTGCCCGCAGTACGGTCAGGGAGTACGTGGAACGTGCTCAAGTTGCCGGACTGAGTTGGCCGCTGGCGCCAGATCTCGACGACGGCCGATTGGAGGCCCTCCTGTTTCCGTCCCCTCCGACAGAGTCGTCCGAAAAGCGTGGTCTACCCGACATGGAGTATGTCCACAAGGAGTTGAGTCGCAAGTCAGTTACGCTCCGCCTCCTGTGGCTTGAATACAGAGCAGCCAACCCGGATGGATATCAATACAGCCAATACTGTCTCTTTTATCGCCACTGGCGCGCTAAGCTGGATGTCTGCCTTCGTCAAACCCACCGGGCAGGAGAGAAGCTTTTTGTCGATTACGCCGGTCAGACTATTCTGGTGACGGATCCGGCAACAGGGAAAGCCAACAGCGCATATCTCTTCCTTGCCACCCTGGGCGCCAGCAACTATACGTTTGCCTGGGCAAGTTTTTCTCAGGATCTTCCCTCTTGGATCGAGGCCAATGTTCGGGCTCTCAATTTCTTCGAAGGCGTCCCGGAGATCATTGTTCCGGACAATTTAAAGACCGGTGTGACCAAGCCCTGCTACTACGAACCTGACATCAATCCGACCTACTACAAACTGGCCTGCCACTACGATACGGTCATTATCCCCGCCCGCATCCTCAAGCCCAAGGATAAGGCCAAAGTGGAGTCCGCGGTTCTCGTGGCGGAACGCTGGATCTTGGCGGCGCTTCGGAACCACACCTTCTTCAGCATCGAGGAATTGAACAAGGCCATTGCCGAAAAGCTTCAAGAACTCAACAGCCGCAAGTTCCAGAAGATGGACGGCAGCCGGAGGAGTCTTTACGAAACCATTGACCGGCCAGCCTTAAAAGCCCTTCCTTCCAGTCCCTATGTATATGCCGAATGTAAGAAGGCCCGGGTCAGTATCGACTATCATGTCGAGATTGACGCTCACTACTACAGTGTCCCGTATCAGCTTATAAAAGAACAGGTTGAAGTGTGGCTGACGGTAACTACCGTGGAGATATTGTTCAAGAACCGTCGCGTCGCCAGCCATGCGCGCAGTTATGAAAAATATAAACACACCACACTGACAGAACATATGCCCAAGGCCCATCAGAAATATCTGGAGTGGACCCCTTCCCGGATCATGGACTGGGCTGGTAAAAACGGCCCCAACACCAGGAGTCTGGTTACCTGCATCATGGAAAGCCGTAAACATCCGGAGCAGGGCTTCCGCTCCTGTTTGGGGATCATGAGGCTGGTAAAGCAATACTCGGCAGAGAGAGTGGAAGCTTCTTGCTGCCGCGCTCTATTTCTGAAGGCCTACAGCTGCAAGAGCGTCGAATCGATCCTGAAGACCAACCTCGACAAACAGGAACTGCCGGAATCATCAACTCCCGAAAAACAGATCATCCATTACAACATCCGGGGACGGGAATATTATCAGCAAAAGGAGGCCACCCATGCTTAATCAACAGACCATAAACAAACTCTATGAACTGAAACTGACGGGCATGGCAGAGGCATTTGCCGATCAGCTCAATCAGCCGGATATGGACAGACTCTCCTTCACAGAGCGTTTCGGCATCATCGTCGATCGACAATGGACCTGGAAGGAAAATAACCGGATGGATCGCTACCTGAAAAACGCCCGAATGAAACTCAACGCCTGTGTGGAGGACATCGACTACAAAACCCCGCGAGGAATCGACCAGTCTGTCATGATGAATCTCATCTCCTGCGACTGGATCAGGCGCCACCACAATATCATCATCACCGGTCCCACCGGGGCGGGAAAGACCTTCCTCGCCTGCGCCCTGACCAACAAGGCCTGCCGGGAAGGATACCGCGCCTTCTACATCCGTTCTCCAAAATTTTCCTACCAGATGGCCTTGTCCAAGGGAGACGGCAGCTACGGTAAAACCATCAATAAGCTCACCAAGGCAAATGTCCTGGTGATTGATGATCTTGGCCTCGCCCCTATGAATGACGCCGAGCGAAGAGACCTCCTGGAGGTTGTCGAGGAAAGACACGGAAATGCTTCCACCATCGTCACCAGTCAACTACCAGTTGAGCACTGGCACGAACAAATCGGCGATCCCACCATCGCCGACGCCATACTCGAC